>CAMVPR010000039.1 GCA_947169385.1 uncultured Lachnospiraceae bacterium | reverse complement strand
TGTCTCTTGAAGAAGCTGCTAAAAGAGCAGGAATGACAGTTGATGAGTTCAAGAACCATATAGAAGGATTGGATTAAGTATGTAGAAGAGATGCCATTAGTAAAAGGATGGGTGATATTATGGGTGGACATGTAATAATGACTGAGGCGAAAGAGATATTGAATCGTGGAATAGAGCAGGGCTTGGAGCGTGGCTTGGAGCAAGGCATGGAGCAGGGCCTGGAGCTTGGAATAGAGCAGGGTCTAGAGCGTGGCTTGGAACAGGGTAGATCAGAAGAAAGAATCCGCATATTTGTGGATTTGGTAAATGATAGAGTTTTGTCTCTTGAAGAAGCTGCTAAAAGAGCAGGAATGACAGTTGATGAGTTCAAGAATCATATAGAAGGATTGGACTGAATATGCATAGACACAACCCACAGGATACGACCCTGTGGGTTGTTTGTCATTTTTGAATAACCCTGTCGTGACTTCGCATAAGCGAAGAATCTTTTAAGATCTTTCGTCGCTACGCTCCTCAGGATGACACGGTGTTGTTTTGCTGTGCTCCTCAGAACCATATGTACAACCTTCTTTTTTGTAATAACTTTGTTAGTCGAAGAGCTTTAATAGTAAATGAGGATTAATTATGAAATGTCATGTGTGTTTTAGAAAATGTGATATTGAAGATGGGAAGCTTGGTTTTTGTGGAGCAAGAACAGTTAAGGATGGAGTGGTAGTCGCAGATAATTACGGGAAACTTACATCTATAGCACTTGATCCCATAGAGAAGAAGCCTCTCAAACGTTTTTATCCTGAAAGTATGATTCTTTCGGTTGGAAGTTATGGGTGTAGTCTTAGATGCCCGTTTTGTCAGAATCATGAGATTTCATGGTCAGATGTAGCATTTTCATATAAGAATAGAGCTGAATACTATTCACCTCAAGAGATTGCAAGTATCGCTAAGAGATATGAGAGCCAAGGCAATATAGGAGTAGCATTTACCTATAATGAACCGCTTGTCGGATATGAGCTTGTCAGGGATACGGCTAAGCTGGTTCATGCAAACGGGATGAAGAATGTGCTTGTTACAAGTGGAAATGCAAGCATTTCTATATTAAGGGAGATTGCTCCGTTTATTGATGCGATGAATATTGACTTGAAAGGATTTACCGATAGTTATTATACCGATGTTATAAAAGGTAATCGAAGAATGGTTATGGATTTTATTGTTGAGGCGTAAAAGTCATGTCACATAGAGATTACCACTCTCATCATTCCTAATGCAAATGATACTGAAGAGGAGATGAGAGAACTTAGTTCTTGGATTGCAAGTATCGACAAGACTATTCCACTTCACATTTCGAGGTTTTTTCCAACATTTTACATGACAGATAGAGAAGCTACGAGTGTTGAGTTGATTTACCACCTTGCAGATGTTGCAAGAGAGGAACTTGATTATGTTTACACAGGGAATTGTTAATATTACGCATAATATGACTACTTGTTATATTATGCGTATTGTTTTATACTTGTTTTTAATGGGTATAGTCATGACTTTGTTAAGCGAAGAATCATAAAGGGGTAATATAAATGATATTACAATTTATAATAGATAATATTGTGTGTGTAGTTCTAGTTACACT
Organism: uncultured Lachnospiraceae bacterium; assembly: GCA_947169385.1. Lineage (GTDB taxonomy): Bacteria > Bacillota > Clostridia > Lachnospirales > Lachnospiraceae > NC2004. Next base: position 21,847 of record CAMVPR010000039.1, on the reverse strand, counting down.
TGGTGTGATGGCGTGGGCAATTACGATTGGTGCGAGAATATCGAGTAAAAAGCAAGGCCGATATGTGTCGGGAGTTCCTGCTGTCGGAGGCATTCTTGTTATTATAGGTTTCTTGTGTTCTAAAGTTAAATGGCTCGCTCTTATTGGACTTCTTGATTTTGACTTATGGTATTTGATATCAGAAATGTTTTCTTTATTGAGATATACTAGAGATTATGTTCCGCCGGAAGAATATGATGGTGGAAAGGTTGTTATGTACAGTAATTATAAGAATGGATTTGAGGTGTTCCGGTATCCTTCTGAATATCCCGGGTCCTGTGAGGTGCATTATGTTAGAAGATACATAATAATAACTAAAGATGGTAAGTATACTTTACTTAGATTGGAGAATGATATAAGAATAATTAATCGCGTGGAGTGTGATACAGTTGAAGCCTGTATAGCACAAGCTTCTAAGAAAGCTAAGTTCAAAAAATGTATGGAGAAATGATGATAGTTTTGTAGAATGTAACAATATTAGTTTACGATAATATATATTTCGGGGTGTAATATGTTAGATGTTTTGATTGTTGAAGATAACAAAGAGATAAGTGGAGTGTTGTCTGATTTCTTGAGGGCGAATAACTACATTGTCTCGATTGCGGATAGCGGAGAGAAAGCAATAAAGCTTTTCGAGAGCTACGGTGCTAAGTTGGTTATCTTAGATCTTATGTTACCTGAGGTTGATGGCTTTTATGTGTGTTCTAAGATTCGAGAGAATTCCAACGCACACATTCTTATTGCATCTGCCAAGACAGATAAAGATGACAAGCTGAAGGGCCTTAATCTTGGCGCGGATGACTACATTGAGAAGCCGTATGATATAGATATATTACTTGCGAAGATTAACGGGATATTCAAGAGAAAGTATGCACAAGATATAATGATAGAAGGCAATCTAAAGCTCAATACGGTTAGCCAGACACTAAGCGTTAATGATAAAGATGTCGAAGTGACTTCTAAAGAGTTTGAACTGTTAAAACTCTTGATAGAGAATAAGGGCGTAACGCTCAAGAAGGATTACCTTTTTAACACGGTTTGGGGAAGCGACAGTGAGTCAGAGATACAGACTCTTACAGTTCATATTAAGTGGCTAAGAGAGAAGATAGAATCTGACCCTAAAAAGCCCGAGCATATAATCACTGTTTGGGGTGTGGGTTATAGATTTGAGTAAATATTACAGGGGACAGGAATATTGAACAGATTTAAAAAAGCATCAGCGCTTATTATCATAGCAGAGATTCTAATTATAATATCCTTGAATCTTATATATTCATTTACGGCAAAAGAATCAATCAATTTTTACCGGGTGGAGATTAAAAGAGTTGCTAAGCTTCTTGAGCATGAAGATATTAGCAATATAGATTTGTCACGGTTTGAAACCATACTAAGGGTGAGTGAATATGACCCTGATGAGATATGCAATAATGATTATGCTGTAGAAGAAGTGAATAATCATTTGTACAGAATTGAATATAGTGCCGGTAACAATACTAAACCTCTTGACCTTATGAATACAGGTTTATTGTTATCAATGATTATTACTGTACTGGTTTTGTTGTATTTAGGTCTTAAAGTCATTGGTCCGTTTGATAAAATGACATCACTAACCGAGGAACTTGCCAAGGGCAATCTTTCCAATCCAATCAAAGCTGAAAAGAGCAGATTCTTCGGGAAGTTCTTGTGGGGAATGGATATGCTTCGCGAGAACTTAGAAGACAGTAAGGCCAAGAATCTGGAATATCAAAAAGAAAAGAAGACCATGCTTTTATCACTCTCTCACGATATTAAGACTCCTCTCTCTGCAATTAAGCTTTATGCCAAGGCATTGTCGGATGATATATATGATACCGAAGAGAAAAAACAGCAAGCCTTAGACGGAATCCTTTTAAAGACGGATGAGATAAAGAGGTATGTTGATGAGATATATAATATGTCAAGAGAAGATTTTATTAAGCTTGAAGTTAATATCAAAACAGTATATCTGCAATCAATAATTGAAGGCGTTGCCGCATACTATAAGGATAAGCTTAGTGTCATTCATACTGAGTTTGCTGTTAGGGAGTACGACAATGCTCTGCTTTTAGCTGATCCGGACAGGTTGATTGAATCGTTGCAGAACCTTATGGAGAATGCTATTAAATACGGAGACGGCAAGAAGATAAGTATTTCATTTGACGAGGAAGAGGACTGTAAGTTGATTACAGTTACCAACACCGGATGCTCGTTGGAGCAAAGCGAGTTGTCCAGTATTTTTGATTCTTTTTATAGGGGAAGCAATACTGCGAATATCAGCGGCAACGGTTTAGGCTTATATATTGTTAAGCAACTCATGCTTAAGATGGATGGGGATGTTTTTGCAAATGTTATCGAGGACACTTTTAATGTGACTCTGGTTGTCAAAAAAGCCTAGTATCACAAAAGAGTACATATATTTTTATGGACTCTTTTTTTATTTAAGGATTATTTAATAATTTATTTAATATCATATCATCATAAGATAAAGTGTATCGGTCAGGTGCTTTTATTCTTGCTGATAACAATACTTTAGAAGGGATGGATATATATGTTTTTTAAAATCTTAAAGAAGGATTTAATGAGAAGCAAGACAATGAATATAATACTTTTTCTCTTTATCATCCTTGCATCAACCTTTGTGGCAAGTGGCCTTAATAACGTCATATCAGTTATAAATGGTATGAACTATTTTTATGAGCAGGCGCTTTCTGATATGTCTGACTACATTTACATGTTTAATGCAGGTAAAGATGATTCTCAGATGAGGAAGGTATTGGATGAAGCCAAGTCGGTTGAAGCATATGAGTATGATACCTATTTTGCCTATGATGAATATGTTAAAAATGAAGCAGGCGAAAAGCTTGACTGGAACGGGTCGATTATGATTGAGTCTCCTGAAAGTACATACATTAAGCTTTTTGATAAAGACAATAATGTAATAACGGATATAAAAAAGGGGCACATATATCTGTCCAAGAAGTTTATGAATAAGTTTGATGTAAAGGATGGAGATAAGATATATCTAAAGCTTGGTAATAAAGACAGAGAATATATTGTAGACGGACCTCTAAAGGATGCAGTTTTGGGCTCAGAGATATCGGGTGGATACAGGTTCTATATGAATGGTGCTGATGCACAGGAATTCTTTGACTTGGCTGATGCTGAAAGTAAGACAAGTCAATGTGTGTATATCAAATCCTCTGATATAGAAGCACTTAGCAGTGAAACTTTAGACATAGAGGGGAATCAAGGCGGTTATCCTAAAAGTGTGCTTACGCTTACAAGATTGGTAGAACTTATGGTGGCATTTATAATAGTAATCTTAAGCATATGTCTCATTATAGTATCATTTGTAATACTTAAATTCTCTATTGGTTTCACCATTCAGGATGACTTTAGGGAAATCGGAGTTATGAAAGCGATAGGAATAAGGAATTTTAAGATAAGAACCCTTTATCTTGTTAAGTATATTGCAATGTCTCTTTTGGGCGCTGTAATCGGACTTTTGATAAGTTATCCCTTTGGAGAATTTCTTATGAAGAGCGTGTCAGAAAATATGGTCTTAGGCAATTCTTATGGCAATCTTGTTAATATAGTCGGAGCTATATTAGTATTTGCAATAATTATGTGGATGGCTTTTTTCTCTACCGGAAAGGTTAAGAAGATGACTCCGGTAGATGCTATAAGAAGCGGTGAGACAGGAGAGAGATTTAAGAAGAAGAGAGGACTAAGGATAAGCAGAAGTCACTTTAAGAATTGTTCTTATTTATCTGTAAATGATATAATCAGCAATCCTAAGAGATATGCTAATATAATTATTTCGTTTGGCATATGCACATTGTTCCTGCTTGTGCTTTCCAACTTTACGGCAACTCTTGACAGCCCGACATTTGCTCCTTTAATGAGCCATCCTTCAGACCTGTATCTTGATAGAGAAGATTCATGGGTACTTGATATAGATAGTCTGATTGATAAGTATCCTGAGGATTTAAAAGATTCTGATATAAGAGACAGAAAAGAATTAACGGTATTTTATTTCTCACAGTTTGAGCATGGCAAGGAGATATATGAGGATTACCTTAAGCTGGTAGCTGATAGGCTTAAAGAAGAAGGAATGCCTGCACGGGTATTTAATGATACGATATTTTCATATAATTTTACATTTAACGATAAAGAGTATAACTATTCGTTTATCCAGATTGTGGGCGATAGATATGGAGAATACGACATTATGGAAGGGAGTGCTCCCAAGAATAAAAATGAGATAGCTATTACGCGTTTTGTAGAAGAAGAATTCGGATTAAAAATCGGTGATACTATTGAGATTGATTATGACGGAACCAAAGAGAAATGTATTGTGACCGGAGTGTTCCAAAGTATGAACGGACTTGGAGCTCTGATAAGAATATATGACGATGCTCCTACGTCACTTACACATTATACAGGCAGCATCTGTAATCAGATAGCATTTACAGATAATCCTTCATGGGATGAAGTTCAGAGCAGAAAGGCGAAAATAAAAGATAAATTCAACAGCAATAAGGTAGAGGATGGACGTGAATTTGCCGTGAATAACATGGGTGCCTTGGATGCTATGAAGGCGGTTGAACTATTACTTATGGCGGTTACGGTTATAGTAGTAATTCTTGTAACCATAATGATGGAAAGAAGCTTTATAGCAAAGGAAACCAGGCAGATAGCCATACTTAAAGCTATGGGCTTTAGGGATACAGAGGTTATAAAATGGCAGGTGTTTAGGTTTGTAGCTCTTAGCGTGACAGCTTCGGTGCTCGCGATGGCTGTTTCTATTCCGGTAACGGATTTGGCAGGTGGAGCTATATTTAAAATTATGGGTGCAGTATCGGTTGATTGGGTATATAACTTATCATCACTTGCTAAATATCCGGTATTGATAGTGTTAATTACCGGATTGATAGCGTGGATAACATCGCTTTATACCGGTAAGGTTAAGGCAAGAGACACTGCAAGTATAGAGTAAGAAGTTCAACATATTTTAAAGTAAAGGAGAATCAATTATGGCAACAGTATTGGATGTTAAGGATTTATGTAAGACATATGTTACAGACAAGAGGCAAAATAATGTACTTAAAAATGTTAGTTTTAAGGTCGATGAAGGAGAGATGGTTGCGATTATGGGACCATCTGCATCCGGAAAGTCAACACTGCTTTACAGCGTTTCAGGAATGGATGAAGCTACGAGCGGCACGGTTAATTTTAAGGGGAAGGATATCACCAAAATCAAGAAGAACGAGCTTTCTGATATCAGACTCGACGAGATGGGATTTATCTTCCAGCAGATGTTTATGATGAAGAACCTGACAATCCTAGACAACATTCTTCTACCGGGACTCCAGAGCAAGAAACTTAAGAGATCTCGAAAAGAGGTTACAGAGTTTGGAGAGAGCCTTATGAGAAAACTAGGTATCATTGAGGCTGCAGATAATGATATAAATGAAGTGTCCGGAGGGCAGCTTCAGCGTGCCTGCATTTGCAGAAGTCTTATCAACAAGCCTTCACTACTCTTTGCGGATGAGCCGACAGGTGCATTAAATCGTGCCAATTCCAATGAAGTTATGAACGAACTCGTTAAGATTAATAAAGAAGGCACAACGATTATGATGGTAACACATGATTCAAAGGTGGCTGCTAAGTGCTCTAGAGTGCTCTACATTGTGGATGGCAATATTGAAGGCGAATTTTACAACAACAATGAAGAAAATGATAAGGACAGAGAGAGACATCTAAACAACTGGCTTATGGATCTTGGATGGTAGTATACTCCTAAAAAAAACACCGACTATATTAAATTAGTTGGTGTTTTTCTTTTGTTTAAGGTAAATGTGTGTTATAATCTTTCTATCTTTTTGGTTTTGTGGAGGAATTATGGAATACGAAAAGGGATTAAAGAAGGTAGAAGACTCCAAGACGGAGTGGATGAAATGCATACAGTATGAGGATATCAACGGGGTCGGAAGACTTTTTGGCGGAAGACTATTACAGTGGATGGATGAGGTGGCCGGCATTGCTGCAATAAGACATGCAGGTATTCAGGTGACTACTGCCGCCATAGATAATCTTGTGTTTAAGAGAGGTGCCTACATCAACGATATAGTTGTGGTCGAGTCGCGAGTAACATATGTCGGCAGGAGTTCAATGGAAGTAAGGGTTGATGTCTACATCGAAGAGAAGGAGACAGGAATGAGATACCCTATCAATAGGGCGTATTTCACTGAGGTTTGTATTGATGAGGCGGGCAAGTCAATCCCTGTTCCTTATGGTCTTGATCCGGAGACAGAAGGCTATAAGGCAGAGTATGAAGGAGCCAAGAAGCGTATAGAGATGAGGAAACACAGAAAGAGAGAAGGTTTCTAGTTACTTAGCCTATATCACTTTTTGATACTCACTCTTGACGCATTTTATTTAGAGTAGTAAGATTATATATGTGTTTATGCGAGAGGCATATTCTAATCACAGAAAGGAAGTAATGAGATATGGAGAAGAAAGATATCGACTGGGGTAATATCGGTTTTGGTTATATTAAGACCGACAAGAGATTCGTATCTAATTTTAAGGACGGCAAGTGGGATGAAGGTGCATTGATTGATGACGATACTGTCACCATCAGTGAGTGTGCCTGTGTTCTTCAGTATGCGCAGACCTGTTTCGAGGGACTTAAGGCATACGAGACAGAAGATGGCAGAACAGTTATTTTTAGACCTGACCTTAATGCAAGTCGTATGGCTGATACATGTAAGAGACTTGAGATGCCTGTATTTCCTGAAGGCAAGTGGGTCGAGGCTGTTAAGAAGGTAGTTAAGGCTAATGAGGCTTACGTACCTCCGTATGGTTCAGGCGCAACTTTGTATCTCAGACCATATATGTTTGGAAGCAACGCTGTTATCGGTGTTAAGCCTGCTGCGGAATATCAGTTTAGAATTTTCGGAACTCCTGTAGGACCTTACTTTAAGGGTGGTGCTAAGCCAATCTACATCAGAGTTTCAGATTTCGACAGAGCTGCACCTCATGGAACAGGACACATCAAGGCAGGTCTTAACTACGCAATGAGCCTTCATGCAATTGTTGATGCTCATGATAAGGGATTTGCTGAGAATATGTATCTTGATGCAGCTACAAGAACCAAGGTTGAGGAGACCGGTGGTGCTAACTTCATTTTCATCACTAAGGATGGCAAGCTTGTTACACCTAAGTCTAACAGTATCTTACCTTCAATTACCCGTCGCTCTATCCTTTATGTTGCAGAGCATTATCTTGATATGCAGGTTGAAGAGAGAGAGGTTGAGTTTAGTGAGGTTAAGGACTTTGCAGAGTGCGGACTTTGCGGTACTGCTGCAGTTATCTCACCAGTTGGTAAGATTAACGATCACGGAACTGATATTGAGTTCCCTACAGGTATGGATGAGATGGGACCTACTCTTAAGAAGCTTTACGATACATTGACGGGTATCCAGATGGGCAGAATTGAAGCTCCTGAAGGATGGATTGTTGAGATATAATATTGAATAGGATAAATGATATAAACTCCAGGGTGGTGAGTCACCCTGGTTTTTTGTGCTTAAATATCCTCTTTTGTCCTTGATTTTATCTTTATAATTGTATACAATAATCAATAGATGATTATTGTATACAAAGGCGTGTGGGATGCAGTTGTATAATCAAAGAAGGTTGTGATTATATTGGATAGTATTAACTTAAGAGCGTACGGCAAGATTAACTTAGGACTTGATGTTGTGGGCGTCAGAGAAGACGGCTATCACTTAGTATCAATGGTTATGCAGTCGGTAAGGCTGTTTGATAAATTAACGATAACGAAGAGTGATGAAGAGGGCATAAGACTCACAACCAATCTTGATTTCCTACCGGTTAATGACAATAATCTTGTTGTTAAGGCGGCGAGACTTCTTATGGAGGAGTTTGATGTCAAGAAAGGTGTTGATATATACCTTGAGAAGCACATCCCGGTTGCTGCAGGTATGGCCGGAGGAAGTTCTGATTGCGCGGCTGCTCTTTACGGAATTAATAGGTTGTTCAATCTTAAGTTAAGTACTAAAGAACTTATGGATAGAGGTGTGACCTTAGGCGCTGATGTTCCTTACTGTATTATGAGAGGAACTGCACTTTCTGAGGGGATCGGCGAGGAACTTACAAGATTAGCACCGATGCCGGATTGCTATATCGTTATAGCTAAACCGCCGGTTTCAGTTTCAACCAAGTATGTATACGAGCATATAGACAACGAGGGAATTGATGAACATCCTGATATCGCAGGTATTATTAAAGGTTTAGAAGGCGGGGATTTACATGCTATTACGGACAGGCTCGGCAATGTGCTTGAGAAGGTTACCGTTAATATGCATCCCGAGATAGATAAGATTAAGCAGATGATGATAGACGAGGGCGCACTGAACTCTCTTATGAGCGGCAGCGGTCCGACTGTATTTGGAATATTTGACGATAAAGACAAGGCTGATAAAGCTAACAAGGTAATATACAGTAGCGGAATTGCTAAAAGAGTTTACACGGTTGTACCGGTTAATGTTAATAACTAAAAAGGAGGGCATGATATGGCTTATGATAATCTTAAGTTAAAAGTTGATGATTATTTACCGCTTAGAGATGTTGTGTTTAACACTTTAAGGCAGGCTATATTAACGGGAGAGTTTCTCCCTGGAGAGAGACTTATGGAGGTGACTTTGGCTGACCGTTTAGGAGTCAGCAGAACTCCTGTTAGAGAGGCAATCAGAAAGCTTGAGCTTGAAGGCTTGGTAATCATGGTTCCGAGGCGTGGCGCTCAGGTTGCGAGTATTACGGTGAGCGACTTAAAAGATGTGTTAGAGGTGAGGTGTGAGCTTGAAGAGTTTGCCGCTAAGCTTGCATGTGAGAGGATTACTGAGCTTGAGAAGAAGACTCTTAAGGATGCAGAGGATGAATTTGAAAATGCAATCAAGAAGAAAGATCTTAAGATGATTGCAGAGAAGGATGTAGCATTTCATGATGTTATATTTGATGCAACCAAGAACAAGAGACTTCTGCAGATGGTCAATAATTTAAGAGAGCAGATGTATCGATACAGAATTGAGTACATCAAGGATTTTGATTATCATGAGAAATTGGTTACCGAGCACAGAACCATTATGGATAGTATTATATCGGGGGATGTTGATACCGCCAAGGAGACAATGAGGCAGCATATTTATAATCAGGAACTTATTGTTATCAAGAATTTAAAGAAGCAGGAAGATGAAGCCAAAAGCATTTGATAATTGTTCACACATTGGTCACGATTTTTTATAATCGTGACCCTTTTTTTATTTAGTCTGTCTTCGTAATTATAAATATAAAGATTCTTCGCTACGCTCAGAATGACAATTGTATACAACCCGTAGCGGCGAACATCGTTCGCCATATGTGGAGCACACTGTGCTCCGCTACGCTCAGAATGACAATTGTATACAACTCGTAGCGGCGAACATCGTTCGCCATATGTGGAGCACACTGTGCTCCGCTACGATAATGGCGATGAACAACACATAAGGAGGATACGACTATGAGAAAACTAAAGAGAATAACAGCGTTGATTATGGCAATTGCTGTAATGCTTTCATTTCAACCGACATTTTCAAATGCATCTGCAAAGGTAAGCAAAAAGGGTTATACAATAAGCAAAGCAGCAGGAACATATTCTGATTCGGTATCGATAAAGATAACCGCTAAAAAAGGTTATAAGGTATACTACTCATTGAATGGTAAACTAACTACTTCTAAGGTCATCAAGTCCAAGAAGAGCAAGACATTAACTATAACAACAACTAAGACGCTTACCATATACGCGGTTAAAACTTCCAAGAAGATTACGAATAAAATCCTAAAAAAATCTTCAACAATTAAGAAAGCTAAAACCTACCAGTACACTATAAGCAGTGATGCGAAAGAGACAACTTCTTCTAATCAGACAACGAGCGAAGCGGATTCAACGTCAACCGAAAGCTCTGAAGCTACGAAGGCAACTGAAGAAGTAACTGTAACAGAAGCAACAGAAACTAAATCAACCGCCGGAACCATAACAAGGAATGCTACAGACAGCGAGGCCACAAGTGGCGACGGATATGAGATAAGTGTCAAAGGCGTGTTAAAGATTACCGAGAGTGGAGATTATACAATATCGGGAACATATAAGAAGATTTCAATTAAGTCAAATGCCAACATAACCCTTAACAATGTCACTATCAAGAGTGATTCTCTTGATCCGGACGAGGGGTTGATTGACATTTCAAAAGGGCTTGATGTCAATATAATAGTTCCTGAAGGAACTGCATCTACCTTGACTGATACAAGTCCACTCGCATCATCGGATGCGGATGAGCCAAATGGAATCTGCGCCGGCAAGAATGGTACACTTAATATAAGCGGCAGCGGAACGCTTAATATTACATCAAGCCACGGCAATGGTATTAAGGCCAAGAATATACTTAATATTACCGATACAACAATCATTATTGGAACTACATCTGAATATGTTGCCGGCAAAGGTATTGCAGCCAAGAATGAGATTAACCTTAACAATGCCAACCTGACAATTTATTCCGTAAATGATGGTATCAAAACCACTTATGACGAGGATGATGTAACATTTGACACAAGTACTTATACTTACGATTCATCAACGACAACTAATACCAAGGTTAATATAAAAGGCGGCAAGATAGTAATCAAGACCAAAGACGGTGACGGAATCAGCGCATCCTATAAGCTCTTTGAGGACACAAGATATGAAGTGGGATTTGGAACTGTAACAATAGATGATGCGACAGTAGATATTGTAACCGGTGCTGTGACAAGCACAACCTATGAAGCGGACGGAAGAACCATTGATTACGGAAGTCATAAGGGAATCAAAGCGGGCACTGATATAACCATAAACAGTGGCAATATAACCATAGATACAACCAAGGCAAATATCACCAACAACCGTTCAGGTGATGAGTACGCCGATGACGCAATACATTCTAACGGAACTATGACGATTAACGGCGGAACTATTAATATCAGCTCGTCTGATGACGGTATTCATGCGGAGGTCAAACTCACTGTTAATGCGGGCGATGTAACGGTGAATAACAGTTACGAAGGCGTGGAGTCGATGAGTATTAATATAATTGGTGGCAATGTAAATGTTACTGCAACGGATGATGGTATGAATGCTTCCGGCGGTCTTGCAACCCAGGTGGACAGCGAAGGCTCGGCGATGAGTTCAACTGCATATTATAACGGACAGATATATAACTACGAATTGAACATCAAAGGTGGAGAAGTTACAGTTAATTCTGAGGGTGATGGTCTCGACTCTAACGGAAGTCTTTATATAAGCGGAGGTACAACTAAGGTGTTCGGACCTTCTAATGGTGGAAATGCAGCATTTGACATAGGAGAGCAGAATTGTACATTTAGCATTACAGGAGGAACAGTGATTGCAACTGCAGGGTCTTCAGATATGTCGGTTGCGCCAAATGTAACTACCGGGCAGAGTTTTGTAGTGTTTAGTACAAGTTTAAGCGCCAATTCAAATGTTACTGTAAGCGATGGAACAACATTTACCGTACCTAAGACATCAAGTTATGTATTTGTATCTTCATCCGGAATTCAGTCGGGTACGAGTTATACTCTGACTTCAGGTTCTATTTCGGCTACCGCAACTGGTGGTGTTAATACCTCTGGTGGATTTGGTGGTCCCGGGGACATGGGTATTCCCGGTAACATGGGTGGCCCCGGATGGATGGGATTCTAAAACAGCTAGATTTCTTCCTTGTACATATATAAAAAAAAGGCACAGCGTGGATTATTCCGCTGTGCCTTTTTGTAGGGCGAAAGTTTGATTTATACCTGAAAATATAGTATAATTATGCAGGAATGACGTAATTAAGTAGGTATAACATAATTGGACACATGTTTTTGTTTATGAGGATAGAATATTGGATAATAAAGGGAAATTTTACCAAGTCAATGACAACACAGCAGAGCTTGCGACGCTCATATCTTACACTATTTTAGGTGTCGTTTTATCGGGTGAGACTGTGCTCCTTTCGTGGGAGACATGGATCATCCCTCTTCTGTATGCAGGAATTATAGGATCGTGGACATTCTATCTTGTTCGTATGTTTGATACTAAGATGCGATTATGGATATACGCGATACTTATGATGGTTGCTATGTTCTTCTACGGAGTCCATATTACAAGTGTATATGATTTAGCCCCCGTTCTCGGAGTGGTAATGATGATATTTGCAATAGTTGACATTCCGGGGCTTATTTATATGGCAATGATTAACTACTATTTAATCATGCTTTTTGATCTTTTTCAGATTATAAATATGCACGTCAAATTCGACGCATTGGGAGTTACGAGAACACTTCTTCATTTGCTTTTAGTGTTTATGTTTGGAGTGTTGGCTCTTAACTTTTTAAAACGTAATAAGAAGGAGAGAGAGCTTTATAACGAGATTATAGGAGATTTAGAGGAGACCAACAGAAGAACTGAAGATTTCTTAACTAACATTTCTCATGAATTCAGAACACCGATAAACGCTGTAACCGGTATTACATCTGTTCTGGTTAACAAGATCAAGGACAAGGATACTCTAAATGATGTGATGTCTATTCAGACGGCGGGATATCGCCTTATGGAGCAGGTTGGAGATATTCTTGATTATACAGAGGTAGATACGGGACATTTTACCTTGAGTGAAGATGTCTATATGATTAATTCGCTGGTTCACGATTTGGTAACCGAGCGTAGAATGTCGGCGGATATGGCCAACAAGGAGCTGATTATCAATGTTGATCCCGGCATTCCAACACAGCTATACGGTGACGGTTCCGCAATCAAAAAGATTATCAGAAACTTAATTGACAACTCTGCTAAATTCACCAAAGAGGGCGGTATTTACGTTCATGTATATTCACTTCCTAAACCATACGGAGTCAACTTGGTGATAGAGGTTGAAGATACCGGTATTGGTATTGAAGCCTCAGAGTTAAAGCATATCAAGGAGAGATTTTATCAGGTCAATTCTTCAAGAAACAGAAGAGCCGGTGGTCTGGGACTTGGACTTTCGGTAGTGTGTGGACTTACAAGGCTCATGAACGGCTTTGTTAAGATTGAGAGTGTAAAAGATCAAGGTACGACAGTTTTGGTAAGCCTTCCTCAGAAAGTAGCCGACGCTACTCCTTCGGTTATGATTGATGATAAGACAGAATTATGTATAGCTTACTTCGCTGATATGGACAAATACAGCAACCCTAAGGTGAGAGAGTTTTACATGAATACTATTCACAGTATGGTTAAGGGTTTTGGAGTAAAGCTTTACAATGTTACATCCTATGCCGATTTAGAGGATCTTATGAACAAATACAACCTGACGCATTTGTTCGTGGGAAGTGACGAATACATAGCCTACCAAAAGAAGATTAACGCACTTTCTGATAAATTTAATATTATTAGGTTTACCAGAGAAGATGTTACTCCGCATCCTTCTGACAAGATTGCATCGATTACTTTACCATTTTACTCATATAGTATTGCCAGAGCTTTGTCGGCAGCCACTTATGATGATGAATTATATACGCGAATGACATGTCCTGATGTCAAGGTTTTAGTTGTGGATGATGAGCCTATGAACCTTATGGTAGCCAAGGGTATTTTCAAAGATTATGGTATGATAGTTGATACTGCGTTAAGTGGTATGGATGCAATCGATATGTGTGATGATGAAGATTATGACATCATTTTCATGGATCATATGATGCCGGATATGGATGGTGTTGAGACTCTTAAGAGGTTAAGAATCTTGGAGACGAGGATTTCTAAGAAATTTACTGTGGTTGCTCTTACGGCAAATGCTATAAGTGGAGCGAGAGAGATGTTTATGTCTGAAGGTTTTGACGGATTTGTCGCTAAGCCTATAGACAAGATTGAATTGGAGAGAGTGATAAAGAAGGTGTTACCTATCGATAAGATAATTTATGACAATGTTGAACAAGAGGAAGCTTCATCAGAAGCTAAAGAAGAGACTGTTGTTGAGACTGGTGTAGAGGAACCTAAAGACCTTATATCAATGCTTAATGTCGCGGGAATCAACACCGAAACAGGTATTATGTATTGTGGCGGAAGCGAGGACTTTTATAAGTCGATTCTTGAGAAATATATCGAGGAATCTAAGGAGAAGATTTCTTCAAGTGATAAGTTCCTTAAGGATGAGGACTACGACAACTACAGAATAGTAGTTCACGCAATTAAGAGTACGTCTAAGATGATAGGTGTCGAGGACTTGTTTGAGGAGGCACTTAAGTTAGAGACGGCTGCTAAAGAAAATGACTATGAGTATATTAAGAACAATCATGATACTATGATTGAGCATTATAAGTCAAAGGTTAAGACTATATCGGAAGCTTTATGATGTCTGGAGGAGTTATATGACGCCTAAGAGTTTAATAGCAGTTTTATCAGACAGAAGTCGCTCTCTTGACGAGCGAAGATACATAGTGCTTACGGTTTTTGCGTCGCTTGCATTTTTGGCCAGTACTATATGTAACTGTCTGATTCAAGAGAATACAGTTGAATGTGTGGTTCAGGCGGTAATGACTGTGCTTACACCGCTCAGTCTTTATGTGTTTGTAAAGACCAATAAATACGGTTTTGGAATTCTGTTTACCGTTTTAGAGGTTTTGTTTGCTTTGATGCCGGTATCATTTTATTATGGGGGTGGAATCAGAGGAGGATTGATTCCCTGGTTTGCATTTTCATTTCTCTATGTTGGCATGGTTACCAAGAAACACCACAGAATATTGGCGCTGCTTGGATTGATTATTGAGAATTGCATATTCTTTGAAACGAGTTATCATGGGCTTATAGATGTACAGGGACATACCTATGAGCAGTTCTACGATGACACATTTACATCGATGTTTATAGTCGGTATTTATATCTTTATTGCGTGCTGGACTATAAGCTACATTTCCGAAAAAGAAAGTGAATACGCAAGGCTTCAGGCTGAACAGATTGAAGAGTTGAATCGCAGTCAGAACAGGTTCTTCTCTAGTATGTCGCACGAGATCAGAACTCCGATTAACACCATAATCGGACTTAATGAAATGATACTCAAAGAGGCTGTGACAGATGAAGTAGCCGAGGATGCCGCAAGCATCCAGGTGGCGAGTAAGATGCTTCTTACGACTATCAACGATATTCTTGATATGTCTAAGATAGAATCCGGCAAGATGGAGATTGTTCCGGTGGTTTATAAACTCGGTGATCTTTTGTCTGAGGTTGTCGGTATGGTTTGGATGAACGCCAAGGAGAAGGGATTAGAGTTTAAGATTGATGCGGATGATACCCTCCCTTCGGAACTCTTCGGTGATGAGGTTCGCATTAAGCAGATATTAATTAACGTTCTTAACAACGCCGTCAAATATACCGAGAAAGGTTCGGTTTCTTTGGATATAAGATGGGTTAAGAGAGAGGACAACAAAGCCGACATCATTTTCACTGTGACTGATACTGGTATTGGTATCAAGAAGGAGAGCATTCCTTATCTCTTTACAGCATTTAAGAGAGTTGATGAGGGCAATAATCGTTACATAGAAGGTACGGGATTGGGACTTGCCATTGTTAAGGAATTCGTTGATCTTATGGGTGGCGAAGTCAATGTCAACAGTATATATACCAAGGGTTCGGTATTTGTTATAAGGATACCTCAGGGTATTTCCGACGAGCACAAGATTGGAGACATCTTAGTCGAGTCCAAGAAGAGTATGGCCAAGAGAGAACATTTTAAGCATATTTTTGAGGCACCTGATGCAAGAGTATTGATAGTAGACGACAACGAATCCAACCTTATGGTTGCCGAGAAACTCTTAAGAGATACCAAGGTCAAGATAGATACGGCTATCAGCGGAGAGGAAGCGTTAAGGTGCACTATACGCGAGAAGTATGATGTTATTTTCATGGATCATTTGATGCCTGAGATGGATGGTATTGAGTGCTTTCACGCAATTCACTCACAGGTAGGCGGTTATAACAAGGCGACTCCTATCATTGCTTTGACGGCAAATGCAGGAAGCGAGCTTAAAGCAATGTATGCAAGAGAAGGCTTTGAAGGATATGTACTTAAGCCTGTGACCGGTGAGGTGTTAGAGGCAGAGCTTGCAAGACATCTTCCTAAGGAGCTCATTAGGTTTACCAATGATGTATCTTATGAGATGAGGGCAGAGGTTGTTAAGAGTGATGTTAAGAAGAATCTTATCATTAGCTCTGACAGTGTGTGTGATCTTCCGAAAGCATCGCTCGATTACTATGAGATTTCCGTTCTGCCTTATCATATATATGTTAGGAATGGAGATTTCCTTGACGGCATTGAGGCGGAGGCAGACAGCGTTCTTTCTTATATAGTTGATGAGGAAGAGGAGGTTCAGACAGATGCGCCTAGCGTTGAGGAATATGAGGCGTTCTTTGCTGAACAGTTAAGTCATGCTCACAGTGTAATACACATAACGATGGCCAAGTACGCAAGTGCAGGATATGAGAGGGCTCTTGAGGCTGCGTCAACATTTGACAGCGTAACTGTTATAGATTCAGGTCACTTGAGCGGCGGAATGGGTATGATTGTTGTTCATGCCGCGAAGAGAGCGAGAGAGGGCGCTGATGAAGAGACGATTATTAACGAGCTTGAGGTGGTTAAGAAGCGAGTCAGGACAAGTTGCTATGTTGACAACACCGATTATCTGTGCAAGAAGGGTTGGGTTGGCAAGACTGTTAATCGTGTCGCTAAGACTTTGTCGCTTCATCCGATTATGGTACTGAAGAGGAGTAAGATGATACTTGGTGGATTCAGAGTCGGAGATACCGAAAGGTCACTTGAAAGGTATGTTAATTCAATGCTTGAGACTTTTATCGACATAGATAAGAGTATGATATTGGTTGAATATGCGGGTGTTGAAGACGACGTGTTAGATCATGTTAAGAAATGTATCGAGGAGAAGATGTCATTTGAAAGAATCGTTATACAGAAGGCGTCTTCAACAATTGCGGCTAACTGTGGTGAGGGGGCTGTCGGTTTGATGTACCTGATGGAGCGGTAATATTTGACAATGAAGCATATCTACCTTATAATAAATCGGTTAAGTTATTTATGAAAGAGAGGCATTATCATGAGCACTAAGGTTGCGATTATTTTTGGAGGACAGTCTTCAGAACACGACGTTTCTTGTGTTTCGGCTGCCACTGTTATTAAGAATATGGATACTTCTAAGTATGATCAGGTTCTTATTGGTATCACTAAGGAAGGCAAGTGGCTCTTCGTAGAGAATGTTGGAAGAATCGAGGATGGCAGTTGGGTTAACGGACACAGAACTGCTGTGTTTTCTCCGGATGCCACTAAGAAGGAGATATTAGTGCTTCATAGAGATGGTACATATGAGTCTATTGGGATTGATGTTGTATTCCCGGTTCTTCACGGGCTTTATGGTGAAGATGGTACTATTCAAGGTCTCTTTAAGATGGCGGGTATTCCTTACGTAGGATGTGGAGTGCTTGCGTCTGCTGTGTCAATGGATAAGTTGTTTACCAAGATTATAGTTGAGCATATCGGGGTGGCTCAGGCTAAGTATGAAGAAGTCAGAGCTTATCAGCTTAGAGAAGATTTAGAAGGAACATTAGACAGAATTGAAGCTTCTCTTCCTTATCCTGTATTTGTTAAGCCTTCGCAAGCGGGTTCGTCTAAGGGAGTGAGTAAGGCTGCTAACAGACAGGAGCTCATTGACGCCTTAAATATCGCGAAAGAACATGACAGTAAGATACTTGTTGAGGAGACTATTAACGGCCGCGAGATTGAGTGCGGTGTTCTTGGTACTACCAATCACGCCGAGGCTTCTTGTGTCGGTGAGATTCTTGCCGCATCTGATGCAGCATTTTATGATTATGACGCCAAGTACAACAATGCAGATTCTAAAACTGTCGTTAATCCGGATTTGCCTGAAGGTAAGGCAGATGAGATTAGAGAATATGCTGTTAAGATATTTAGTGCTGTTGATGGTTTTGGACTTTCAAGGGTGGATTTCTTCCTTGAGAGAGAGACTGACAGAGTTGTATTTAACGAGATTAATACGTTGCCGGGATTCACTTCAATCAGTATGTATCCAATGCTGTGGAATGAGATGGGCAAAGAGATAAAGGTACTTATAGATGAGCTTATAGAGCTTGCATTGAAGAGAGAACCTAAATAAAGGAGATACTTATGCAGCAGGCGATAGGTGTTTTTGATTCCGGTGTAGGTGGTCTTACTGTAGCAAGAGAGATTATGAGGCAGCTTCCATATGAGAGCCTCGTGTATTTTGGTGATACTGCAAGAGTGCCTTACGGTAGCAAATCAAAAGATACGGTCATCAGGTATTCCAAACAGATAGTTAGGTTCCTTATGACCAAGAATGTCAAGGCGATAGTTGTTGCGTGTAATACTGCTTCGGCTCTTGCGCTTGATGAGTTACAGGAAGAATTTGATATTCCTATTATAGGTGTTATTAAGCCGGGAGCAGTTGCGGCGGCTCAGGCAACAGTCTCTAAGAATGTTGGAGTTATCGCCACAGAGGCAACTGTTAAGAGTGGATCATATAACCTTTGCTTAAGGGAGTTGGACCCTCAGATTACTGTGGTTTCCAAAGCGTGTCCACTGTTTGTTCCTCTTGTTGAAGAGGGATTGTTAGAAGACAGAATCACCGATGATGTCATCCAGAGATATCTTCATGAGCTCAAGGATTATCAGGTAGATTCGCTTATACTAGGGTGTACTCATTATCCTCTCTTAAGAAATGCAATAGGAAGATATATGGGTGATGAGGTCAACCTTATCAATCCTGCTTATGAGACTGCTAAAGCTCTTAAGACATTACTTGATGAGAAAGGCATTCTCAATACGGATGTTAAATCTCCTGCTCACTACGCTAATTTCGTGAGCGATGGAGTTGATAATTTTATCAAGTTTGCAGACAGGGTTTTGCCTATGGATGTTAAGATGACAAGCTTAGTTAATATAGAGAGTTACTGATGACAGATAATGTTAATATATCAATCAGAAGTGAATATATAGGTCAGGAAGGTTCTGTGATGGAGCTTTCATTTGACGGAAGATATCATATCAAAGGAGATGCTCATTATATTATATATGAGCAGGTTGATGAGGACAGTAAGTTGCCTGTTAAGAGCAGAATTAAGATTGCTGATGATGTTGTCAACGTTGTAAGAAGAGGGCAGACTTACTCTAATATGATGTTTTCAAAAGGGGTAGAGCATATCTCAGATTATGTAACGTCAGTTGGTGCAATGAAGATGAGAGTTATGCCTCATATTGTAGATATTGATGTTAAGGAAGATTATATAGGGATAAAGCTTGAATATGATCTTGAGTTGAATGACCAGTTTATATCTGTGTGCAAGATGGATATAGATATCAATTCGAGATAGTTTTAGATTAATTGTTAGTAGAGGAATGTCATGATTAAGCAGAATCAGCGATATTTAAATGGATTACATGTAGTTTTAGATATAATAGTTACAATAGTTTCATTCGTATTGGCATATTATGCGCGTTTTGAGCTTCCTTACTTTGCCCCAAAGCATAGGGAAGGAACCATAGGCGTCTATTATTTTACGCTTAAAGACTACATTTTCCCAATAACTAAATCTCCACTTCTATATATCGTTATAGGGTATGTGATTCTATATTATTTATTTCATCTTTACGCTCCTAAGCGTTTCTTAAGTCGTAAGTATGAGCTGTTTAATATCATTAAGGCAAATGCAGTAGGTTTGATGATTATATTCGTCTTCTACTACCTCTTTAAGCTTGATGATTATTCAAGATGGCTTATGATATTCTTTGCTTTTATTAATATTTTCCTGACTACATTATATAGGAATATTATCAGGAAGGCGTTGGCCGTGATGCGTGAGGGCGGTAAGAACCTTAAGCACATCGTTATGGTGGGATTCTCACCGGCTGCGACTTCTTATATAGATAGGATTAAGCTTAACCCTCAGTGGGGTTACAGAATGCATGGAATATTTGATGATAACATGAAAGAGGGAGACAATTATCGAGGCGTCCCTTGGATTGGCGGAATCGATAAGGTTGAGTCTTATCTGGGCGAGAACAACCTGGACGAGACGATAATTACGCTTGATATCAAGGAATATAATAAGTTGGAGCGTATAGTCGGCATTTGCGAGAAGAGCGGAACTCATACTAAGTTCGTTCCGGATTATTATAATTTTATTACAACTCAGCCTTACATTGAGGACCTTAGTGGTTTGCCGGTAATCAATATAAGGAATGTTCCACTTTCTAATACGGCTAATAAGCTTGTTAAGAGATTGATGGATATTGTAGGTTCGATAGTTGCGATTATTCTGTTTTCGCCGGTTATGCTCGTGGTCGCTTTGCTCATTAAGCTTACATCTAAGGGACCGGTTATATTTAATCAGGTCAGAGTCGGACTTCACAATAAAGAATTCAATATGTATAAGTTTAGGTCGATGAGAGTTCAGACCGCCGAAGAAGAGAAGAAGGGATGGACAACCAAGGACGACCCTAGAGTTACCAAGATTGGTAAGTTTATCAGGCGTACAAGTATAGACGAGTTGCCACAGTTCTTCAATGTACTGAAGGGTGATATGAGTCTGATTGGACCGAGGCCTGAGAGACCTCAATTCGTTGAACAGTACAAGGAAGAGATTCCTAAGTACATGATTAAGCACCAGGTTAGACCGGGGATTACCGGTTGGGCGCAGGTCAACGGATTTAGAGGTGATACGTCTATCAAGCTTAGAATTGAGCATGATATATATTATATCGAGAACTGGACTGTTGGTTTTGATATAAAGATACTGTTTTTGACAGTGTTTAAAGGATTTGTTAACGAAAATGCATACTAGAAAGGATGTGTAATTATGTGCGGTATCGTAGGATATGTAGGTAATAAGGAGGCTGCTCCTATTCTTCTCGACGGACTTGCCAAATTAGAGTATAGAGGTTATGACTCTGCGGGCGTTGCTGTCTATGATGGGCAGTCATCAACTATTGAGATAGTTAAGGCCAAGGGAAGACTTCAGGCTTTAAGAGACTTGACCGGTGATGGAGCCAATCTATCCGGTAATATTGGTATAGGTCATACAAGATGGGCTACACATGGAGAGCCAAGTGTTACTAACGCTCATCCACATGCTAACAAGGATAAGACCATTTGCATTGTACATAACGGTATTATCGAGAATTATCAGCCACTTAAAGAGAAGATGATGAGCAGAGGATATGAGTTCGTGTCAGAGACTGATACTGAGGTCGTTGTACACATGCTTGAGCATTACTATCAGGGTAATCCAATCGAGGCTATCGTAAGAGTAATGCACAGAATTAGCGGTTCTTATGCGCTTGGAGTTCTGTTTAAGGATCATCCGGGTGAACTCTATGCAGTTCGTAAAGACAGCCCTTTGATTGTAGGCTCTTCGCCTGAAGGCAACTTTATTGCTTCAGATGTTCCTGCAATCTTAAAGCATACAAGAGATGTTTACTTTATTGATAATTTGGAGATTGCTAAGCTTACAGCTGACGGAATAACATTTTACAATGAAGATAATGAGGAGATTACTAAGGAACTTACAACTGTAGAGTGGGATATTGAAGCTGCCGAGAAGGGCGGATATGAG
>CAMVPR010000038.1 GCA_947169385.1 uncultured Lachnospiraceae bacterium | reverse complement strand
AGACTAAATTCTACTTTGAATATGAAGGGTAGAATTTAACTTTTCATTTTACGCCTTTTTTAGTATTATAAAATGCTATGGTTAAAAATATCTTAATGTGTTATAATATTCATAATTGTAGGCTAACAGTGTTTGCATTCTATGGAGAATAATTATATGAAGGTTAATAAGGGGTTAGATTTTTTTAATGGTTTTTCGGTCTGGGCGATGGCTCTCGGCGGTATTATAGGCTGGGGCTGCTTTATGATGCCCGGACTACAGTTCTTACCGGATGCAGGACCGTTAGGCTCTGTGCTTGGTTTATTTATTGCAACTCTTTTTGCTCTTATTATATGTGCCAATTATTCAAGGATGGTGAAACGGTATCCTGATGCCAAGGGCTCATATACTTATACGAGACTTATACTTGGAGAGGACCATGCTTTTTTGGCAGTATGGTGTCTCGTTCTTGCCTATGTATCGCTGATTGGTGCCAATTCTACGGCTATACCTCTTATGGTTAAGTATTTAATAGGTGACCAGTTAAGATGGGGATATCTTTATACCATCGCTGAATATGATGTATACTTCGGTGAGATTATAGTATCACTTCTGGCGATTGTAATTCTTGGATATATTGTAGCATTTCACGGGAAGCTGGCAAAGCATATATGGAGTATTGCGGCAGCCTGCCTGTTTATCTCAGTTGTTGTTATGTTCATATGTGTTATATCTGCAAATGGTTTCGATTTTGCGTTTTCGATGCCGTTTGCCGAAGACAATCCTCCATTGGCTCAGGTGCTTCGCATCGCAATAATAGCACCGTGGATTTATGTGGGATTTGAGACGGTAACACATGTTGTAGGTGAATCAAAGTTCTCTTCCTACAAGATATTTTTGTATGCGGGACTTGCAATAATAAGCGCCATGCTTATATACATCATGCTTGTCATTATTGCCGCTTCATCGGCACCGGCAGGTTTTGATTCATGGCATTCTTATATAATATCCATTGGAGACCTTGATGATGAGACAGATGTGCCTGTTTTTTACAATGTTGAGGCCGTCATGGGGCATACAGGCAGGATATTCTTAATTATTGCGACGATGTCAGCCCTGATTTCATCTGCTTTGGTGTTTTACAGAGCCGGCGCAAGGGTTATAAGAATAGTTGCCGAGCATAAGCTTCTTCCTGAGAGATTCTTTCATGTTAGTGAGGAAGGGGTTCCTATCAAGGCTATCATGCTTATCATGGCTATATCGGTAATCTCACCTTTTATCGGAAGGACGGTTATCTCGTGGAATGCTGACGTTTCAACCCTGTCGGTTGCGGTGGTCTATGCATATATATCAATCTGCACATTTAAGGTGGAGAAGAGGTTTACGTTCAGGTATTTTCTGGGACTTTTAGGTGCCGTATTCTCGATTCTTGTACTTGTATTTCTATTGGTTCCCAATGTATTTTCGGACAACACTCTATCGATGGAATCATACTTCATGCTTGCGGTATGGAGTATCCTTGGCATATTCTACTATCTTTATATATTCTCCAAGGATAAGGACAATCGTTTTGGCAAGTCGACTATCATGTGGCTTATCATGCTGCTTCTTTTGTTTTTCTCAACTAATGTATGGGTAAGATTATATACTGAGAAGGGTTTAAAATCCAAGCACCGCATTACTAATGCGGATATAGAGGTTGCCATGAGGATTTCGAGCCTTATTCAGTTTACGGTAATCAGTGTTGCGTTGGTTATTTTATTCATACTTTTTAAGGAAGTTATCTCACGGCAGAAGAAGGCAGATATGGCTGCATTAAGAGCACAGGCACAGGACAGGGCCAAGTCTGTGTTTCTGTCCAATATGTCCCACGACATAAGAACTCCGATGAATGCTATCATAGGAATGACCGAGGTTCTTTTAAGAAAGGATTTGCCGGATAACTCCGATGAATATGTTATGGATATTAAGAATTCAAGTGAGAGACTGCTCTCGCTTATCAATGATATCTTAGATATCTCCAAGATAGAGTCGGGCAAGATAGAGCTTGAGAATGAAGAATATGATTTTAATGAGCTTATGAAGGATTTGTCCGTCATTTTCTTAAGCAGGATTGGCAACAAACCAATCGAGCTTATATATGACATAGCTCCCGATGTTCCTATGGTCTTATCAGGAGATGTAAGGCGTATAACACAGATAATGACCAATATTATCGGCAATGCCTGCAAGTACACGGACAGTGGCTACATACTTGTAAGTGTTACAACCGCTAAGACTGATGATGGAAGGATTGCGCTTAATATAAGCGTTTCTGACAGCGGAAGAGGCATTAAATCCGAAGATATCAAGAAGATATTTACTTCATTTTCACAGGTTGACACCAAGAAGAACCGCGATATCGAAGGAACCGGATTAGGCCTTGCAATCTGCAAGAATTTAATCGGGCTTATGGGAGGAACCCTGGATGTCAAGAGTGAATATGGTGTGGGAAGTGAGTTCTTTTTTACCATAATTCAGGATGTGGTGAATTCTAATGACTCTGTCATTGTTAAAGATTCTGACAGAACTTTAAGGGGTGCGTATCATTTGGCAAATGATATGACTAACCGCGCGTTTTTAAGGATGATTGAGAGGTTAGACATTAATGCCGATGCGGTAGGTGGAGAATCCGATATCATAAACGGCAATTATGATTATCTTGTCACTGATGACAACCAGTTGGCCAAGAGGATTGAGACCGATGACAGTGTGAATATCAAGGTGGCTCTTTTACAGAATCCGATGACCGAGAATTACAGCACAGAGCCGTATGAGATTATTAATAAGCCGTTGACGAGCCAGAGCTTTGTAATGTTTATTGAAGAGGAATCATATTCTAAAGCATCGGGAGGCAAGGTATCGCTTTTTACCGCTCCGACTGCGCATGTGCTGGTGGTGGATGATATGCCTATCAATCAGAAGGTTATGATAGAGCTCTTAAAGCCACTTAATATGAAGATTGAGACTGCTTCTAACGGATTGGAGGCTGTCAATATGATATACAAGAAGTCATATGATGTAGTATTTATGGACCACATGATGCCTGTGATGGATGGAATAGAGGCGGTTGTTGAGATTAGGGGCAGCAATATAGTTGAATGCAGAGACCTTCCTATCATAGCTTTAACGGCGAGTGCAACCACAGATGCCAAGAAGCGTTTTTATGAGAGCGGTTTTTCGGATTTTATCTCTAAGCCTATACATTTTAATGAGGCGCTTATTGCTCTTAGAAAATGGCTTCCTAAGGACAAGATTATAGAGTCGGACGGTTTTAAAGCCGGTGTAAGCTCAGGTGAAGATACTGAGGAAGATATAAATATCAATATCCCCGGTGTTGATACAAAAAAGGGTATATATAATTCCGGCGGAGTTAAGATGTTCATTAATCTTTTAGGAGATGTCTACAGTATAATCGACGAGAGATGTGAAGAGATTAATAAGTATCTTGATGAAGGCAATATCAGTTATTATACGATAGAGGTTCATGCGCTTAAATCAACCTTGAGGATGATAGGTGCCATGGAGCTTTCCGATGAATTCTATCAGCTTGAGGAGCTTGGTAAGAAAGGTGATGTTGATGCTATAGGTGAGCTGACACATGGAGTCCTTGATAAGCTTAAAGCGCTTAAGCGGTATCTTGAACCGTATTCGGCAAAGGATGAGGATGCTTACAAAGAATATAATGCCTATGAGGTTAAGTCGCTGTTTGAAACTCTTAAAAAAGCCATGGATGACTATGAACTTGTCAGGGTGGATTCTACTATTGATGAGATTAAAAAGTATAAATGCAGCGATGATATGAGGGCAGCGGTTTTAAAGATTGCCAAATTCGTATCTGACCTTGATTATGACAAGGCCCGTGAAGTGATTGACGGGATAAACTATTGAAAACAGGCATTTTTTTATATATAGTTGTATTATTGACTATATGTGCGTTTGGAGTGATTAGATGGAGACAAGTGTTGTTATAGTAGATGATGACCCAATCGTGCTAAAGAGAGCATGGTCAGTGTTGAACGACGAGGGAATCAAGTCAGTCGTTATCAAATCAGGTGCTCAGTTATTTGAATACCTTGATAACAATCCCGCGCCTAATTTAATTCTTTTGGATATTCGTATGCCTGATATGGATGGGTTTGCGGTTCTTAAGGAACTTAGAAAGAGACAGAAGGGTATCAATGAGATTCCGGTTATATTCTTAACTGCCGAGGAGGATGAAGAGACGGAGACCAAGGGACTTTTGCTCGGTGCAATGGACTTTATAAGAAAGCCGTTTATTCCGAGTATTCTGGTTCTTCGTGTCAAGAATGCCATAGAATTGGTCAGCCTCCAACGCGACCTTAACCGTGAGGTCAAGCTTAAGACATATGAGAATGAGCAGTTGTTTATTCAGGTCGTAAGCTCACTTGCAGCGGCTATTGACGCCAAGGATACATATACCAACGGTCATTCGGGAAGAGTTGCGGAGTATTCCAAGGAGATTGCAAGGCGTTACGGGTACAACGAGTCCAAGCAGGATTCCATATATATGATGGGACTTTTGCATGATGTCGGCAAGATTGGAGTTCCGGATGCAGTGATTAACAAGCCTGACAGGCTTACTGATGAAGAGTTTGCTCTTATTAAGGTTCATCCGGAGATTGGCGGAAGAATATTAGAGAATATCAAGAATATGCCTGAGCTCTCCATGGGTGCAAGATGGCATCATGAGAGATACGACGGAACCGGATATCCTGACGGGTTGAAGGGTGAGGATATTCCTGAACAGGCCAGAATCATTGCGATTGCCGACGCATATGATGCCATGACGAGCAACAGAAGTTACAGGAAGTATATGCCGCAGGACAAGGTTAGAGCGGAGATAGAGAGATGTAAAGGCTCGCAATTTGATCCTGTATTTGCGGATATCCTGCTCGAGATGATTGACGATGACAAGGATTATCTGATGAGAGAGATTAAAGATGAGTAATAATCAATACAGGTGGCGGCGCATTTATTAGAGTCTGCCGGTGCAAATGTTGACTATGTGCATTTTGATTTTAAGCATTCATTTAATGATTACGCAAAACTCTGGTATGGTAGATTGTCAACCTGTTAATTGAAACGGGTTGACAATTGTTTTTTATAGTATTATAATCTCCATTGGCTTAGTATTATACGCAATGGAGGATTATCATGGATTCTAAGAAAATGTCTACCAAAACTATAACTATGTGCGGCCTTATGGCAGCTGTGTGCTGCATCCTTGGACCGCTGTCAATACCAATCGGACCAGTTCCGATATCGTTAACAGTCGTTGCGGTGTTCTTGTGTGTGTATGTGCTCGGAATGGTGAAAGGCACAATTGCATATATAGTCTACTTGCTTCTTGGGGCAGTAGGACTTCCTGTCTTCTCTAATTTCGAGGGTGGATTTCAGAAGATTGTCGGGCCGACAGGGGGATACCTGGTTGGATTTATATTTATGGCATTAATATCCGGCTTCTTTATTGAGCGTTTTCCTGTCAGTAAATGGTATTTACACGCAGTAGGAATGGTGCTTGGACTTTCGGTATGTTATGTGCTTGGAACCATGTATTTTATGGCGATTACACATATGGGATTAAAGGAGTCGCTTGGGCTTTGTGTTATTCCGTTTCTGCCATTTGACATGGTAAAGATAGCAGTTTGTGTAGTTGTTGGATGTGGGCTTAAGACAGCTTTACATAAAGCCAATCTGATTCCGGTTAAAGAGTGATTGTGGGTTTTAAGAGGAAGGACTATGAGTGAGGCTGTTGATTTATTGAAGCTTGCCGATGAGATAATGGAAGGCAAGAGACTTACGAGAAATGAAGATTTATCTTTTTTTAAGAGCTGTGATTTAGATGCGCTGAAGCAGGGTGCTGACAGAGTAAGAAAGCATTTTAAGGGGGATAATGTTGATCTGTGTACCATAATAGCAGGCAAGAGTGGCAACTGCGGTGAGAACTGTAAGTTTTGCGCGCAGTCTGCGCATCATCATACTACCTGCGATGTATATCCTCTCTTGGATTATGATACCATCTATCAGGAAGCTAAAAGCAATGAAAATGAAGGCGTTAACCGTTTTGCAATTGTAATATCGGGACACAGCCCTTCTAAAGAAGACTTTGAGAAGATTATTGAGATATATAAGAGGCTTTATAAAGATCTTAAGATATCACTTTGCGCGTCGTTAGGGTTCCTTACGGATGAACAGTTTAAGAGACTTTATGATGCGGGCGTCAGAAGCTATCACAATAATATTGAGACTTCAAGAAGCTTCTTTAAGAGTATCTGCACAACGCATACATTTGAAGATAAAGTTGCTAACATAAGAAGAGCTCAAGCCGCTGGACTCAGCGTGTGCTCAGGCGGCATTATCGGTATGGGCGAGTCAATGGATGACAGGATAGAGATGGCTCTTGATCTGTCCGAGTTAAATGTTGCTTCAATTCCGATTAATTCGCTTATTCCAATTCCCGGAACGCCGCTTGATACTCTTGAGCCTCTTGGTGAAGATGAGATTATCAGGACGGTTTCTATGTTTCGCTATATTAATCCCGAGTCGAATATCAGACTTGGCGCGGGAAGGAAGCTTGTCAGTGGTAATGGACTTGCTGCATTTGAAAGCGGAGCAAGTGCGACTATAACAGGCAATATGCTTACGACTTCGGGTTCGACTATTAAGAGCGACAGAGAGATGCTTGTTAATCTTGGTAGGAAGATTGTAAATGAATAAGAAGAGGGGACCGGGTTTAATCAGCCACGGTCCTTTTTGTTATCATTTAAAGGGTGGCTTCGGACTTTGATTATCTTTGCGGTTATATAGCAATTAAAGGCGGACTTTGTTCGCCTTTAATTATTGTAAATGATTAATTTATTTGTTATATTAAAACCAGTTAATTAACAATATTAAGGAGGTATGTAACTTGAAGATTCTTAAACGCAAATTAACAGCTTATCTTCTGACATTTGCAGTGCTATTAGGGGTTGTTCCTATAAGTGGCAACGCTGCCGGGACAGAAGATTCAAAAACGCCGGACAATGGTATACCGCTTCTTATCATTAACATTGATGAAGATGCAGGTGGAGATTATAAGACGATAAGCGAGATGAACGCAAGTCTCAGCAAGATAGCATTGTGTACAGGTACAGTAGAGGTTAAAATACCTGAAGGCTATAAGAGCGAGTATGGTGATTATAAGGTTCCGGATGAGCCACTTAAGCTTGATTATATACGCGGTCGTGGTAATACTACCTGGACTGACAGCGTGAAGAAACCATATAAACTCAAGTTTGATAAGAAGACAGATTTCTTCGGAATGGGAGAGTGCAAGACCTGGGAGCTTATTGCTAATGCATTTGACCCGACTTTGATTAAGAATAGAATTACCTATTACCTTGGTGCTAAGATGGGTATGCCTTATACTCCTCAATGTGTACCTGTTGAGGTCGTCATGAAGGGTAAGAGTGGTAGCGAGTATCTCGGAACTTACTGTCTTACCGAGGGTGTTAAGGTTGAGAAGAATAGAGTTGGGATTGCTGAACTTGATAAGGATGATTCAGATATTTCGGGAGATGCTAATATTACCGGTGGATATCTGTTATCATTTTACTCTGAGAGACAGAATGCCGATGAGTCGCCAAGTACTGTGTTTACTACTAAGGGTGGACAGACTCTGATTAACGACACACCTAGTTATGCGAGTGAGGATGCTTTGACTGCAGGCGAGAAGGCTCAACGCGAGTATATCAGAAACTACATTCAGGAGTTGGAGGACTTGATTCTCACTGAGGGCGAGATTGATAAAGCTACACATGAGAAGATTGCCAATATGATGGATTTGCAGTCTGTTGCAGATTATTGGTGGATTAATGAATTTGCACAGAATGGCGATGCGTATGGTACTGATAGTACTTTCCTTTATAAAGACAGAAATGGCAAGTTGTGTTTTGGACCTTTGTGGGATTACGATTCTGCATGGGGTGAGCCGGGAAGCACCGATTTCGAGGAGTCTGATGTGCCTTCGGGATTCACTGAGACGGATTGTATTTGGATTAATGCCCTTAGAGACAATGATCCGGAGTTTAGAAAGATTCTGCTTGAGAGATGGGAAGTTTTTGATAAGGCGTTACAGGAGCTTGCCCGTGATGGCGGTGTTATTGATCAATATGCCAATGAAGTTTCTGCCTCTCAGAAAGCTGATGTCTTGAAGTGGAAAGCAGTTACTGACTCTTACATGGGAACTGACAATTATGAAGGTGTCGTTGATTCCCTTAAGAAGTCGATAATCAGCCGTAGAAACTTCTGTGCTAAGAATATTGAGTGGGTTCCTTATAAACATGCAAATGCTATTTATGAAGTTGACAGGGAACAGTTCTATAAGGATAAGATGCTTCTTTGGAGTTATTTCTCAGAGCCTGACAAGTATCCTACAAAAGATGGATATGTATTTAAGGGTTGGGTTGAGAAGGAGAGCAAGATACCTCTAGATGAGTATTATCCTTCAAGAGATACAACATTTGTCGCAGAATTCGTGGCAAGCACTGATGCTACAGCACCTGAAGGATTGTTCTTATCACGTTATGAGGATTGGATTCCTGTCAGTGAAGATTTATATGAGATAGACAGTGAAGTCTATCCTGAGGATGCTACATCTACCAGAGTTACGCTTACATCATCTAACGAGAGCGTAGCATCGGTTATAAATCATAAGAGAATTAAGATAAATGGATCCGGTGATGTGACTATCACTGTTAAGACTTATAATGGTCTTACCAAGTCGATAGTGCTCCATGTTTATGATGACAAGTCAGAGACTCCGGTAAGTGTTACGGGAATTAAGTTAGATAAGACTTTAATTACTATGAAGAAGGGTGAGTATGTACAGCCTTTATACACACTGACTCCAAACGGTATATTAAAGGAGAACAGTGTATCTCTTGGGTCTGATAAACCTTCTGTGGTTGATGTTGATTCAAGCGGAGTTCTTATAGCTAAGAAAGATGGAACGGCTGTCATTACTTGTTCTGTCTTTGATGAGAGTTTTAATGAGGTTGGCAGTGAGAAGCTTATCGTAAATGTCGGCAATACGGGAAGTAAGAAGAATACACTTAGAGTGAAGGCTAAGACCGTATCGCTTTCGTATAAGAAACTATCTAAGAATAAGATAAGTGTTTCTAAGGGCAAGGTTTTTAAGATAACTAAAGCTAAAGGCAGCATGACTTACGTTCTTACTTCTGCTTCTAAGAAGATTACTATTAACCGTTCTTCCGGGAAGTTGACATTTGCCAAAGGATTAAAGAAGGGAACCTATAAGATTAAGGTTATGGTGTGTGCAGCCGGCAATAAGACATATGCACCGGCAGTCAAAACAGTGACAGTTAAGATTAAGGTGAAATAATGTAGCGGAGCACACCGTGCTCCATAATAACATAATAAAACAAAAGGACGATTTCGGTTGAAGTCGTCCTTTTTTGTGGCGAACGATGTTCGCCGCTACGAGATAAAGTAGAGGAGCACATAGTGCTCCATAATATTAAATCAACGCCTTAACCGCATCAGCGACAGCGTCTCTCACTCTTGGGTCAAATGCTTCAGGGATGATGTAGTCTTCATTCAACTCTTCATCTGTAATCAAGCCTGCGATTGCCTTGGCAGCGGCAAGCTTCATATCTTCTGTAATCTGCTTAGCTCTGCCTTCAAGAGCTCCCTTAAATATACCAGGAAAAGCGATAACATTGTTAACCTGGTTAGGGAAGTCTGAACGACCGGTTCCGACAATCCTTGCACCAGCTTCCTTGGCGTCATCAGGCATAATCTCAGGTGTTGGGTTAGACATTGCGAAGACGATAGCATCCTTGTTCATGTTCTTAACCATATCCTTGGTGCATACATTAGGAGCAGATACACCGATAAAGATGTCGGCACCATTTAACGCGTCTGCTAAAGTTCCTGTCTCGTGGTTAGGGTTAGAGATTCTAATCATCTCCTCCTTAGCGGAGTTAAGTCTCTTAGACTCTGGTGAAATGATACCCTGACTGTCGCAGACGATAACATTAACAAAACCATAGTTTAAAAGAAGCTTAGCAATAGCGATTCCTGCTGCGCCTGATCCGCTTATTGCGACCTTACAGTCTTTAGGCTCTTTCTTGACAATCTTAAGAGCGTTGATGATTCCTGCCAATACTACGATTGCGGTACCATGTTGGTCATCGTGGAATATAGGAATATCAAGTTCGGCTTTAAGTCTCTCTTCAATCTCGAAACATCTTGGAGCGGATATATCTTCAAGGTTGATTCCGCCAAATGTTGGGGCTAAGTACTTAACAGTCTTGATAATCTCCTCTGTGTCCTGGGTGTCAAGGCAGATAGGAAATGCGTTAACTCCACCGAATTCCTTAAAAAGAACGGCCTTACCTTCCATAACAGGCATTGCAGCCTCTGCACCAATGTTGCCAAGACCGAGCACTGCGCTTCCGTCTGATACAACAGCGATGGTGTTAGATTTGATTGTGTACTTGTAAGCAAGCTCCTTGTCTTTGGCAATCTTACGACATGGCTCTGCAACTCCCGGTGTATAGGCAACGGAAAGTGCGTGTGCGTCGTTGATTGGTGTCTTAGAGATTGTCTCAACCTTGCCGTGCAAGTCCTCGTGTAACTTTAAAGCTTCTTCGTATGCGTCCATAGTGTCCTCCATATATATAACATTTTTTAGATTATAATAATAGCACAAATGAAATAAGGTAACAAGGGATATAATAAAAGATCCTTCGGAACGATGTTCCTCAGGATGACATGAGACCGTTATTCTGGATAATACCCTGTCATTCTTAGTTTTCTTCTCCCTGTCATTCTGAGCGAAGCGAAGAATCTTTTTTTATATGTTACACTTTTGTTATGTTTTTTGTGGTATAATATGAACACTTAACGAGAGAAGCGAGTTTACACATTCAACACTTAGTGAGCGAAGCGGTATAATATGAACACGTAGAATAAATGCTGCTGATACTATGTTTTACGAAGCGGAGGGATAGTTATGAAAGAAACAGAGAGTATGAGTTATACGATTGAGAAATTGAACGCTGATAGCATTATCAGCAATAATAAAGCTATTAGGAGCCTGTCTAAGACTCTTTCTGACAATACTAATTGGAGAGGGAGCAGTGACAATTACGAGAATGTAGTTAAAGCTCTTAATGAATTAGCTGAATATAGTAAGGATATGCTTAAACCGTCCGCAGATCAGATGAATAGATATCTTGAGCTCGCCAATGAGGCAGATAAGCTTATGAGCAAGTATCTCAAGGAGAAGAAACTCAATTTCTTCTCTAGTTCTTATGCTCATAACAGAGTTAATACCATGAAGGAGATTCAGGCCAAGATTAAAGAGAATATCGCTTCTATGAAGGAGAGACAGATGGAGGTTGATGCTGAAGAAGCCAGGAATTTTTCGGTAATAGAGGACAATAAATCTAAGCTTGAAGCGGATAAAATCGATCGTGTAGAAGCTAGAAATCAGTTCTACAAAATACACGATAAATACGGCTTGTCTATGAATGAGAATAAAGCAATATACCATGGAGAGAATTTCACTGAAGAAAGCGTATTGCATGCTAAGCACGGAGCGCTTAAAGTTGACAGAACAGGTCCTTATTCACTTGCGTCTCTCGCATTAGCTGCCGCTAAAGATGAAAATGGCAACTACAAGTATACATTTGACGATATTATGGATCCTACTAAGCTTCATAAAGAGAAGGCAGATATGTTCAAGCGTGTTATGGATTTATATGCTGCAACAGATGACCCTGAGACTAAGAAGAGTACTAAAGAGCCGGGAGCTACAGAGGTTGCCAAACTTATGCATGAAGGTATAAAACGTGGTTCGGAAGTGATCAACGAACAGCTTAGCAACATGAATTTTAGCAATCCTGAGACATTTAAGTCAGAGCAGTACGTCAAGTTGGCGACTTTTTCTGAGGCGATGTTCGACGTTTCTCAGGAGGTTGCTGCTGTAGAAAAACAGGTGCTTAAAGTCAGCAAAGAAGACGGATACAATTTTAAGAATATCAGTGAGTATCAGAGTCATACGCAGGTGCTTACAGGTGTGTTGGCAGATATAGGTAATTCTATGATTCATCTTAAGATGAATGAAAAGAAATATCAGGATAAGCTGGCTAGTGGCAAGACCACTGAGTCTGATTTGGCTGAGATGATAGTTTATGGAGCGAAGATTAAGATTTTTGAGGACGTCCTTAAAGAGTATGATAAGGAAGCCAGAGGTAAGGAGACATTTACCGAGTGGTATCGTAACTCAGGATGGGCAGAGAATTACGACAATGTATCAGCAGGTATAAAGGGTGAAATTGTTGCTCATTACAGCAAATTATACGAAAATGCGCAGAAGGCCACCGAGATAGGTAAGAATATTCATGATGATGTCATTACCGGAGAATACTTTAATACTATTAAGTATAACAAATTCAGCGATCCTCATCCGGGACTTAAAAATCTTCAGAGTACTTCTGAATTTGCTACTCATAAAGATATTGAGAATCCAGAAATAGTCAGAGAGTCATTTGTAAATAAATATAACGAGTTAGAGGCTAAGAAGAAAGATGCATCAGAAGAAGAGATTGGTATTATCACCAAAGCTCAGGAATCTCTTTCTAACTTAACGGATAGGATGCTTTTGGACGAGAACGTTGACGATAATAATCGCGATCAGATTATCAAGGATGTAACCAACGTAATGAAGGCGGACATGATTGATAGCCTTAAGGCAGAGGGGGTTGAGCCGGCTCAGCTTAATCAGGCTATAGACGGTGCTCTTAAAGAGTATAATTTTGTGGCAGATATGAATGGTCTTAAGATGGCAGATGCTTATTACTATAGCTTTAAAACAGGTAATAAGGACTTGATTGACAATAATTTGTATATGATTGAAGCAGGCAAGAAAGCTGCTGAGGTTAATGTTAAGTATAACGAGAAGAAGGCCAATGTTGAAACTAAGAAGAAACAACTTGAACAGGAAGTTGCTGTTAGTAGCGCAGAAGCAGTTGCTCGTATGGAGAATTACGCTGCGGGTACATATAAGAATGAGAAAGAATTCTTTAAGGATGCAGCTACAATTGTAACCGGAATCATATATAATGAGACAGGAAGACTTCCTAAATCTAAGACAACAGGTAAGACATACACTCTTGAAGAGTATGCGGATCTTTTAGCTAAGTCGGATTCCTTTAAGAATTCATTTAGAAAAGAGGATGGACGTTTAAGAAATCCTAAAGCTGTTGTGAGAACATTAAGCGACCCTCAGTCGGTTAAAGAGATCTTATCGAGCGCCGGCAAGACTGTTAACCAGACAAGACAGAGATCTAAGAGTGTACATGTCAGAAAGCAGACTAAGAATACCAAGAAACAGGAAGTAAAAAGACCTTCAGTATAATAAGAATAGGACATAATAAAAGAGGTGTGAGCAATTAGCTCACACCTCTTATTTATGCATTTAATTAATCTAAAAGATTGAACTGATGTACAATATCTACGAGTGCATTGGCCGCATCGTTAATCTTCTTGCTGTCATCATCAACAGCAGAGATAGAACTTGATACGTTATCAACTGTAGCAGCAATCTCCTCACTGCTTGCTGCGCTCTCTTCAGAAGCAGCAGAAAGGTTGGTAACGCGCTCGTTAACAGAAACGAAGTCGTTCTCAACTGCCTTGTTAACATCTGTGATATTGATAATCTCTTCGTTGATTCTGTTAACTGCAACTACGATATCTTTGAACTTATCCATTGTGTTGCCGACACTTGCATTCTGCTTGTCGACACACTCGATAACAACCTTGCCTTGTTCATCAGCAAGTGAAGTAACGTGTAAGAGCTCGTTAAGCATCTCATCAATTGTGTTAGCAGAAGATGCCGACTGCTCAGCAAGCTGTCTAATCTCATCGGCAACAACTGCAAATCCACGGCCTGCCTCGCCGGCTCTTGCAGCCTCGATTGAAGCGTTGAGCGAGAGAAGGTTGGTCTGTGCAGCGATATCTGTGATGAGTGTTGAAGCCTCACCAATCTTGTTAGCGCTTGCAGAAATGTTATTCATCATCTCGAAGATTCTGTCAAATGCTTCGCTTGTTGAATTGGTAACTGTGTTAAGCTCATCAACTGTAGCAATACCTTCTTTGGTAACTGAATCGATAGCGCGGCTTGTCTCTGAAAGATTAGCAGAAGCAACAGCGTTCTGATTCATCATTTCCTTCATGTGAGTCATATCCTCAGCAAGTCCCTGAACATCCTCAGCCTGCTGTGAAACAGTAGTAGCCATCTCGTTGATAGCATGTGCGATAGCGTCCATCTGCTCGTTGGACATTGATGCCATATCTGATATCTCATTGCCAAGTCCCGCAACATTCTCGGAAGATTCGGAAATGGTAGATATGATATCGTACATCTTGGATTGAAGTTCACCCGATGAACGCATCAAAGAACCAATCTCGTCCTTGGCGTCAGAGGTAATTACTTCTTTAGATAACTCTCTGTCCGCAAGCTTCTTAACGGTATGTTCTACCTTTGTAATGCTTGTTCTGATGTATCTTATGATGAATACCGTAAGCGCTACAAAAAGAACGATAAATATCATATTGACTGCAAATGTAAGCGTTACGCTCTTAGTAATCTTTTTGGTTAATTGCTTGTCAATATAGTTGGTATACTCGTCAACAACATCTTCAACGCTGTTAAGGTGGTCTCTTGTCTCGCTAAAGATAGCGTCAGCGCTGTCATGGTCGCCGGTCATTGAATCCGGCTTAAACTCCTCTGCCCATGCATCAATTCCTGTTGAGAAATTGTTAAGTGCTTCGTTGACTGACTCCGTCACGCCGTCAATCTTGTAGGTGTTGTAAAGGTAATCATCCTTCTCTAAGATAACTCTTGCAGCCTCGACACCGTCTCTTACCTGACCAAGATTCTCAAGGTAATCCTCGACGCCGGTCTTTATAGCGTCACCCTTGGATTCCTTGGCATATGAGCTGTAGTAATATATCATGTCACTTGCTTTGGCTGCCTGATACAGGTCTCTGTCTATCGTTGTGAGTACTTCCTTCACATCGGCAATCTCGTCAAGATAGATTGATTTGGTTTCTTTAAGTTGCTGATCTTGTTGGTATCCTGAGTACATGGTTATAATAAGTGCTAACAACATAATCGGAACTACCATCAAGAGGAGCTTAGCCCTGATACTTAAATTCTTCATATCGCACCCTCCTATAATTTGGTAATAATATATTAAAAATTATATAATATTTATGTGTTGTGTGTCAACTTGAACAATGCTCTATTTAAGGGCGTTTTCAATTAATTTTATTTAATTAAAATAGTGTTAAAGCGCAAAGGGCAGAGATAAAAAAAGCGGTAGCATTGCTACCGCGAATCGTATACTATAATAACTTGCCTAGTTCCTTCTGAACTTCGACGTCTTCGATGTTAACTATACCGTAATCCTTCTCTTTATAGTTCCAGTAAGCTCGACCGATTCCGTACTTGTCAAATACAGAGCAGATATCTCTTGACCAGTTGAGTTTAGACTCATTGTCTGCGAGGTCGATAACACCATACTCACCACAGTATAGAGGAATATCTCTCTCGGCAGCTGTATCAAGAGCCGGCTTAAATAATGTCTCGAAGAATTTAGGTCCGATTGCCTCCATGTTGCAGTAAGGTTCCTCTAAAAGAGTTCCTGCAAGGTTGCCGGGAAGAGTCTTGGCTGCCTCGATGTATGTGTCAGGTGAAGCCGGATACTTAGTTCTAAAGTCAGAAGGCATACCCTTAACCCAATATGCACCCTGATGTGTGAATACCATAGGCTCGTAGCAGTGGAAGGTGTATGCAACCTTCTTGTCGTCTGTCTTAGCAAGGTAAGGTACACTTACTACTGCGTTATAGCATACTCCACCAAAGATAATCCATGAGTCTTTAGCGTACTTTCTAATTACATCAATAGTTTTAAGTGCTATCCCGTTCCATTCGTCCTTGATATCAGGATCGATAATCTCGTTAAGCAATTCGTATGCAACGAATTCTGAATAATCGCTGAATCTGTCTGCTATTGTAGCCCAGAGATCGAAGAATCTCTGCTGTAAAGAAGCATCCTTAAAGAATATTGTTTTGTCTGTATCATCAAGCGGGTCAAATGAATATCCAAATGTCTTATGGATATCAATAATCATAGATAAACCATACTTTCTGCACCATTTGACACAAGATTCAAGATAACCGTATCCGCTCTC
This sequence comes from uncultured Lachnospiraceae bacterium, assembly GCA_947169385.1. Lineage (GTDB taxonomy): Bacteria > Bacillota > Clostridia > Lachnospirales > Lachnospiraceae > NC2004. The sequence continues at coordinate 7,341 of CAMVPR010000038.1, read as the reverse complement.
CTTAATGGTTCCGTCTTCTTCCTCTAATACCGTATAGTCAACAGGCACTCGAACGTGGTCGAGTCCTAATTCACTGATGTACTTGATGTCATCCTCAGTGATAAATGTTTTGAAATGCTCATGATCATACTTGTCGAATTGAGATACCCAACCACCAAGATTGACACCGTGCATGTAGCCGTCCATATTGCGCATATAATATACCTCCCATTTTAAAATATTATCGAACATGTAGATGATGTTATTATAACAGATAAAAATAATAATATACAACAAATTTGATTTCTTTTATGATAGAATAATGACATCAGTAAATCGAGGAGGTAGCTATGCAGAAAAATCAAGTTTATAATCCATTTTTGCCACTAAATGAATACATTCCTGATGGTGAGCCGCATGTGTTTGGCGATAGAGTATATCACTATGGTTCACACGATAAGGAGGGTGGTTATACCTTCTGTATGGAGGACTATGTTGTCTACTCTGCACCGGTTGTCGATCTGTCCGATTGGAGATATGAAGGCGTGAGCTATAAGGCAAGTCAGGATCCTGTTTATCCTGAGCTTAAGTATATGTATGCACCTGATGTAGTGAAGGGTAATGATGGCAAGTTCTATCTATATTACTGCATGGGCGGAGATTATGGTTACGGCGGGTATTCGGGACATATTAGTGTTGCCGTTGCCGACAATCCTGCGGGACCATTTGAATATCTTGGATTCGTCAGGAATAAGGACGGTTCTAAAATGATGAAGTATATTTGTTTCGATCCTGCTGTTATCAATGATGACGGAGTAATCAGGCTATATTATGGAACCCAGTATGGATATGAAGAAGATTATCCCGGTGATGAGAAGTACATCGAAGAAGAAGTGGGGATGTTTGGACGTACGAGAGAGGAGATACTTTCCTACGAGGACAGCATAAACGGACCTAATGTAGTTGTGTTAGAGGATGATATGCTTACGGTTAAGGAAGAGGCTAAGCACATTATTCCTTATAAGATTAAGGGAACTTCGTTTGAGGGACATCCATTCTTTGAGGGGGCATCGATGCGAAAGGTCGGAGATAAGTATTACTTTGTGTACTCGTCATGGCTTAACCACGAGCTTTGTTACGCGACCAGCGATTATCCTGACAGAGATTTTACATTTGGCGGGACAATCGTATCTAACGGAGATGTCGGACTTAACGGAAGAGAGTCTAAGGACAGGCTTAATATGACAGGAACTACTCACGGCAGTATAGTTGATATCAACGGACAGTGGTATGTATTCTATCACAGGCTTACTCACAAGTCTGATTACAGTCGCCAGGCGTGTGCCGAGAAGATTGCTATAGAGAGTGACGGAAGCATCAAACAGGTTGAGATTACAAGTTGCGGGCTTAATGATGGACCACTTAAGGCAGATGGCGAGTATCCTGCGGTAATTAGTTGTAATCTTACCAATGGGCATATGCCGCACGGTTCTAACAGCGTGTATGCGTTTCATTTTCCAAACGTTACCAATAAAGGTGATGAGAGGTTTATAGCAGAGGTTGAAGATGGAACGCTTATAGGTTATAAGTATTTTGATTATAGCGGTTCGAGTTCATTTTCGTTGAATGTCAGAATAGAAAATGAAGCCAATAAGGCGGTGTTTGATATTCCGTTGAGAGTGGATGAGCGAAGCTTTGAGGACGGGTCGTTAAGCAAGGATGATTTAGATACTGTGGATGCCGTTTTTGAGGGTGACACTAAGGCGGCTTACTTTGAAGTGTATACTGATTTAGATGGTGACATGGCAGGAAGGATAGATATCGACCTTGATAATGCCGAGAACTGGACATGGTTTGGATGTGGTATAAATGTATCAGGGGTACATCCGTTATATCTTATTTATCATGGAAGCCGTAGAGTTCAACTTATATCATTCAAGTTTAATTAAGTGACAGGGTTGGTTATGGTTAGACAAAGAATGAGTTTTTTTTCATTAAGTAAACTTAATTGTTAACAGCGGTTAAATTCATTGATATGGCTATAGCATAATGGTATAATAGTTGTTAACCGAAGGAATCGCATCAGATTCAGAAAGAATTAAGACGGAGACTGATACTATCAATGAAGTTGTTAAGACCTATAGATTATAGTTGACGGATTTATTTGTAGGAGAAAGGAGACAATATGAATAAAGAACAATTTAGACGAGCTAATAGGATGGCTTTTATTATTAATCTCGTGATAATAACATCAGCGGTGCTATTAATGGTGTTTCAGGGGCTTGAGACAGGATTTGGTTTTGTCGTAATATCAGAGCTTATAGCAGCTGCAGTCGGATATGTCATGCTTTTCTTGGGAATTACAAAAGGACGTGACAATAAACTTGGAATAACACTTATTCTTACCGGTTCGGCTGTAGTATATTTCATTATTATGTTGGTTCAGAATCAGTTCCTTTTCTTCTCGTATGGCATACCTATTATTATTTCATGTATGGTATATCTGAACCCGAAGGTTGTTAAGTTTGGAACTATTGAGCTTGCAACTGCTTATATTATTATGTTTGTACGTAATATTGTAGCGGGCACTGCAGAGCTTAAGGAGAGTACTGTTGATACGGTAGTTATTATTCTGTGTCTTGTTACTATTAACTATGTTGTTAAGCTCTTGGTAACATTTACATCGGAGAATAATGCACAACTTGAAGCGGCATCGGATGAACACAAGAAGATTTCGGACAGCATTATAGAGACTGCTAATCGCATAGGTACGTATTTTGAGAATGTTAATTCTAATATGAATACATTGAAGAATGCGGTGCAGAATAATCATAGTGCTATGACACAGATTGCCGGCAATACAGAGGCCACCGTTCGTGATGTAGACAGTCAGGCAGAGATGTGCGGCGCTATTCAGAATCAGACAGATGAGACTAACATCAGTAAAGAGCGTATGATTACAGCGACTGAATCTGCAAGAGAGACAATTGTTGATGGTAACAAGGTTCTCACTAAGCTTGAGGATATGGCAAGAGAGGTTGAGAGTGAGAGTCAGGAGACAGTTCGTGCCACTTCGCTTGTTAATGAGAAGATCAAAGACGTACAGGAGATTGTTGGCTCGATTCTTGAGATTTCAAGTCAGACTAATCTGCTCGCACTTAATGCATCTATTGAGGCTGCCAGAGCCGGAGACGCCGGTAAGGGATTTGCGGTTGTTGCGGAGGAGATTAGGAATCTCTCTGAACAGACCAATGATGCTTCTAACAGAATCACTCAGATTATCAACGAGTTGACAGCAGATGTAGGTGTGACTGTAGATAGTATTGAGAGTATGATGACATCTATTAAGCAACAGAATGAGATGATTGTTTCAACCGGTGAACGTTTTGATGCAATTAACCAGGAAGTTGATAATCTTCTTTCAGAGTTCTCGACACTTGAGCAAGGTATCAATGCTATTTCTTCTTCAACAGGAGAGATTAATGACAGCATCAATCACATAGCATCCGGAAGTCGTGAGATTGCTGATCTTTCTAAGGATGGAGAGGCAGCATCGGAGGCAGCGGTTACCTCTTGTGACAACATGGAGGATGCACTCGCTAGTATTCGTGAAGCTGTTGATGAGCTGACAGCAAGATAGTATTTGCTAATGATATAAATTGAAAAAGAGCCCGCCGGGCTCTTTTCTTGTTTATAGCTATATGTAATCTGAAAATGACTGTGATAAGGGGGTGTTTCATCAGTAATTCCAAGTAAATAATTAATGTTTGTGTTATAGTATTTAGCATTTTTATATGAATTGGTGCATGGAGTGACATTTGTCACTAGAGTTAGTTTTGTATTCAGTGACACATGTCACTATGAATTCATAAGAAAGGGACATATAATTCACATGTAAGATATACAAATCTTTAATAAACTTAAACACAAGGAGATGTTATTTATGAAGAAATCATTGGCAATTACTATCGAAACTATTCCTGTTATTGCGGCTATATTATCTATTGGGTTGATTGTATCACCACTCAGTTCAAGTGTAGTTAAAGGTGTGATTAATATATCCACAATACTTGCTTTTATGGGATTTATCTTTTTTATTGTTGGAAGAAAGATAGATAAAGAAGATAAGGCGGTTAGAGTTATGAGTATAGCCGCGTTATTGTCCGGAATCTGTATGGTAGCATTCTATATTGCAGCTATTATGGTATTTGGACTGTAGGTGTTTATCCGCTACGAAAATATAATGTCATCCTGAGGAACGAAGTTCCGAAGGATCTTAAAAGATTCTTCGCTGCGCTCAGAATGACATAAATCTGCAAGTATGGCAATTACTTATAATCCGTAGCGGCGAACAGCGTTCGCCACCCATGTTGCTACTTTATCTTCTCGTAAAACGCTTTGGTCTCGTCGGCATTTTCGTCGCTTATATAATATGATGTGCCACCAGTGGTTTTAACGTGGATATACTCTTTAACTTTAGGGTTAAGAAATATCTTGCAGCCCTTTTCGTCGTCAACAATAAAGTTCCCTTTAAGAAGTGAATCCATCCCCACTCCGTTGGTGCGTATCATTGACTTCTTGTTAATGTCACTGCCGTACTCAACGCTCTCTATCTCACTAACAGGAATCACATACTCATCTCTTAGCTGGTGGCATATAATATCATCACCATCTAATCTTAAATCAATAGGCGTGCCCTCTAACATTCCGGACCATACAATAACTGCTATAGAAGCAATGATTGAAAGAGCAAGTATGGCAGCTGTCACCTTGCCAAATGTTCCGGCAAAATTAACAGTACTTCCGCTAGTCATTCTTGTCTCAACTAATATGCGTTTATCATTAGGGTTGTAATATATAATTCCGCCAATCCAATATTCATCATCATCTGTAAATAGAGTTATATCATCAGCGTACATTTTATCAATACTATTATTATTCTTTACGAAAATGATGATAACGATTATCAACATAATCATATACGCTATACTGATTATAATAGCAGTCACATTATAGTATTTAAAAAACAGTAGACTGTCTACAGCTAAGATAAAGAATAAGTTAATACACATAAACGAAATAAAGAAATTGGCTTTGGTTTTCTTCTTAGCACGATTATAATTGGCGTTGATATCACTATCTGTTGAAATGGTTTCATTCTTCATTTTGTCAGTGCGTATGGCGATTAAAGTGATAATTATACCGGTAAAAAGCATAGTGCCGCTGATTAGAGAAGTAAGATAACTACCGGCAACAGCGATATCATTACCAAGGTTTATCAATCCTAAATCTGCTAATATGCTGAAGCTAAAGAGAGCAAAACCAACAATGTTAGGAATGATAAGTTGATGAAGCTTAAGTGCATGAATACTGCCGGCGTTCTTAAGGTCAACATAGCTTATGCCTTGGTTTGATGTGATATTAAGCTCTCTTTTTAGTGTCATCATTTTATTGTGAGCAGATACATATGGCAACATAATTCCGATTATTGAAAGGTAGATAAATGAAAGCCACATTGCTGTCTTGACTACCATACCGTGAAGGAATAGAAGTATAAATGCGATAATTGTACAAGTAATCATTATTCTGAATGCAAGAGTTCTTGTTGATTTAACTATATCGCTGATATCTGCTGTTGTCTGTTCATTCTTAAACTCTTCTCGGTTAGTGACACCAAAGATGTACTTGTGTCCGCTTATATCCCTTGGATAAATAAAGAGAAAGACTATCCAAAGAATTGGCATTATACATGCAAACATGGTTATACCAAATACAAAACTTGTCATTGTAATCCCCCTCTATCCATAGTATTCCTTGATTAAATCCAGCAGTTCTTTCTTGGAAACACCCGACAATCTTGCTTCAGAGACAATTCTTTTCAGCTCGGTCTTGTTGGCTTCGCTTATACTGCCTTGTTGCTCTATATTGCTTCTCACTCGAGCTCCGTTCTTTCTGTCGGTCATTATGTAGCCTTCAGTTTTTAAAAGCTGATATGCCTTGCTGACGGTCATAGTATTAATTCCCATCTCCAGTGCTAAAGCTCTTACTGTTGGGAGTTGTTCTCCGCTTTTTAATTCGCCGGCAGATATGCCCATAACAATCTGGTTTCTTATCTGCATATATATAGGCACATCAGATAGTTCTTCGATCCTAATTATCATGTACATCCTCCCTTGATGATCTTATGCATATTATTATAGTATAAATAAGAGCAGGAATCACGCCTATCAGTCCGAAAACCGATGGACCTAAGACAGAATACTCGGTATACTCAGGACTAACAATATGTTGATATATTGTCCATCCGTTTATCGCACCGTGTACAAGTGCAGGTACCCATATGGTTTCTGTCTTTTCGTAAGCATAATCAATTATTATACCAAACGAAACAGTACCTATGACAAATGCAACCGGAGCCAAGAATGGTGCACCTATATATCCTTCACTGTAATTATAATTGGTAATGATTATGGAAGGCCAGTGCCATGCACCCCATATTATTCCACCGATAACCCTTCCTTTAGTCTTGCCGAAACGGCCCTTAAGATAAGGATAGAGAGCACCTCGCCAGCCAACCTCCTCTCCAATTGCAGTAAGAGTATTAATAAATGGAACAAATGTAAGAGACATTAAGCAGGTTATACCAATCATCATTTCAAATGAAAGTCCTTGTTCACTGAGCTGCTTCGCTGCTTCGTCACCCATAATTTCCTTTAAGAGAGTGAAATTAGGGTCGAAATGGTTGGGAAAAATGACGAAGTAAACAATCGCTCCCGCCACCCAAAGAACTGCAGGAATCCACATCGAGTAGAATATCCAGCGAACTTTACCTTTAAGATGAGGAATCCATCCCATACCCTTAAAAGGAATGCGTGCTACTAATAAACCGGTAAGTGGAGCGAACATCGCAAGTACCATGCAACCTTGAAATATAAGTATCCCTGTCTGAGTTCCCTTATTGTTAAAAATTGAGCCTATAATTTGAAGAATATATGCTAAGACAAATGCTACAGTCAGATATATTGTTATCTGTTTCTTTGAAATATTATTGTTCATAAGAATCCCTCCTTGAGTTAACAAAAGTAAATGAATAAAGTTGTGTATCATTTGTATGCCGTGTATTACTCTAACTAATACAAACTATACATAAGATTGCTCCGGTTGTCAATACTTTTTTGCTAAGATATCATTTATGCCATCGCTAAGGTATCATTCATGTCATCGCTAAGATATCAGTTATGTCATTCTGGTTATCTTCTCTGTCATTCTGAGTGAAGCGAAGAATCTTTTAAGATCCTTCGTCGCTTTGCTCCTCAGGATGACATGGTAGCGGAGCACATTGTGCTCCATGTGGCGAACACT
>CAMVPR010000037.1 GCA_947169385.1 uncultured Lachnospiraceae bacterium | reverse complement strand
AGCACGCCGCCAGCGTTCATCCTGAGCCAGGATCGAACTCTCATGTTCTGATTTTCCTTAGGTTCTGTCAACGCAGTTGACAGAACCTTAGGAAAATCGACTCCTCGACCCTTAACGAGAGGAACATCGCAAGATGTTTCTCGAGTTTAGTGGAGAGGAGTTACCTCATTTCTTATAGGCACTCTCAACTGCATTGACTTCTAAGCAAAATAATCCCTGGTCAAAATAACACTAAGCTATTTTTACCTGTTTACTGTTTATAGGTTGTATTATACAACTTCGCAATCTTTAGACCAGTATAATCTAAAGTTACTCTTAGTCATATTCAGGTTTGTCTCATTATTCAATTATCAAGGTTTATAGCCCTTAAATTAGGGCGTAAAAAAATCACTGTTTATCAGCGACTAGATGATAATAACATTATGGTGATTGTTTGTCAACAGATTTTTTATCCTTTTTTTCAACATTTTTTTAACACGTTATCAACCGACACGAATCTATATGTTTAGCACCTTTTAGAGTGTTATCCACATTTTTATCCACACTTAATCGTACATCTTACAAGAAAAAAGATTCTTCGCTTCGCTCAGAACGTCAGAATGACAGTAATATTGGAATGATTGCTTTACACGATTCATGATGTTATAATTATTTTATTAAGAAACTACTTAATATGAAGGGAGATTTATATGTACGAATCATACAATCCATTTATGCAAATAATTAAATCATTTGAGGGGTTATTTGTACACAAAACCAATTACAAATTAAGAAAACAAACAACTACAAGCAAGTTTATATGTGCACTTCTGGTTGCAATCTTATTGTCACTTCTCACCTTTGGAATAGGCGCTGCCAAATTATGCAACAGTAAAGTTCTTGCTTCGGTTATGAACGACATTCCGGATTTCACATTTGACAACGGGGCACTCACCTTAGCTGACAAATACGAGTCAACCACAACAGATACCTATGTTTTGATTGATACAACCGTACCTTATTATTATACCGCAGGAGATGACAGCAATACCGTGCCCGGCTCCGTTAGCGTTTCCGACAGCATCAAACAGATTGCAACCAATAATAACTTTACCCAGGGGATGTTTATCAGCTCATCCAATATAGTTTTAGTTAAGCTCATTACCGGTCAGGTGCAAAACGTTAAATTCTCGGATATGTCATCAATGCTACATATTAGTTCATTTTCCAAAAATACAATCGTATACGGATACAAGGGTTTTATCACCAAATGGGCCGTTATTATAGGATTATTGGCTATACCTTTCCAGCTTGGATTTATCTTCTTAAAGGCACTCATTTATTGCCTTATAGGACTTATAGTTAATGCAATTTTAAAGACAAATGATGACTTCAACACAATCTTCTGGCTTACTTTTTACATCCTTATACCTCTTACAGTGTTCAAAACTATTGTAAGTGGTTTATTGACAATCGGCGGAACGCTTATAGGATTCATTTTCTTTATATTGTATATTGTGATACTCGCATTTACTTTGAAGAATGGCGACGACGATACGGGCACGCCGCAGGTAGGCTATGTTGTAACAGATACGTTTGATACATTTGGAGATATGTAATAATCAAGCTCTGATATTTTCTTTTCGCAAAAAAATATCGGGGCTTGTTGCACATTTGTTGCTCGTCGTAGTGTAATATGTACGAAAAACTATCTATAAATATAAGGGGGAACCTGTTATGCCAGATTATTTTGATTCAATTAAACTTGATGAATTTTTTGATTTTAAAGATAAGGAAGTTTCTGAGGCTTTAAAGAATGGCGGATTTACCAACTATTTCAGAGAGGACTCGGTTAAGAGCATATTCGCTATTTATCTTATTGGTAAGAAGGATATGAATCTCTTCGAAATCATTGAGCCGGGTCAGGCTGAGACCAAAGTTAAGAGTTATCAAGTCAGAGGGGCAGTAGATAATGAAGTATTCTTAAACAGCGGAATGCATACTGAGCAGAGGGGATTAGATCAGTTAACCGCAGAACAGAAGAAAGAATTAGGAAAAGCATTTATTAATGATATAAAACATCACCGCATTTATGGAGAAGTAAGAGGCGGCAAGGAGCAAGTAGAGGCCAATATCAAATGGTACGGTGAGATGTTCTCAAAAGCTGTAGGTGCAATCGAGGCAGAGTCTGAAACATTTCCAACTTTAGATGATTTCGCAACAGCCGAGGACGTGGTTAAACTCGCAGATTCAACATTTGCATCGACAGGAAGAATAGCAGAGCACTTCCTTCTTGAAACAGGAGTCAACTTCTCAAGAAGCAGCAACAGATCTACTAAGCAGAACAATTATGGTGTAGATATCAATAAAGTATTTATAGAAGGATACGGCGGAACAGATAAATTAAGTAAAGACACCAACCGCATGAAGAGTATAGCTGTTGTAAGCTCTTACACTAAGCGTGTTGCAAATGCTGTCAAGAACGGTGATACCAAGGAAGCTGTTGCATCTCTCGCTGCAGGTCAGATGGCTTGTAAATACCGAGATGATGTGACAAAGCCTGCAAACGCTGACGAGATGACTGACGAACAAATCAAAGACGAAACCAAGTTCCTCAAAGCAATTGACAAAGATCCATTGGGAGCCGACAAGATGGAGGTTGCTGCTCAGGTGACATATGTTAATTACATGGGCATGCTTAATAACGAGAATTATAGTGGTAAAAATATTGATAAATTTAAACCTTTCCTCACCGGAGATAAGCTGGATGAAACGGAAGATACTCTTACCGACGATATTACGGGGCTTACTATCAACACCACTATGAACGAGATCACCAACAAGAACGTAGGCGTTGTTAATAATATTATCGGAACTATCAATATGAATAACAATTCCGATATTTATAACTTCCATGATTACGAAGGTCCTGTTGAGGAAAATGAAGACAAAAGTCCTTTTAAGACTAGTATTAGCCTTAAAGGTCTTGACGAAGAAACTCTTAAAGAGGAAGAGAAAGTATTTGATGCTACATTTTCTTCTCTTATTAATTCCGAGAAGACTTATATGGATAGAGCCGGTCACAAGAATCTGTTTAACAATTTTAAGATTGAGGGCAAGCCGATAAGCGAATACACCAAGAACTTCAACAATGTATCGGAAGAGATGCGAGTTCTTTATGGCAAGCACGTGATTTTGGCGGCGATGGCTTCCAAGGAACTTAAGCTTACGTATTCACCTTATAAGCTTTCTGACGATAATTGGAAGAATGTAGAAATATCTAATAAGAACATTGAAATTAAACGCCCTGCTAATATTGCCAAGGTTCCATATAATGAGTTAAACGCCTTCAGAACCAACATTTCCGGTGTTATAGAAAGCTATGAGGAATTAAAGCGTATAAAGAGCATTTTCCATATTGACAGACAGCTCTATAAAAATGTTACCACCTCTCTTCAGACACTTAAGACAATGTGCGAGAACATTTACGAGAAGAACGCACTCGGAGAGACCGTTGTAGCCGAGAGCACCTGGAAGAATATAATCAAACAGTTTGATGAAATCTCCGGACACATGAACACTTATATAGAGGCAAGACGCGGAGCTAAGTCTGATCTCGGTAAAGCGAGATTAAAGAAGATTACATCATTGTTCGGTAACATTAACGCAATCAAATACAAGATGAGCAATTATGTTAAACAGTCCAATAGGACTCAGGATTTCTTATACGGGGATGATGAGCCTGTAACAGACGAAATCGTAAACTATGATTGGGACAGAATAGAGAGCCACGATGCTGATAAAGAGTATGTAACTAATTACGAAGAGGCCGGATATTACATATACGAAAGAACAGCATCAGAGAATAAGCTTCAAGACGAGGCGCAAGAAAAGGCTCTTAAGGAGAAGTTAAAACCTAAAAAGGTTGATAACAAGAAGAAGGCAAATGAAATCAAGGATCCTAAGAAGGATGTTAAGGCGCCTAAGAAAGCAGATAAAGAGCCTAAGAAAGATGCCGATAAGCCTAAAGCAACTAACGCACAGGACACAAGGGCTAAAATGTTGGCCAAGCTTAAAAAAGGCAAGAAAAATAACATGATTAAAAAGTAACATTTGCATAAGACAGGAGGATAACTCATGAAAGAAGTAGAGAACATTCAAAACAATCTCGGGTGGCTTAAAGAGCACGCAAGCAGTACACTTTATATGGAGGATATAGAATTCTCAATCTCCAAGCTCAACAATATTCTTGATTTATATGACGCCCCTAAAAACATGCGTGACGGTATAAACGACCTGTCTTTTACCGTGGCAACAAAGCGAGTTACAGAATTCTATGAAGCGCTGACTGACCCTAAAATGCAGAACCATGTACCTACAGAGACAGCCAGCACAATTCATACCACCGTTCCGGACAACGGAAGGGATTATTACCTCGAGACCGCCGCTAAGGTGCTCGACTACATAGATGAACTTTCTATCGGACTTGAAAACAAGCCTTTCGACAGGCGTGTTCTTAACGTGATGAGAAAGCACATTAAGCTTGTAACCACCTGTCCTCATTATTTGGATGCAATCAAGATAAATCCTGCGTATCTCGGGGTTATCGAATCTATTTACGCAACATTTCCGATTCCATTTTACGCAAGTGATAAATTCGAGAACGGACAAATGTTATATATGCGTAACAATGAGCTGTATAATCAGCTTGTTAAGTCTATGAATCTTATCGAGATACTTGAAGACGAGCAGAATTTCTTCGAGAACTATACGGTTGATTATGTAGCATCAAGTAAAAACGGTACGCTCGATGAGAAGAAGACATCAGAATATTATGATGCCTACAAGCTTCATCAGTATACCCAATATAATCTGATGAGGGGTATTACCTCCGACATTAACAAGAATGACAAAATGGTCAAGGACTGTAAAACATTCAGCAATGCAGACTATGACATTAATTTTAAAGACAGATTTGAAACCCTCTTCGAAGCCATGAGAGATGATTTCGAGATATTCCAGAAAAAGGGCTGGCCAATGGATGACTACGCTCTTTTATCTGATGTAAAAAGATGGTTTGATTATGTTAAAACGGTAGCTCATTCCAAACCGGGCGACAAGAAATATAATGCTGTCACTACTCCTAAATGCTTGAGTATTTATAATGATATGAAGCCTGTCTACGATAACCTCATCAATACTATGGTTACAGACAACAAAACCAGAAAGAAGCTTTTAACCGACTTTAACAAGAAGTTTGCTATCAATGTTAAAAAGCAGAATTCTGCCAACGGACTTACAGCCAAGACTATTGAAAATGCTATTGCGATTGACTATAAACCATTCCAATTCGTAAGTAACTTAGAGGCTAAATATAAGAAATCAGCTGAAGAACTCGGTAATAAAGCAATTGCGGCATATAACTCTCAGAATACTAATATTGATAAATTAAAGGTTGCAATATCTTATACGGGATTTACCGAGAAGATTGCAAGTCTTTCATTACGTAACGGAGGATATGACACTTTTAAGAAATCGCAAGATATTTTTAACAAATCAATTTACGAACTCAAATCATCGGAAGACGCTTCCGCGGCCTTACATGACAGTTTTTATAATCTTTATCCTGTCAGTTATGAAGGCAGAAGACAAATGTTCCTTGATATTGGCAAATTGTATGCAGAACTTTATTTAGAAGTCGGTAAAGAGCGTGAAGAGTATTACAAATATATTGATGAGAACGATCCACATAAGGAAGCCAAAGTAAACTATATTGTTCAGAATGTACGCTTATCATCAGGCAAAGAGAGGGCTTTCAAAGCATTATTGGTAAGCATTTACTATAACAGAAACAATATTGATTGTATAGATCTTTTTAATGATTACTTAGCAAGCGAAGGTAAAAACCTTAATGATTTATCAGTAAGAGAAGTAAACCGACTCTTAGGCTTTAACGAAGACTATGCTGATAAACTTTATGGAGATATAATGACCACCAAAGTTAAACCGGAGCCCGACACAAACTTTGTTGAATGTGTAAAAGCGCTTATAAGAAAGCAGTACCCTGACGCCAATGAGGAACAATTCGAAGATGAAGTAAATGTAAGGATTCGCAGGTTTTTTAACAAACACTTCCCTCAAGGTATTATTGAGATTAGCAAGCGGGAATATATAAAGAACTTAAGTAACGAAGATCGTCTGTTATATGAAAAAGGTGCACATGCAATAAGCATGGAAGGTTTTAGCGAGACCAACAATCTTGAACAAAAAAATGCTGAATTTAAAGCATGGAGCAGAGGAGACGGTACCAAAATAACATATGACATCATCGACAAAGTTCAATATAACAGCTTAAAGAAGGAGGTTGCTTTCTTTGAATCTGATAATTTTGAACTATATCAGACATTTAATATAAAGGACAATCTCGCCAGACTTAAGAGCTACCAAAAGACTCTTAATAACAACACTCATTGGTACAAAGGTGGTTCTTCAAGAAACTTTGATAAAATGATGACTGAGTTAAAGAGACTCATTACATTTACAGAGAAATTAGATAAAGACGGAAGTGTTCCGACCGAAGAGCAAAGCGAAGAGTACATTAAACTTGCTAACAGCGTACTTAAACTTGCCGATTATTACCTTGTACACAAGAGCGCAAGCACCTCCGCTTACGCAGCTACAAGAGTTGCTCTTGTAAGGCAGTTTAAAAACAATATTACTAATAACATCAAGTTATATAAGGGATACGCTGAGGCTAATCGAAAGAATGACTACTTTAAATTTAATGAGATAGCAGCCGAACGCAACAAGATATATACCGATATATCTAACCGTTATGAGAATGCCAAGAACTACAGCCCTGCGAATAAAGCTTTTAAAAAATCATTTATGGGCAATAAATATAACAGCAATGACTTGGGGACATTTAATGTAGGAAACTTTAGTGCGAGCAGAACCGCTGTTATTTCAATATCTGTGTTGGCTATGTTAAATGTGGTCGACGAAAACGGTAACAGAAAGTATTCATTTGACGACGTAATGAATCCTGATAAGCTCATCGAAGAGAAGCAAAGTATTTTTGAGTCAACGCTTCAGTTGCTCATAAAAGCCGCATCTGAAGATCCAAATATCGCTAGCGCGTCCAAGAAAGAACTTGCAGATGTCATCTATCGAGGACAGAAGGCTTCCCATGAAGTCATGGATGAGCTAATGGCTTCATTTAATAAATTTGATGATGATGTGCTTAATTCAGATATATTTGCGAAAATGCTTGGATTCTCCGCTATGCAGAATGATGTATGGCAGGAAATGAAGCATGTAAAGGATGATATTCTCGAGCTTGCTAAGAAGGATCACCCTGACATCGAAACCTATCAGGATTACAAGACTTACATCACCAAGAAGAATGGCCCTTTGCCGGATCTTGATCTTGCTAACGAAAGGCTTAGCAAGAGTGTTAATGAGATGATTAACGAAAAGAAGATATATCATCAGACCCTTATAGCTAACTCTCTGACCGTCAACGTTATCGGTAAGTATATCAAGGAGTGGTACAGCCTTGGCAAGCCGGATACATTTTCTGAATGGTTTGCCAAGGATGAGAATAGGGCTATAGCGGTTAGTGCTGCTAACCTAGCCGGAAACGATATCTTCGAGGCTCTTAGGGATATTAACAACGATGGCCTTGACAGATTTGTTGTTGACGCCACGTTGAACGGAAGCTACTTCCATAATGTTCTATTTAACCCTAAAAAAGCTGAGGAGTTGGCTGTTCTTCCTGAAGGAAAGACCAAGGCGGAGCTTGGAATAGAAGAAGGCAGGTACAACGATCACAAGAGCAAGTTCTTTGTCGGACTTCCTTCAATCAACGATATAATCAATGATTATAGAACCTGTTCAGTCGATACGAGCACTATAAGAGAACAGTCTTCTAAGGCGAGAAATATGATTAAAAAAGACTACGCTAAGAGCAAGTCAGATTATGAATATGGTTATATTCATGCCGCAGAAAATGCTATCAGCGATATCGAAGATATTCTCATTTCGAGAAGACCTCTTACCGGTCTTACTTACGAGACCGCAAAGGCTTCTGTTAGAAATATAGTTGCATATAATCTTATGAAGGAATACACCAAGCTCGGTTACACAGGAAAAGAACTTCCACGCCTTGTAAACGGCGCTATGAGGGGTGTTAAGGACTTTGATAAAGAGTACTTCAGCATAGATAAACTCTATGATTTCGCTTACGGCAATAACGCTAAAGAGCTGGTAAGAAATAATCCTCAGAGGATATTTGAAGGAAAAGCTGCGTTGGCTATTTGCTACCTTGAAGGTGGGGAATACGAAAACAATATCGAAAAATTCATCACTGATGCTGCCTACGCATCAGCAGCGCAAATGTTAAGGGTTAGAGGTAAGATTGTAGATCCTAAATCTAATAGAGAGATTGCTCCTGACAAATATGTAAAGACCCTTATCAAGAGCGACAAGTTTAGGGACTCATTAAAGAGTGAAGAACCTAATAAATGGCTGTCTCCTAGAGCGGTGCTCAAGCGTTTCAATGATGACAAGGCGTTAGAAGAAGCTTTGAAGCCGAATTTAATCACAGATAATATGATTAAAGAAAATGAGAAACTTAAAAAAACTTCCGACAACAAAAGAGAATCCAACGTATCTAATGAAATAGGTCTATAGACAGTAAAAGCCGGGAAGAACTCTTCCCGGCTAATCTTTATGAATTAACAACCATATTCTTGCCATGTTCCTTGCCGTAGTAAAGCCTCTTGTCTACGACCTCGATGTACTCTCTCAAAGAAAGACCCGACTCATACTCTGCCACTCCAAGTGTCAAAGTAACCTTAATATGAACACCATCACATAACATATCAAGATTCTCAACATCCTTTCTTATGCGCTCCGCAACGCGAGATGCTGTATCTTCAGAAACCTCGAGGAGTATAAGCATCTCCTCGCCTCCCCAACGGCAAATGACATCATCCTCTCTGACATTGTCTCTTAACACATTGGCAACTTCCTTTAAGACAATGTCTCCCTGATTGTGCCCATATGTATCATTGACCCTCTTGAAATCATCGATATCAAGCATGATAAGGCTTACGTCTCTTTCGCCCTTCTCGGCAGCCTCAACAGCATTTCTAAGATACTCATTAAAACTGCGCCTGTTATATAGCTTGGTTAGAGGATCATACTTCGCATCCTGCTCAAGCGAGAGGTTCTCATTCTCCAATGTAACCTTCATATACTTAACTTCGATGGAGAACAGTATCGAGATTACGAAGCAATATGCAAATGCCAGAATTGTGTTGTAATAATATACTGCTCTAGGTACAAACGAATAAACCGGATCAATGTATATCGGATCTATATTGTTAGAAACAACCAATGTCACATAGTATACAATAAACACGATTACAGACAACGGAATCGCTATCCTAAGACGCATCCTCGTTCCGGACAAAGTAAAACACATATAGAAAATCAACGGAACAAGACTGATTGTGTATAGCATAAATCCCCAATCAAATCCAAGCATAATCGTCGCCAAGGAAGAATGGAGAAGTATCTCCGCCAAAACCGTTAGGAACACGGTCTTCTGCAATTCTTTACGCCCGAGCAATATTGCCATTAAAAAGTAATAAATAACAGCTCCAATATTGTATTGGAACATAATCTCAATCTTACAAAAGCCAAACAGCAGAACATAAGTAAAATGTACGAACGCAATCAATATAGCTATCGCACGATACTTAAGCTTCTCGTTGATTGGTGCAACACCTAATATAACCTGCCTTATTAAATTCCTAAACTCATCTAACTTACCACTCATAATAATCCCTCGAATCTAAAAACTACACTAAATCACCGAGTTTTAGAACCTTTGCATACCCCTTATAAAGACTGTACATAGAAGTCTTATCAAAGCTCTCATTGCCATTCCAGAAAGCCTTGTCACTATCGGTATTCTTCTGGATAGTTGAAAGACCGATTATCAGCGAAGTGTCATCTATCTTGTCATCAGAAACCAAAACAGTTACATTGGTCGAAGCCTTCTTGGCAACCTTGAGAGAATACTTGCCGTATTTAGCCTTCTGATAAGAGCTGTATTTCCATTTATCATTGGAAACTTTAACTCCGTCAGAGGAAGCATTCTCAACACAGCGGCCGGAATTGTTGTTAACAACCGCATAATACCAGTTACCACAGGTCCTCTTGGACTTCTTGGTCTTAGCAACCTTCTTGACAAATTTCTTATTAATCTTGTAAGAAAATGTTGTCTCATATGTAAATGTTACTGCAGTAACGCCCTCACCGGACGCATCAGCAGAAACCTTAACGTTCTTAATCTTGTATTTACGAGTAATGTTCTTAACGTAAAGTCTGTATTTGCCGGAGTAGGTTGCGTTAGAAGAAGCTGCTTTAAGCCCAAGTCCGTCGATAAATGACTTAGCTTCGCTTGAGGAGGTAGCATTCTCACTAGCCGAACCGCTTGCATCTTCACTGACCGCCTCACTTGAAGTGGTAACGTTAGCACTTGATACTAAAGCATCTGTAGCCGCCACCTTATTAATACCACCAAGTGATGATACCATGGCAAATGTTAAAAAGTATGCTATAAAATGTTTATTCAGTCTCATAAAATCCACCTTTCTAAACTTGAAAAACAATACGTCGGTATAATAGCATACATAATTCAAGATTATGTGAACTTACTCTGTAAACGACCTGTAAACCGAAGCGTGATCGTAAATCGCACGCCATGAGCTAAACGCATTACCGGTTACGCAGACGTAGTTCTTGCCGGAATTGGACTTGTAGTAACTTGCCGCACAGAACATCGACTCGTTGACAAATCCGGTCTTGGCCGCGATAACATTGCCGTTAAACTCTTTATCTTCTATTCTTCTTAAAAACCAGTTAGAAATCTCAATTCCGTTAGGAAGATCTTTCTTAGGGTACTTCTTGTCTGTTGTGTAAACACGCTTAGACAGTACATCCAAAAGCAACTCGTCCTGAACCGCAACACCCATGATAACTGCCATATCCTTCATGGTACAATGATTGTCCTTGTCGTGAACTCCAACAGGGTTAGTGAAATGTGCGGTCTTAGAAAGTCCCATCTTGTCAACATTTTCATTCATCTTCTCGACAAATGATTCCTCACTTCCTGAACAATAATCAGCAAGCCCCCAGGCAGCATCCGCACCCGAGCAAACGATAGTACCATAAAGCAAATCCTTGACGGTGACCTTGCTATTAGGAAGGAAGCCTACAGCACTCAATCCATGAGCAGATACCTTGCTTAGATTCTCAGGAGTGATAACCTGCTTATCCTTTAGGTTAGAGGGATCAACATAATCTCTAGCTGTGATAACCGACAGAATCTTGGTCATTGATGCAGGCACGATTACCTTCTCACAGTCACGCTCCGCAACAATCGTGTCATTATCCAAATCAACAAGAATCATATACGTGCTTGTAAGCTGCTCGGTCTTGGACTTGTCGTCACCGGGAGAAGTCTTGTTAATCGAGCCCGGAATTGAGTCAAGCTTCAGTGTAACAGCCGCCCACGGATCTCCACCGCTTCCGCCTTCACTCAAATCAACAGAGTTGATATCACCTGCACCGTCGTCAAATACTGAAAGATCAGCTTTAGGCAAAGATATGGTCTCCGGCGTCATTACAGGATTGTAGATGGTCTTGTCGGCAAACCAGCAACCATTGCCGCTTGCCTCCTCTGAAGCCTCTTCCGACACAACTTCCTCGGTAGCAGCCACCTCGGTTGTCGCCTCTACTTCTGCTTTCTTATTATTACTCATATGCAAAAGCACCGCGGTCAAAACACCAATCACTAAAAGCGAAATCGCTGCTATTCCGGCAATCAACGTTATATATACTTTCTTGTTATCGTCAGACATAACACACCTCTTAATTCAAACAAAAGTGGATAAGATTATACCATATTACTGAAGAAAATGCAAAATTTACCCATAACTACCCAAAGGAGACAGTCTTCTTTGGGTAGTTAGCTTACTTTTTTCCGGTTAGGTAATATACCGCAAGAGCAGTTCTGTGGGACAAACCCTCTTTAGAAAGAATTGAGGTTATATAATTCTTGACCGTTCCCTCGGAAATGAATAGCTTGTTAGCGATTTCCTTGTTAGAAAGGCCTTCCGCAACCTCTTTGATTATCTCAAGCTCTCTCTTAGAGTATATTGACTCATCAAAGCCTTCGCTTGCGCCGTCAACTTCCTTGCTGTCTGCCATGTTGGCCAGCGCCTTTAGGTGGCTCTCCTCCATAACGCCGGTTCCATTGTAGACAGACTTTATCATTTGCTTAAGATGATCGGGAGTGTGGTTCTTGATAAGGTAGCCTTTAGCACCGTTAGATAGGGCTTTGGCGACGAGATCGTCATCGTCAAATGTTGTAAGAATCAAGACTTTGCCGAGATCGTTATCAACTATATATTTGGTCGCCTCGATTCCGTCCATCTCAGGCATCTGAATGTCCATCAAGAAGACATCCGGCTTGCTCTTCTTGGCGATTTCTATGGCTTCTTTACCGTTGGCTGCACAGCCTAGAACTTCAAAGTCGTCGTCGACTTCTAGTATTATCCTCATGCCGTCTCTTACAAAATCGCTGTCGTCCGCGATTATTACACGTATTTTATCCATGGCAGTCTCCTTTATATAATAGTTATCCCTCGCTTAGCTCGGGATAAAGATTCTTCGCTTCGCTCAGAATGACATATTTGTCACAATCCGTAGCGGCGAACATTGTTCGCCATATGTGGAGCACACTGTGCTCCGCTACGATTATATTATGTCATGCAATTGGCAAAAGCATACTTACTTTAAACCCTGCTTCCGTCTCAAAATCAATCGTTCCTCCAACACTCCTAACACGCTTTCGCATACCCGAAATCCCCATTCCGTCGGTCACAGAGTCACACCCGATTCCGTCGTCCGTCACAATAAACCTTATCATTTTATTCATTACAAGAATGGAAATGTTAATATGGCTGCATCTCGCATATCTCATCGAATTAGTCACCGCTTCAAATGCATTATCAAGCACAACCTCCCAGATATCGTTAGGAATCACAGACAAATCTCCCTCTGTGCTAAGCTCGGTTATCACGCCCTTTTGGTTGCAATCCTCACAAAGTTCGTTAAGCTGTATAAGTGACATTTGCCTCTTCTCAGGACGCTCTTTTCTAAGAATTGCGCGTATCTCGTCCATTCCGGTACGAAGCTGATCGATAACCGCCTGAATCATGGACCTGGCCTTGTCGGGATCCTTGTCCATAATAACTTTGCTCGCCTCAAGCTGATAAATTGAGCCGTTGATGTTGTGCCCCAACTTATCGTGCAAAGTCTGCGAAAGCATAGCCCTCTCTTCCAGAATCTTATTCTCGGACATGACAAGGTTCTTCTTAAGCATTTCCTTGGTCTCAGACTCCTTATCGAGTATATCTCGCTTTAACTTCTGCTCGGTCACCGTATCTTCAAGCGTCTGATTCCTGTAGAAATCAACGACAAATTCATGCTGCATATAAAAGAGCGCAAGCATTGTTATCACTAAAACATTTGTAAAAAATGGAATCGGCGTATCGACAACAAGCGCAAGGTATAAGAGAGGATACCACCCCGCCTTAGCCTTTAAATCATGCAGAAACTCATAGTAGATAACATACCCCAAGAAAATGAATCCGCCGACCCCGGCCTTTAAAAGCCCGACATACATAATTGCAGCACCGGCTATAAATAACAGTCGATTAACATCGGCAAAATGCTCTTTTATCGAAAGCAAAGAAATATAAGCAGCAACAAGCAGGAGTACCTTAGTTGATACCCCTGCGTTATTGTTCATATCCAGAAAACCATATACACATAACATTAGATTTAGAACTAATCTTATGATAATAAAATAATTCTCACGAAAACGTTTACTCACTGTTCTGTCCTTTTTACCTTAAGCCCGATACTTCCAAGGCTTAACACAACAACCATATATGCTACTGTAGTACATATTAACATAACAAACGCGCCGTTGTCATTAACTAATATCAATTCCGTGCCATCCATAAACCATTTCTGTGGAAGGAAGAAAGACAATGTTTTTAAAAATGGTGATGTGTAATCCAGCGGGAAGTAAAGGCCACTGAGCAACGCTGACATTGACCAAATTGTAAATGCAGCAACATTTGCACTCATAACCTCTCCCATAAGGATTCCGACAAGCATGCTCAACGTACAGAAGATTAAGCCCAACATAAATATCATTGCGATAAACTTAATCCTGCTCATACCTATGTCATCAGGGGCCAAAAGGGAACTGAAGCCCGCCTCGACAATTGTCATCATCATCGAAACAATAACGGCAACCACGAATTTAGAAGCGAAGTATTTTAGAGTACTTACCTTTGTTAACTTGATTCTCTTTAAAACATCGTTCTTCTCTTCTCTAATGACGGTGTGAGCCACAAATATTCCGCAGAAGACAAATCCCAATGTCATGAATGCAAATGCGTATCCCATCTGAGTCTTTTGATTAACCTGCTTAGCAGTAAGGTCATGGCCGCCAATTCCACCGGTTGTTTCAATTACTTTATCAGGAAGGCTGTCGTCTACATTTGCCAAAGTATCAAGGACTGCAGCTGCGCTCCTTTCGCCTGACATTACAGGTGCGTTAGCCAATAAAGACAATTCGGTTTTAATACTCTCAAAGAAAGCTTCATTTCTCGAATCATCAGAAAGAGTGTATATGGTTAGCGCTTTAGCGTAATCTCCATTAAGAGCACATTTATCAAAGTCTTCCTTAAGATATACGGCAACTCCCATTCTGTCTTCATTTCCGTCTGTTTTAAGCTGCTTGTCAATGTTGAAATCATCTGAAACCTTTGCTCTACACAATGTAAACAGGCCGGTTTTCGACATTTTATCAAGCATATATTCAGAAAGATCAGAGCCAGACGCATCATAAACTTTAACTAAATAATTGCCACCGGAACCGTAATATGCAACCTTATCTTCAGAAGAATCCAGCTCGATAACCTCTTCTCTTCTGTTAACATAAGCAGCGGAACTGTCGAATTTATTCTTTAGAATTACTGTTGACAAAATCGGCGCAAGTATGAGAAAAAACCAGAAGCCTTTTGTCCTAAAAAGTAATCTTACACTTGTTTTGATTAATGTATTCATGCTCTTCCTCTCCTTCTTAATCTTCCTGCTAAAACAGCAACCATTGAGCAAATGATGACAATCGCTCCGCAGTAAAGAATTGCACTTAAGACATAATCGCTATGTCCCATTACCGAAAGCTCTACTAAAGATCTGTTGACATGATAGATTGGGGTTGCAAGCTTCACTGACATCGGATGTGACGAGAACATATAGGTCTCAAAACTTCCTCCGAAGAATCCCGCAAACCATACAATAGCGAATACTCCAATAACCGTAATAACCATGTTGTTTGATATTTCATATACCATTAAGCCAAACGCTGAGGATGCCGCTACCGAAAAAACCAAGATTAACAGCGACAACGGAATCTTACCCCAGTGAACATCAAAAAGTATAATCGATAATATCATTGATATTATTGACCCTACTGTCACAATTATAATTAGCGGAATATATTTAGAAAGATAAATCTGCCAATCGTTAAGCGTAGAAACCTGTATTTTCTTTCCTATGCGATACTTTTTTTCACTCAAGAATATTACGGATCCACACACTATAGCGCACCATCCGAAGTAGACAATCTCAATGATTCCATAGTAATCTATCGACTCGATAGGAGGTATATACTTGGCATTTTTTATGGTGAGATTAACATCATCTCTTGCGATACCTAATGAAGCCGCGCCTGCATTTTCATAAAATGCCGAAATCATGTACTCAATAATCTTGCCGGGTATCTCGTCATCCTTGTTCTCGTAGACTTTATAGGTGTCCTTGTCAAACACGACAAATGCATCAATGTCTTCATTCCTGACAGCGTCCTTAGGCTCAATACCCTTAAGTTCCTTAAAGAATATATTCTCCTCCTCGGCTGCATCTAAAAGTGCGTCTATCATTTGCTGAGGAACGGCATCCGACTCGATTTTGTAACCCGCGTATATCTTATCGTTACCGTCGTATTTCGCCATAAGATCGCTGAACGCACTTGACAATACCGCGATAACAATAATTGGACAAACAATGATAAGTAGGATGTTTATCTTGCTTCTGCTCATTAATTTGATGTAGTTTTTTATTAAATATCTAATCATTAATAATCCCTCAATTTCTTTCCTGTCATGGTGAGAAATACTTCCTCAAGTGTTATAGATGATGTGTCGTCTACGACCATCTTCTTTAGTTCCTCACTTGTTCCGGTAGCGATGATTTTGCCATTATCCATGATGGCGATTCGACTGCAAATAGCCTCGACCTCCTCCATGTAATGGCTTGTGTAGATAACGGTTGCGCCGTTTTTGTTGGATTCCTTAATCTTCTCTAAGATGAAGTTTCTTGACTGAGGATCGATTCCAACCGTAGGCTCGTCAAAAATCAACAGTTTAGGATGATGTCCTATTGCGCAGGCAATGTTAAGTCGTCTCTTCATTCCTCCGGAAAATGTCTTGGCGTAATCATTTTTCTTCTCTAATAGTCCGACATACTCAAGCGACTCTTCTATTCTGCTTTTTAGCTCCGCACCTTTTATTCCGTAGAGTGATGTGAAAAGCTCTACATTCTCCCAGGCTTTAAGATTGCCATGAATCGCAAGATCCTGAGGGATGTAACCTAACTTGTCGATAAGTGATTTTCTGTGTTTTAAGAAATCTTGACCCATAAATTCCACATTTCCGAGAGTAGGTCTCACGATGTTGCAAATCATGTTCATTGTGGTGCTCTTGCCGGCTCCGTTCGGCCCTAAAAGACCGAAGATCTCGCCTTCTTCAATCTCGATATTCAGGTTGTCAACAACTACTTTGTTATCGTATTTCTTGGTTAAATCATTTGTTTTAAGTATTGTTCCCATATTGATTCTCCTTAACTTAAAAGAGTGCGTCAACTTTAACTGACATGCTTATTATATAAAAATGGATTTTTCTTTTGTAGTGAAAAAAGCCATAAAACGAGTATGACTAAAGTCATGTTTATGTATCAATTTATCTTTTTAGATAATTATTTATCGTTTATCGTTAATTTCTTGTTGACAAACATAAATATGTGTGATATTTTTAGTACAACAAAGCGGATATAACGCGCGATGTATCCGGCTTGGTTTATTAGTATATTAATTATCTGGAAGGAGATTTATTATGAATATTAATGAGGAGAATATTAAATTACAGAATGTTATCAAGAGTTGCAAAGCTGCCAGGGTCTGTTCAAGAGTTATCATGATTATGCTTATGGTTGCAACTGTACTAACGCTGATTACAGGAATTGTGATGATTGCAAACAAGGATAGTATGGATGCTAAGATTAAGGAGGGTATCTCCGAATCTGATATCAAGAAGGAGCTTTCTATCGGTTCGTTTAAGATTGGAACTATCAACGGTGATGATGTAGCATTTGCAGATGGATTAGAGCTTGAATCTTCTGTCCCTGCTTTGCAGAAGTACTTCGAGGACAACCAAGATTCTTACGCTTTGCTTATCGGTTTTTACTGCATTTTCGCAGCTGTTATCTGTGCGATTTTGACATTTGCCGTATGGATGATACTCAGTGTGTTTAACACTATCATCAAGGAAGGTAATCCTTTTGCAGACAGCGTTCCAAAACGCATCCTTATCTCAATGGTGACGCTGACAGTATTGGTCGCAGTCACTACAGGTGCCGGATTCGCTGTGCTATTGGGGCTTACAACATGGGCTGTTTATACGATTGTCGATTACGGCAAACAACTTAGAATTCAGTCAGATGAGACTTTATAAGGAGGTTCATATGGGTAAGATTATATTAAGATTAGACCGCGTGATGGCGGACCGAAAGATATCATTAGCCGAGCTTTCCGAGAAAGTTGGCGTGTCCAACGTCAACTTATCCAAAATCAAGAATGGGCGAATCAGCGCCATCCGCTTCTCAACTTTAGAAGCTATCTGTGAGGTCCTCCACTGCCAACCCGGGGACATATTAGAATATAGCGAGGAGGAATAAATCAATAACTACCCAGTGGGGACAGGTCCAATGTCATTTAGATAAGGAACTTCATTATTAATAATGTCATCCTGAGCGAAGCGAAGGATCTTTGACCTTTGAAGAAGGTCAATGCATCTATATGCTTTAGTAACGGTAAGATTATAATATTAGTTATCCCTCGTTACACTCGGGATAAAGATTCTTCGCTTACGCTCAGAATGACATGTATTTGGTATGTATTAGTATGTTAAAAGCTTAACTAAATGGCATTGGAACAGTACCCACTGGGTATGCCTAATTTATTCATCAAAAAGCGGAGTTGAAAAATATCTCTCCGCGGTGTCTGGCAGTATCGTGACAACTGTCTTACCGGGACCCAGTTTCTTAGCAAGCTTAATAGCAGCGGCAACGTTAGTTCCGCTTGAAATACCGCACATAATACCCTCTTCTCTTGCCAATCTTCTAGAAACCTCAATTGCTTCATCATCAGTAACAATGTAAATGTCGTCATATATCTTCTGATTCAAAATCGGCGGAATAATACCGTCTCCGATTCCCATTTGCAAATGCGTACCGATGTTACCACCTGCCAAAATTGCTGCATTTTCCGGCTCAACAGCCCATATCTCGATATCAGGATACTGCGCCTTAAGGACCTCTCCCACACCTGTCAAAGTGCCTCCCGTACCGATTCCGGAACAGAAACCATGAATAGGCTTAGCGACCTGCGCCATAATCTCAAGAGCTGTGTGTTTCTTATGTGCGAGGACGTTATTGACATTTTCAAATTGTTGCGGAACAAATACTGACGGATCCTCATCTCTCATCTTAAGAGCGGTATTAAGGCATTCCTCGATACATGCTCCGATATCTCCCGCATCGTGAATCAGTATAACCTCCGCGCCGTAGTGCTTAACAAGCTTGGCACGCTCCTCACTCACCGAATCCGGCATGATAATGATGGTCTTATATCCTTTAACAGCACCGACGAGCGCAAGCCCGATGCCCTGATTGCCGCTTGTAGGCTCAACAATCGTAGTCTTATCCGGAGAAATGAGACCTTCGCTCTCTGCAGCTTCTATCATGTTAAATGCTGTTCTCGTCTTAATCGAGCCGCCGACATTATGTCCTTCTGCCTTGACAAGAATCTCAGCACTGTCAGGCTCCGGTATTCTGTTTAATCTAACCATTGGAGTATCGCCAACGGCTTCAAGTACGTTATTGTAAATCATTAGCTATTCCTTTCATCCCCTATAGGTTTAATTATACGCTGAGTGTATAAATAAAGTCAAATAGGAAGTTTATTTCGTTTGGAGGCACTGATAAGTACCCAAAGGAGACAGTACCAATGTCATTAAGATAAGGAATTTCATTACTTAAAATGTCATCCTGAGCGGAGCGAAGGATCTTTATTTACTATAATCCGCTATCTTTTTGTATCATGTCATTCTGAGCGTAGCGAAGAATCTTCTAAAAGTTTTTTAATATAATCCTGCGCTTTCTCAGCTCATCGCGCTGGTCCCTCTCTCAAATTATACCGAAAAACAAGTTTTAGTAATGTTGCACAACAAAATGAATGTTCAGTGAAACATGTACAAAACATTCATTCCATCCCGATTGAATTGTAAATCCCTCTTTCCAAATATATAAATGCATATAATCTCACTATCCATCGACGCTTGAGCCCCTCCTAATACAAGTCTCATTTGACAACGAAGAAGAAGACGAAGAAGACTAAGAAGTTCACTGTAACTGTTAAGGCGGAGTCAACTGAACCTACACCTGTTACTCCTTCAGGTGATGCTAGTAAAGAGGCTACTCCGACTACAGAGGCTCCTGCACTTAAGGAGATTGCTATCTCTGCTCCTATTACCACACTTGATATTGGTGGTACAACTAAACTTTCAGTATCATCTGCAACTGATGGTGTATCTGTAGCTTCTGTTACTTATACATCAGACAACAGTGCTGCTACTGTAGATGCAAATGGTGTTGTTACCGGTGCTGCTTACGGAACCGCTATTATCACAGCGGTTGCTAAGGACGTTAACGGTAATGAGGCTAAGAAGTCTATAGCCATTGAGGTTAAAGCACTTGACGTTACTATCGCTCTTGCTGCAGAAACAGACGGTAAAAAGACTTTGTCTACTAATGACACATATAAGTTTAGTCCTGTTGTTACTCCTGCAACATGGGTAGTAGAATACTCATCTAAAGATGAAGATATTGCTACTGTATCTGCAGATGGTACAATTACTGCGCATAAACCAGGAACAACTATTATTACCGCGACTGCTCAGGGTACCAACAAGCGTGTTACTTGTAACGTAACTGTAGTTGCTTCTGCTTATGGTATTTGGAAGGCTGAAGCTACCCATGCTAATGTAGTAACTGTTTACTTTACAACTCCGATTTCTAAAGCAGATCAGGAAACAATTGATATTAAATTGGCATCTGGTAGCGATAATCAGGTAGTTGTTAAAAAGTGGGCTGACGATGGCATGAGCGTAACTCTTACGAAGTCTACTAATTTTAGTGCTGGTAAAGGATATGTGGTTACTATCGCAGGTTCGATGCCTATCGACGCTAAAGCTAATTCATATACTTTTGAAATTGCCGAAGCAACACCTACTACAGTAGTTGTTGCATCTGGTCAGGCTATGCCTGCTGGTCAGCTTTTGAAGGTTAATTACAAAGTTTATGATCAGTATAAAGATGAGGTTAAAACTGTATTACCATCTGACTTAAGTTGGTACATATCATGTAAGAAAGCATCTGTTACCGGTGTGGGTACTATCGGTTTAGCAGGCGGTCAGCCGAACGAATATGGTCTTGCTTACTTAAATACAGTTATTGGTGGTATCGACATTACAACTGACTATAACGAAACACTTACTATTAGTGCGACGTACAAGAAAAATAGTGATGTTTTCGGAAATAACTCTTTCACTATAAAGCCAATTTCTATAACAGAAGCTGAGATTTTAGTGGTAAATCCTAATCTTTCAGGAGACGCTACACCAATTTATCAGAGTAGTGATGTGGTTGCTAAAAAATATAAATTTACCCTTGCGTTAAAGGATGAAACTGGAGCTGCTGTTGATTGGGCGTTATATAAAGCAAATGCATACTCAAACAAGCTTGCCATGTATGTTACTGCTGCAGATAATACTGCTTCTACTGTTTCTGTTGCACTTGAAATGAAAGATGGAAATTATACAGGCGCAGGAGAGATAACAGTTCCTCAAGATCAATACGGTAAATTCAAAATTGCTGTTCAGGTTGACGCTTCTAAACCTGCAATAACAAAACAGGTTGAAATCTTAAAGGGTGTTGAGGCATCTAAGGTTCTCTGGGATTCTAAGGAATACTCGGTTATTTTAGGTGAGACTGTTGATATTCCGGTGAAATTTGAAGATCAGTATGGTAAAGCAATTGACGGCGTTGCCGCATGGAATGGATTTAGTTACACAAGTGATGTTATTAAGTCTAGCGACGTTACCGGATGTGCATATGTAGCTGCAGATAAAGTAATTAGACTTAGCATGGCTGGTAAAACAAACGCTATATTAGGTAACAATAATGAAGCAAAGTTAACCATTACAACTGGTACAGGTAATTTTGCAACTTCAAAAACAATCACTGTTAAAAAACAGAGAGTCCTTGCTGGCTTGACAGTTCAAGATGGAATCAAAGCTGCTGCAGATGGTTCTTACACCTGTTCGTTAATTAATGACCAGAATAAAACATTCACTGTTGAAACATTGGATCAGTATGGTCAAGTTTTTAATGCGAATGGACAATTCGTAAAATATGAGTTAACTGGAGACGGTGCGTTGAGTGTTAACAACGATGATTACGACGATTATGGTACTAATACTAGCGCTGGTTCAGATAACGTCATAGACACCGCCTTAGCAGGTGCAAACTTAGTAGCTAACCCTAAGGTTGGATCTAGATTGCTACTCAGTGTTGATGGACATGCGACTAAATCTGGTACTCAGACCCTTAAACTAACAGTTGTATCTAATACTGGAGCCCTTCTTTCATCTAAGGCTCTTGAAATTAAGTTTGTAGTTGATAAAGCTCCGATTGCTATTACTACAACCTCTTCTACTTCTAAGCTAACTGCTGGATCAAAGGTAAATCTTACTCTTACAGCTAAAACAGACGGAGACAAGACTCTTGAGAGCTATAATGGTTCTGGTAAGATTACTATTATTGAGTATAAAGCGTACACAGCTGGTGCGACAGCAACGACTGCACCTGCTGCGGCTCCAAGTGTTGCAGGCTGGACTTCAAAAGCAGATGTAACATTTGTAAAGGGTGTTGCTACTATCAACGATGTTCCTGTTATGGGTACTGACACAATTGCGCTTGGTACAAGCTTTACCTTAGAGAATGGAACAACTATTTATACTTATGTTGGTGATCTTGAGGTTAAGGCTGGTGATCCTAAGACCGTTGATGTTACAGCTACTAGTGCTTCGGTTATAACTTTCAAACTTAAAGATTCTGGTGAGAACGTTATTAAGGGTCTTGGCAACTTAGAAGTTACAGGATTCAAAGCTCTTGATGCTAACGGTGGCGAAATTTCCCTTACAGACCTTAAGGCTAAATTTGGCGTAGATGCTAACTCGAGTGTAACAGCTACAGAGGCAGATGGTACCTATACTATTGCTAGTGTTACCGCTGGTACATACACTATTACCTTTACTGTAAAAGGTATAACAAAGACAGCTAAGGTAGTTGTTAGCTAATTAATAAACAAAGAAAAATTACGGGGACGGTTCTTGTGGTTTTTCTTCACATGAATATCACATAGAACAATCCACTTGATTTAACTTAAAAAAAACCCGATCTCAATCAACTCCGGTTGGTTGAGGTCGGGTTTTTCTTATGTCCTTCAACACCCGCCGCAAGACGGAACCATGTCATTCTGAGCGAAGCGAAGAATCCTTATCCCGAGCGTAGTGAGGGATAATAGATACTTCACCTTTATAATTCCTATGTTTCAAGTCACATTGCCCTTCTTCGAAGGGCAAAGATCCTTCGCTCCGCTCAGGATGACAAGAAACAAACCTTTAGCGCATACCAAATTAATTTGATAATCATTTCATAAACACATTGACAGAACTGTTGTTCCGTCATATAATTAATATTAAGGTGTTATCTATGATGGTAGGTGGTTTGCCTCTTAGACGTGCATTTGCGCGGACTTCTGCGAAAGGAGGAGTTTTGATGCAGATAGTATTGTTAAAGGAGGACACGCTGTTTGATTGATATCATAGGTGTTATCGCGTCAGTGATATGTGCTATTGTTAGCATTGTTGATCTGATTCGTAACATCATTAACGATAAAAAGAAAAATAGCAACCACCCTCGCTAAAGTCGGTTGCTATTTTTAGTAACATATAAACTGAGGCAAACCATCTATCAGATAGCACCTCTTTGTATGTATAATATAACATCATAACTAATGAATTGCAAGTGTTTTTATCCGCTATACGATTTAACATTGCCCTTCTTCGAAGGGCAAAGATCCTTCGCTCCGCTCAGGATGACAGATAGGGTGGAGGATGACAAGAAGTGCTGAGTTACCAAGGGGACGGTTCTTGTGGTCTTTCTTCTCAAGAATATCACATAGAACAATTCGCTTAGTTTAACCTAAAAAATAACCCGATCTCAATCAACTCCGGTTGGTTGAGGTCGGTTTTTTCTTATTTGTTAAATTATAGTTTAAAGAAGAGTTATAATTCCTTGACTTTTAAGGTATTTGAAACTAGAATTGAAAAAGCACAATTAAAAGGA
>CAMVPR010000036.1 GCA_947169385.1 uncultured Lachnospiraceae bacterium | reverse complement strand
TAGTAATTATTTTATTCGAAGACAAAAGATTCTTCGCTTGCGCTCAGAATGACACCTGTATAGATTTAGTTACATCTGTTTTATGCAGGACATCTGTTTAACGTCGGACTGTATAAAAACGTAGGTACTTATTGAGTGCAAGCGAAAGCGTAGCACGAAATTAGTACCGCTACGTTTTTACCCAAGCGAGAGCGTGTCCGACATAAACAGATGTCTTGCACTAATTAACTCAAATAAAAATAACCGCCCATAAGGCGGCTATTTAAAAATCTTATTGTGCTATGTCAACATCAACTTTCTTGTCAATTTTGGTACTGGCCGCCTTGACAACAGTTCTGATGGCCTTAGCGATACGTCCCTGCTTTCCGATAACCTTCCCCATATCATCGTCAGCAACTTTAAGAACAAGTTTGATAACACCTTCGGTATCTTCCTCAGTGACAACAACCTGATCCGGATGATCAACTAATGACTTAGCAATAACTTCTACTAATTCCTTCATAGTATAAGTACCTCCTAGTTAATACCGGCATTCTTAAACAATCTGGCAACAGTATCAGTAGGCTGAGCTCCGTCAGCTAACCATTTCTTAGCTGCCTCAGCATCGATCTTAACTGCTGCTGGCTCAACATTAGGATCATAGGTACCAATCTCCTCAATGAAGCGTCCATCTCTTGGAGAACGTGCGTCAGCAACAACAACTCTATAGAAAGGTGCTCTCTTCTTACCCATTCTCTTTAAACGAATCTTTACCATCTTTGTTTCACCTCCTTAACAAATGTTAATCTATCGAAAGATGATATTCATCATTTTCGCATAATAACTACCCAGTGGGGACTGTCCCCTTTGGGTACTTAGAACGGAAATTTCTTACCTCCGCCTAATCCAGGGAATCCACCCATACCCGGCATACCGCCAAGTCCAGGCATCATTCCGCCTCTTCTCTTCTTCTTAGAACCCTTACCGTTGCCCATCAAGCCCATCGACTTCATCATCTTCTTGGTCTGCTCGAACTGCTTCATCATACGATTGACCTCGGCAACATCAACTCCGGCGCCTTTAGCAATACGCCTCTTCCTGCTAGGGCTTATAATATCAGGATTGGCTCTCTCTTGCGGTGTCATAGATAAAATGATAGCTTTAGGCCTATCCATAACACTATCGTCAACATCAACGCCCTTAAGCTGCGAGCCCATACCAGGCATCATCGAAAGCATTGATGCAATTCCACCCATCTGATTCATTTGCTCCATAGCAATCAAATAATCATCAAAACCAAAGCCTTGCTTTGATTTCATCTTCTCTTCTAACTGAGCCGCTGTACCTTCACCAATAGCCTTCTGACCCTTCTCAATAAGAGACTCCATGTCACACATTCCTAAGCTACCGCTCGCCATTCGGTCTGTATAAAACTGCTCCAAATCATCGAGCTTCTCACCCATACCGATGAACAGAATAGGCTTACCTGTAACAGCTCTGATTGAGAGCGCCGCACCGCCTCTTGTATCACCATCTAACTTGGTGAGAATAACACCGTCAATACCAATCTGTTCATTGAAACTATTGGCAACATTAACCGCATCCTGTCCTGTCATTGCATCGACAGTAAGAATAGTATTATTAAGAGTCACATTATCTCTAATCTCAATAAGCTCGTCCATCATATCCTGGTCTATATGAAGACGACCGGCGGTATCGATAATAACGATATTGTTGCCGTTCTTAGATGCGTGCTCTAAAGCAGCCTTAACTATATCAACAGGCTTGTGCTGATCACCCATAGTGAAAACAGGCACTCCCTGCTTCTCTCCATTAACCTGTAACTGCTTGATAGCAGCAGGTCTATATATATCGCAGGCAACCAGAAGTGGTTTCTTGCCCTTGTTCTTAAGTTTACCAGCAAGCTTAGCTGCGGTCGTAGTCTTACCGGCACCCTGAAGACCGCACATCATGATAGTCGTGATTTCATTTGACGGAAGAATCGTAAGCTCTGTAGTCTCAGAGCCCATAAGGATATCCATCTCTTCCTTAACTATCTTGATAACCATGTGACCAGGGTTAAGACCGGTCATAACCTCCTGACCGATAGCTCGCTCTGAAACCTTCTTGGTAAAGTCTCTAACGACCTTGTAGTTAACATCAGCTTCAAGTAAAGCTCGCTTAACCTCTTTCATAGCCTCTTTGACATCAGCATCTGTCAAAGTGCCCTTAGATCTAAGGTTCTTAAACACATTTTGTAATTTATCAGTTAAACTCTCAAAAGCCATAAATTACCTCATTAGAATTCATCCAGTACTGAATCCGCAATATCTATAATCTTATCAATCTCATTAACATCATACTCGGACTTGACATTCTTGAGCATTAAGGAAATGTCATCAACCTTCTCCTTAGCTCTTCTAAACTTCATGACAAGCCCCAACTTATCTTCATATCCCGACAATATCTTGTCGATTCTCTTAAGCAAATCCGACACAGCCTGCCTGCTGATATCGTATTCCTTAGAAACCTCTGTAACAGACATATCGTTGAAATAAACGTCCTCGTACACAGATTGTTGATGTTCTGTAAGAAGCGCCCCATAAAAATCATACAAAAGCGCATTATATGCCATGTCCTTGGCTGTCTTCTTACTCATATCATCACACTCCAGTCAAGTAAAATTACTTGCGGATGATAATATAACACATCCCCTACACCTTTGTCAAGTATTTTTACTTTAATTCCCCAGTATGGAATGTCCCCTTTGGGTACTTAGCTAAATGAAATATACTTCATGAAAATGTCCTGATACCCGTCTAGATTGGCTAAATCCAAAGTCTTTACTCTAGATGCAAATGAATCATACGCGCCAACATCCTTTAAATCAACATTTCCCTTAAGACTCATATTGCCTATAATTTCAATCTTATCCTTAAACTCAGAAGGTAACATTCCAACTGATACCGCATCGTCAACGTTCATATAGAATCCAAATCCGCCGGCAATATATACCTTGCTTACATCATCAGCATTTACACCACATGCGTTTAGCAAACACTCAACCCCTGACCTTATTGCACCTTTAGCAAGTTGAAGCATCCTTATTGCATCCTGAGACAACCTTGGATTATCAGCAAGCACAAGTCCGTCCGAATCAATCTCGCCTAAAGAAAGCATTTGTCTAAGGAGCCTTATCGCATTGTCTCCCCTTAGCGCTTGTTCAAATGCAGGACCGCATGCCGCAGAACATGCATAAAGTTCGCCGCCTTGCGACATAATCATCTCTCCGTTAGTACCAAGGTCAAGATATAATATAGGCTCAATAGAACTCCCAATCCCCAAATCGTAAGCACCAACAAGCACATCAGAACCTATAAACCCGGAAGCAGGGCGTAGAGAAGTAACTACTTTAAGCTCACCCAAATCCTTCGTCACCGTCTCCATAATAGAAGGTGTGAAAGGATATCGTCCAATACTCTCGGGTGACTCATTATTAAGAAGCTGAATCATAGTAGGGTTACCACTCACTCTAACAGGAATGCTTGAATAATCCTTGTACTCAACCTTAGCTTCACCAAGCATAATACCAATTCCATTATTAATAGCACCAACAACACACTCGTGAAGTCTGCTCAACCCATCTTTATCTTTGGCAAATGATATCCTAGAAATAACATCAGCACCAAACTGAAGCTGCGGATTAACAACTCCTAAGCTGACAACAATATTCAAATTCCTATCTGCAAGCGCCATCGCAATAGTTGTAGTTCCGATATCGACAAAAGCACTAAGTTCATCAAGCTCATATCGTTTATTATTATCAACCTTCTTAGCTCCAACAACACTTATTCCCATGTCAAATGAAAACGGCAACACCACTTTAACATCCTTGTCAATTCTGTATTCACAAGCCCTTTTTCTAATTCCGTCAATCAAACAATAGCACCTGTCACAAAGCTTAATACCGCCACAATTACCCGGAAAATAAACAAAAGAAGCGCTGAGTGCTTCCATAACGGTAGCACCCGGCGCAGCATCAATAACACGTTTATTAAGTTTATCATCGTATAAAGTAATCTTATACATAAATAAAACCTCTATCAGTCCTGAGACTTAACCTTCTTAATCTCCTCGTCAAGATCAGCAATCTTGTTCTTAGAGGAGTTGATTCTTCTCATCTGACTAGTCCACTCGGCAGCCTCGTCATTGCCATATTTCTCATAGTAAAGCTTACCAATCTCCTGATAAAGAGACTTGATATTGCGCTCCTCGGTAGCCTTCTTATTCTTAAGAACAACAATGTCCTTGGTCTCAACCGCCTTGGTGCCAACATTCTTGGCAGCCTCAGTAAGAGAATCTCCGATATTAGCTAAAGTAGCCTTAAAATCCATATCTTCATTACCTCCCTTAATTCTATTAGTAAGATATAAAGTCGTCGCAGTAATAATCATATGCCTATACTACCACATCACACCCACAATGTCAAAACGGTGGTTCCACCACCCTGTAAGAATTATAGTTGCATTTATATTTGCTACTATAGTTATAATTACAATTGCCCTTCTTCGAAGGACAAAGATTCTTCGCTTCGCTCAGAATGGCATTCTTTCACCAGTGTTCGACTAAAACAATCCCCCGGTGGCCTCGCCACCCTGAGGATTGTAAGAGCATAATGTGTTATTTCGTAGGGCGTTGGCGCGTCTCGTTACTTAATGAGTGCAAGCGTAAGCTTAGCGCGAATTTAGTAACGTGAGCAACGCGCCTTCGAGCCGAGAGGCGTCCCAAAGAAATAATACATTATGCTCAACTTACATCCGCTATTTAACTACATCTTCGTCGCAACTTCTTTCGGACTATAATTCTTATGTCTAAGCGCTTTTATAATCCTCTCCTTATGCTCATGCCCAAAAGCCTCAATAGTAATCACAAGCTCAACCGCCGCATTTCTGTTGATACTTACAAACTGATTATGCTCAAGCTTAATAATATTACCATTCTCTTTAGCAATAACCTTAGACACATTCACAAGCTCACCAGGTTTATCAGGAAGAAGCACACTAATCGTAAATACCCTCTCCCTCATAATAAGTCCATGCTGAACAACAGAAGCGAAAGTGATAACATCCATATTACCACCACTCAAAATACAAACAACATTCTTGTCCTGTACATCAAGCTGCTTAACAGCCGCCACAGACAAAAGCCCCGAATTCTCAACAAGCATCTTGTGACTCTCAAGCATGTCAAGAAAAGCCTCAATGAGATCGCTGTCAGGAACCTTGATAATTCCATCAAGATTCGTCTGGATATATGGGAAAATATTAGAACCCGGTGTCTTAACCGCAGTACCGTCAGCAATAGTGTTGACAGTATCCAAGGTAACAACCTTGCCGGCATCTAAAGAAGCAGACATACAAGCAGCTCCCTCAGGCTCAACACCAATAACCTGAATATTAGGATTAAGTAATTTGGCAAATGTAGACACACCGGTAGCAAGTCCGCCACCACCAATAGGAACAAGGATGTAATCTACAGTAGGAAGATCCTTAAAAATCTCCATTGCTATAGAACCCTGTCCTGTAGCAACATCTAGATCATCGAAAGGATGGATAAAGGTAAGTCCCTCTTTCTCTGCCATATCAATAGCGTAAGCGCAAGCCTCATCATATACATCTCCGTATAATATAACCTCTGCGCCTAAATCCTTAGTTCTGTTAACTTTAACAAGTGGAGTTGATGTCGGCATAACAATGACAGCCCTAACACCGTACTCTCTTGCAGCATACGCAACACCCTGAGCATGATTACCCGCAGATGCTGTAATAAGCCCCTTCTCCCTCTCTTCATCGGAAAGAGTACTAATCTTGTAGTATGCACCTCTGATCTTATATGCACCGGTAAGCTGCATATTCTCAGGCTTTAAATATACATTATTACCTGTTCCCTCAGAGAACACTTCGCTCTTAACAAGATGAGTGCTTCTTACAACCTCAGAAACTTTCTCATAAGCCTTCTCAAAATCTTTAAGCTCCATCATGACTTCATTCCTCCGTTTCGTCATCATTTGCATCATTATCGACTGCAAATATAGCATTTACATAAGTCTCAGGGTCAAATTTTTGAAGATCGTTGATGCGCTCTCCAACACCTATATATTTAACAGGTACATTTAGCTCTGAATGTATAGCAATAGCAATACCACCCTTAGCTGTTCCATCAAGCTTGGTTAAAATGATACCGCTAATGTCAGCAACTTCTTTAAACTGTTTAGCCTGCTCTAAAGCGTTCTGACCGGTTGTACCGTCAAGAACAATAAGAGTCTCTCTATAAGCATCAGGCCACTCTCTGTCAATAATCTTGTTCATCTTAGAGAGCTCGTTCATAAGGTTCTTCTTGTTGTGAAGACGACCCGCTGTGTCAATCAAGAGAACATCCGCCTCTCTAGCCTTAGATGCGGCAATAGCATCGTAGACAACCGCAGAAGGATCTGAACCCTCACTCTGAGCAATGATATCAACCTGTGAGCGATTAGCCCACTCTGTAAGCTGCTCAATAGCCGCTGCCCTAAATGTATCAGCCGCAGCAAGAACAACCTTCTTGCCTCTTCCTCTAAACTGAGCAGCAAGCTTACCGATAGAAGTAGTCTTACCAACACCGTTGACACCGATAATCATAACAACC
This sequence comes from uncultured Lachnospiraceae bacterium, assembly GCA_947169385.1. Taxonomy (GTDB): domain Bacteria; phylum Bacillota; class Clostridia; order Lachnospirales; family Lachnospiraceae; genus NC2004. The sequence continues at coordinate 19,884 of CAMVPR010000036.1, read as the reverse complement.
GAAGTCTTGTTCTCGAATTCATACGCATTAGGCTCCAAGCTCATCTGCGACTTAATAAGGTCAACCAAAAGCTCCCTACACTCAGAAGGTTCCTTAATACGCTGTTCTTTAACCTTATCTCTGAGCTCGTCAAGAACGTTCATGGTTGTATCAACACCCATGTCCGCCATAATAAGAATCTCTTCAAGCTCCTCGTAGAAATCCTCATCAATATTGCTCTTAGAGAATACAGCGTTAAAGCTCTCATTTAAGCTGTTTCGCGTCTTGGCAAGGCCGGCAGAAAGTTTCTCTAAGATAGTCTCCTCATCATCAGGAGGCACAAAGCCTTCTTCATCTGCTCTATCCTTAAATATAGGAGTGTCATCCTCAGCAACCAAATCAAGCAAAGAGAAGCTTGAATTGCTTACTGCATGCTCTTTATTCTCACTTACTTTAACGCTTTCTTTAGTATCTTCAGTCGCTTCTTTAACTTCTTCTTCGACTTTAGAAGCTTCTTTACTGCCGGCTTCTTCTTTAGGTGCTTCGCTATCACTTTCTTGTTGCTCGCTAACAGCTTCATTCCTAAGCTCTTCTTCTTCGCCATTAGTAACCTCCTTACTTTTTTTGAAAATGTCAAATAAACCCATCTTATCGCTCCTTATTATTGCTTTTTATCATCATCAAGCTGACTGTCAATCAAATCTACCGATACCATTGTAGATACACCCTTCTCCTGCATCGTGATACCATAAAGGACATCCGCTGCCTCCATCGTACCTCTACGGTGAGTGATAACGATGAACTGAGTATGATTGGTTAACTTGTGTATATATTTGGCAAACCTGTCTACATTTGCATCCTCTAAGGCCGCCTCTATCTCGTCTAACAGACAGAACGGTGAAGGCTTAAGGTTCTGGATTGCAAATAACAGCGCAATCGCAGTGAGTGCCTTCTCTCCACCCGACAGCTGCATCATATTCTGAAGCTTCTTTCCGGGTGGCTGAGCATTAATCTGAATGCCCGCAGTAAGAACATCCTCGTCCTCATTGATGGTAAGCGACGCCTTACCACCACCGAACATCTCCTTAAATACCTTTAAGAACATGTCCTGAATCTCAACGAACTTCTCATTAAACTGAGCTCTCATCTTGGTGTCTAACTCTTCAAGCAAGAGAAGAAGACTCTCCTCCGACTTAACGATGTCGTCACGCTGATTAGTCAAGAACTCGTATCTCTCGCTAACTTCCTTGTACTCCTCGATAGCATTTACATTGACATCACCGAGGTTCTTAATCTTATTCTTGACCTGATTGCTCTCCTTCTTAAGCTTAGGAAGATCGTCAAGTTCCTTATCTCTGAACTCTTCAGCATTGTAATACGTGAGCTCGTATTCCTGCCACATATAATCGCTCAATTCAGTAAGATCAGTCTCGTTCTTCTCCTTAGAAGTCTCAAGTCTGTACTGTTCTTTCTCGAGATCTGACTGGCGCTTAACAAGACTCTGATGCTCGTCAAAGAAATCCTTATGACTCACCTGAATATCCTTCTGCTCCTTGGTAATAACCTCGATTTCTTTTGTCAATTCTTCTTTTTCTTTGACAAATGCTTCCACCTGGCCGTTATGCTCTGCAATCTTATGTGTGATATTCTCTATCTCGGTATACGCCATACCGGTCTTCTCAATAAGTTCGTTCTTCTCAGTGTTAAGGACATCCTCCTCGCCCTTGATACGCTTTAAATTCTCTCTAAAGAACTCGCCTTGCTGTTCAAGCTCTTTAGCCTTCATCAAGAATCCTTGAACATACTCAGCTTGCTCGCTCTCCTTAGCCTTAAGCTTCTCGATTTCATTTTCAAGATCTAAGATAGCTTTCTCTCTGCTCTGCTTCTCCTCTTCATTGGAGTCGCTACCGGCGTATAGATCCTGCTTCTTAGCCTCTATCTCTTTTATCTGGTTCTCTATCTCTTCGGTCTCGTTCTTAATGTTATCCATAGAACGATTGAGACTCTCAAGCCTGTTAACAGCCTGCTCCATGTTGATTGTAATAGTGTTCTCAGAGAGTTTGAGCTCATTGATCTTCTCGTTATACGAATCACTTAAATCCCTGTGTTCTTTCTTGAGTTCGTTAAGCTCAATCTCTTTCTTCTTAGTGCTCTCCATGAGCTCTTTACAAGACTTAACTCTCTCTTCGAGCTCTTCCATCTCTCTCTTTCTACCCAAGAGATTACTTGAATTCTTAAAAGCACCACCGGACATAGAACCACCGGGATTGATAAGTTCTCCCTCTAAGGTAACAATCCTGATACTCTGATTATATTTCTTAGATACGGCAATAGCAGAATCAATGTTATCGCAGACCAATATCTTACCAAGAAGATACTCCATAAGCCTACTGTACTCACTCTTGGTGTTAACAAGAGTGTTGGCAAGACCTATTACTCCGTTGTCGGACAAAGCTTCCTTAAACTTAAAATCTCCTCTTGGATTAATAGAATTAAGCGGAAGAAATGTTGCTCTTCCGGCCTTCTCTTTTTTAAGGATCTCGATAAGCTTCTTAGCTGTATTACTGTCGTCAACTACGATATTCTGAATACTTCCGCCTAACGCAGTCTCTATGGCAACCTCGTAATTCTTGTTAACATTGATAATATCGGCAACTACACCATGAATAGAAGAATTGTCCTTCTTCTCCTCCATTACACGCTTAATCGAATGTCCGTAGCCATCATATCTCTCTGCCATGTTATGAAGATTCTCTAAACGTGAGCGAGATCTATGGTATTCCTGCTCCGCCTGTGCCTTCTTGTTCTGATTGATATGATTCTTCTCAGACAACTCCCTCAATATCTGTTCATTCTTACTGATATCGGAGTTAATCTGCTTAACTTCATTCTGGTTAGCTTCTAATTCCTGATTACATCTATCAATTGTGTTCTTAGCTTGTTGCTCCTCGCTCTTATAAGTGAGCATACGCTTGCTGATCTCCACTTTACGAAGATTAGCCTGCTCAAGCATAGCGTCATAGCGACCTACCTTCTCCTTTAACTCGGCACTCTCATTGATAAATGCAACAATATCTGACTGATAAGTACTAACCCTTCCGGATAATTCCTCTATCTTGTCTCTTACCTTGTATAGCTCTTCATCAGCATCTGCGTGCTCATCGTATATAGCATCAATCTTCTCGTCAAGAGCGTTCTTCTCCTCAGAAATCGAATCCTTTTCATTTCTCTTGGCGATAAGACTCTCCTCAATTTTGGTAAGTCTCTCCTTGATGTGCTCATCCTCTAAATTAGCAGTCTTAATCTGCTCCTTTAAGACGTTAATCTCACCGTTGGCTCTCTCTATATTAAGCTCTAAGGCGCTTAACTTCTCTTTCTTATCCTCAAGCAAATGCTGATATTGGTCCTTCTTCTTCTCAAGCTCGTCATAAGTCTCTCTTGCCTTCTTAAGATTAACTTCATTCTCACTTATATCATTAGTGACTATTCCAAGCTTCTCTTCTAACTCGGTAAGTTTAGTCTTAATCTCCTCTGTCTGAAGCAGGAACACGTTGATATCTAACTTCTTAAGTCTATCCTTATACTCTAAATATTCCTTAGCCTTGTCGGACTGATTCTTTAAAGGTCCGACTCTGCCCTCCAACTCGCCGATTATATCATTTACACGAGAAAGATTATCGCGCTCTACCTCAAGACTCTTCTCGGTCTGAGCCTTATTCTTCTTGTATTTGACAATACCGGCAGCCTCATCGAAAAGCTCTCGTCTCTCTTCCGGCTTACCTGAAAGAATCTTGTCAATCTGACCCTGGCCGATAATAGAGTATCCCTCTTTACCTACACCGGTATCAAAGAACATCGATGTGACATCCTTAAGCCTGCATACATTTCCATTGAGAAGATACTCAGACTCGCCCGAACGATATACACGTCTTGCGATTATAACCTCATCATACTCTACAGGAAGCGAATGGTCAGAGTTGTCCATTGTAAGCGCAACATACGCATAACCTAAAGGCTTACGGTTCTCGGTTCCAGCAAATATTACATCCTCCATCTTCGAACCACGAAGCTGTTTAGCACTCTGCTCACCAAGAACCCATCTTACAGCATCGGCAACATTACTCTTACCGGAACCGTTAGGGCCCACTATTCCCGTAAATCCATGTTCAAATGAAAATACTAATCTATTGGCAAATGACTTAAAGCCATTGACTTCTATACTTTTAAGGTACATCTTAACTCTCCACTACTTTTAATTCGATAAGTGCCTGATATGCAGCATGCTGCTCTGCAGACTTCTTGGTCTTACCTTCTCCCTTGCCTATAACCTCACCGTTAAGCTTCGCTACGGCAACAAATGTCTTATTGTGCTCAGGACCGCTCTCGTCAATAATCTCGTACTCTAGCGAATCTCCTCTATGAGACTGAACCTTCTCCTGAAGCGTAGTCTTGGCATCATAAAACAACTGCTTACTCTTAATATCCGTAAGCAATATCTCCTTAACAAATCTCGTTACAGGCTCAATACCGCCGTCTAAATACATAGCACCAAGTACTGATTCAAATGCATCCGAAAGAATAGAATCTCTAAATCTTCCGCCTGTCATATCCTCGCCTTTACTTAGTCTTATATATTCAGACAAACCAATCTCCCTTGCACATGAAGCCAAAGTATACTCACATACTAAGCTTGCTCTCGTCTTGGTCATCTTGCCCTCAGAGGCATCAGTGTAATTCCTATATAGATAATCACTGACTATAAGCTCTAATACAGCATCGCCGAGATACTCGATTCTCTCGTTATACTCGCCGTTAGTCTCTTTCTTGTTTTCATTTGCATAGGATGAATGCGTAAGCGCAAGGGTAAGCAGCGATTCATCCTTAAACTCATATCCTATAGCTTTAATAAGCTCTTCGTATGTTTCTTTCATCTTTCCACCTCTCATAACTACCCAAGGGGGACCGTCCCCTTTGGGTACTTAGCTAAATATATCTTATTCACTTGCTGCCTTAACAATAGTCTCTTTAATGGTGTCATTTACCTTCTTCTCGGTAAAATCAACACACTGAAGAATAGCGTTCTTCATCTCTTTATGTGTTGCATTGCCGTGAATCTTAACTACAAGTCCGTCGAGTCCCAAAAGAGGAGCTCCACCGTACTCTGTAGTATCAAAAAGCTTCATGACATTCTTCATAGCAGGCTTAACTAAAGCGCCACCAATCTTGGTTCTTGTTGTCTTCATGATATTGTCCTTAATCATGTGTACCAACGCTGAAGCAAGACCCTCCTGAACCTTCAAGAGCGCATTGCCGACAAAGGCATCACAGACGATAACATCACACGCCCCATGAGGAATATCTCTAGGCTCAACACTTCCAACGAAGTTGATTCCGTCAAGTTCCTTAAGAAGCGGATATGTATCCTTGACAAGCTTGTTGCCTTTATGTTCCTCGACACCGACGTTGACAATACCTACTCTTGGGTTCTTGACACCCACAATCTTCTCCATATAGATAGAACCCATCTGAGCATATTGAACTAAATGCTCAGGTTTAGCATCCATGTTAGCACCTGCGTCAACCAAAAGAGCGATTCCCTCTGTGTTAGGAACCAACGGAGCCAAAGGCGCACGCATAATTCCTTTCATACGACCGACTATCAATTGACCACCAACCAAGATTGCGCCTGAGCTTCCGGCAGATACAAATCCCGATGCCTTGCCCTCTTTAACGAGCTTCATGGCAACAACCATTGAAGAATCCTTCTTCTGTCTAATCTCCATAACAGGCGAAGCATCAACCTCTACCTCCTCGGTAGTGTGAACTACCTCAATCCTGTCTTTTATATATTCATACTTAGCAAGCTCTGTGTTAATAGTCTCTTCATCTCCACAAATGATAACTTTCACGCTATCATAATCATTGACGGCGTTGACTGCGCCCTTAACCATCTCAACAGCGCCATTATCTCCGCCCATTCCATCAATAGCAACCGTAATAAACTCGCTCATAGTAAACCTCCATTAAAACAAAACATAAAGACACAACCTATAATATACACCAAATTTAACAAAGTTGCAAACACTAACCTACTCCCCCCATCTTTTTTATCACTATTAAAAATGGGTATTGCTTTTATTTTGGCATTTGTGAGACGTCGGTACTTAATGAATGCAAGCAAAGCGATGCATGAATTTAGTACCGTTACGTCGTAACCATAGCGAAAGCGTGCCAAAAAAAGTAATACCCATATAAAAAAATAATAATAGACAATAAAAAAATCCGCCCTACGGGCGGAAATAAGACAAAGTCCACCGAATAATTAATAACCGGCTATATCACGAAGGATGGTTTTTAATTTGCAAGGCATCTGAACGCGGCAATGTGAATCCATTGGCAAGTGAAGATAACGAAGCAAATGAAAAACCAGGCAAGTGATATCGCCTGGTTAATTAATATTCGGGGGACTTAGTTAGCGCTAGCCTTAACAATCTCCTTCTTGTTGTAGCATCCGCAAGCCTTACACACGCGGTGTGGAAGCATTAACTCTCCACAGTTGCTGCACTTAACAAGAGTAGGAGCACTCATCTTCCAGTTAGCTCTTCTCTTATCTCTTCTTGCTTTAGAAGATTTATTCTTTGGACAGATTGACATGATTACACCTCCTTAAAAAAATCGTTTATCATATCAAGAGCATCCGCCATCCTTGGATCAGGCACCGACTGATTACAACCACAAGACTCAACATTGCGGTTCTTACCACATACCGGGCAGATTCCAAGGCAATCTTCCTTACATAGAATCTTCATCGGTAAGCTTAATGTTACCTCTTCATAGATAAGCATCTTAAGATCCAGTTGATACTCTCTGATGTAACTTACATCATCTAAATCATGATTGTCCTCTGCATCACTGACATTAAAGACTTCATCGTAATCAATCTCAATGTCTCTGATAACATCAGTCAGGCACCTGTCACAAGGAACAGCGAGCTTCATGCTCATACTTCCCTTAACGTGACATCTGTCTTCATTAAGATTGGTTAAAGATAAATGAAACGGTGTTGCCTCAACAATCGAACAATCAAAACCTCTAAGAGGTATGCTGTCAAATGTAAGAGCTACATCCTCTTCAATTGTCTTGTCAGGTACAGACATTATGTCGTTCAGTTTAATAACCATAACTTTACCACACTTTTCCCATTATACATATCTCAATATGCTTTGTCAACAAGATTTTTAAGGAAATGTTAACAAAGCTTTATACAAGCGCTACAGTCTCCCTTGCAATAGCAAGCTCCTCATTAGTTGGAATAAGCATAACCTTAACCTTAGAATCAGGAGCTGTAAGCTCTCCTTCCTCTCCTCTGAAATCTCTCTTAGACTCATCCATAACAACGCCAAGGTATCCTAAGTACTCTGAAACCTTATTCCTAACTGTTGTATTGTTCTCTCCTATACCGGCTGTGAAGCAGATAGCATCAACACCGTTCATCGCAGCGGCATACGCACCGATATACTTGGCAACTCTATATGAATATGTATCAAGAGTTGTAATAGCGAGCTCATCTCCGTTGTCGGCAGCGGCACCTAAATCTCTAAAGTCACTTCCAATCTTAGAAAGTCCGGCTACACCACTCTTCTTATTAAGTATATTCATAATCTCAGGAATTCCGACATTTAACTTGTTGGCAAGGAACTCCATAATTGCAGGGTCAATATCACCTGAACGAGTACCCATAATAAGTCCCTCTAAAGGAGTAAGACCCATACTTGTGTCAACCGACTCTCCGTTAAGAACAGCACTGATACTTGCTCCGTTACCCAAATGACACACTATTACCTTGCTGTTCTTAGGATCAAGGTTAAGAAGCTCAATACATCTCTTGCTTACAAAGCTGTGAGAAGTACCATGGAATCCGTATCTTCTGACTTTATAGTCCTCATAATACTCATAAGGAAGTCCGTAAAGATAAGCTTTCTTAGGCATTGTCTGGTGAAATGCTGTATCGAACACAGCGACCATAGGCACGTTAGGCATACAAGCCTTACAAGCTTCAATACCAATCAAGTTGGCAGGATTGTGTAAAGGTGCAAGATCATTACACTCAGCGATAGCCTTGATAACATCATCATCAATAACAACAGACTTAGCGAACTTCTCTCCGCCGTGAACAACTCTGTGTCCAACTGCACCAATCTCTGACAAATCACTGATAACACCGTGCTCACTACTTGTAAGCATATCAAGAACCATAGATACTGCAGCCTTATGATCAGGCATTGGCGACTTAACTTCTACCTTATCCTTACCGGGCACCTGATGTGTAAGCATGCTTCCCTCTATAGTGATACGCTCGCAAAGTCCTTTAGCAATAACCTCTTCGCTATCGGAATCGATGAGCTGATATTTTAAAGATGAACTACCACAATTAATAACTAATACTTTCATTATGTCCTCCTAGATCTCGTAATTAGAATTGTTGTATGTAACATTGCTGTTAAGAGCTTCTCTCTTAACTCTGTCACTCTTAAGTTGCTGAGCCTGAACCGCTGTTATTGCTACTACTCCAACAATATCGTCTGCAATACATCCTCTTGAGAGATCGTTGACAGGAGCGGCAAGTCCCTGAGTAATAGGACCGTAAGCATCAGCCTTCGCAAGTCTCTGAACAAGCTTATATCCATTGTTACCGCAGTCAAGATCAGGGAATACAAGTACATTGGCTCTACCTGCAATCTTACTCTCAGGAGCTTTAAGTCTTGCAACCTCAGGAACGATGGCAGCATCAACCTGAAATTCACCGTCAACCAATAGATCAGGATTAGATTCCTTGGCAATCTTAGTAGCTTCTACTACCTTATCTACATCAGGATGACTTGCACTTCCCTTAGTAGAGTGCGAAATCATAGCCACAATAGGCTCCTTCTTAACAAGTGTTGCAAATGATTGAGCTGAGCTTGCAGCAATTGCTGCCAACTCCTCAGGATTAGGATTCTGATTAAGTCCTGCATCCGCAAATACAAAAGTACCGTTAGAGCCATACTGACAATCAGGTATCTCCATTAAGAAAAATGCTGAAACAAGCTTAGTTCCCGGTCTCGTCTTAAGAACCTGTAAAGCAGAACGAAGAACATCAGCTGAACTGTGGCAAGCTCCAGCAACCATTCCGTCAGCAGCTCCCATCTTAACCATCATACATCCAAAATATAAGTAATTAGAAAGCAAGATATGTCTTGCCTGCTCCGGTGTAACACCGTGCTTCTTTCTAATCTCAACAAACTTCTCTACATATTCATCAAGCATCTCAAATTCATCCGGCTCGATAAAGTTAGCCTTCTCAACATCTAATCTGTTAGACTTGGCATTCTCTAAGATTCTGTTCTTGTCACCGATTAAGGTAACCTTAGCAATGTCTTCCTTGATAATCTTATGTGCCGCAATTATAGTTCTAGGGTCATTGGTCTCCGGCAAAACAATATTCATCTTGTCTCGTCTTGCTCTCTCTTTGATATCATCAATAAATCTCATAACGAATCTCCTTTCAGTATCAAACATCATTTTCAATTATAAAACTATGTACGATTTGAAACAAGTCAAAATTACAAAATTATTGTATTTTTTGAGGTGCGATTTGTACAAATTATACATATTTGTACTTGTTTATTGGTTAAAAAGAGAGTAAAATAAATATGTTAGACTGATTTTATGCATCAAGAGGAATACGGAGGAATAATATGAAAATAACAGGAATAATCGCCGAGCTTAATCCGATGCACGAAGGGCACAAGATTATATTTAACAAGGCGTTAGAGAATCGTGATAAGGATGACGGACTTGTAGTCGTACTATCAGGCAATTTTGTACAGCGAGGTGAACCTGCAATCTACGACAAATTTTTGCGTACCAGGCAGGCACTTGAAGCCGGTGCAGATGTGGTAATAGAGATGCCTACAGTATTCTCTCTTTCAAGCGCAGAGAGTTTTGCAAGAAGCGGTATTGCTCTACTTGACAGAACCGGAGTAGTTGATGAATTAATCTTCGGTGTAGAGGAACTCTACGATGAGGCAACATTTTTCAGACTATGTCAACATTTGGTTGATGAGCCGGAAGACTACAGAATAACACTGAGAAACGAGTTAAAGAACGGAGTGTCATTCCCTGTTGCAAGAGCCAAAGCCATCAGAGAATCAATAGCAGATATTCCTGAAGAGCTCTACAGCTCACCTAACAACATCCTAGCTCTTGAATACGGCAAGGCCATAGCGCATTTTGACTCAGAGATTACAATGCGTCCAATCAAGCGTGAGGACGAGGTAAGTGCTCACAAGATTCGTGAGGATATGTTCAGAACCAAGAAGCACGGTATATATATCGATGACTTTACCCAGGCATTTGGAATAAGACACTGGAGCAGACAGAAGGATTACGGCGATGATATCTTCAAGAGATTCCTGCATCTATACAGTTACGACAAGAGTCTCACTGATTTGATCGATGTCATGGAGAACAAGAGTGTCACAAGAACAAGGATTAGTCGCATGCTCTTTAGATATATGTTAGGTCTTCCATCAATTGACAAATGTGATCACATCGAAGACTATGCTCCTTACATAAGAATATTAGGATTCAGAAGAGATTCCGACAACATCTTAAGAGAGATTCACGACCACGCTAAGGTTCCTATTATTCAGAAGATTGTTGATGACACTCAGGATTTCTCTGATTATCAGCAGCAAGTGCTTGATGAAGATTTGATGGCGCATGAGCTTTATAGACTCATATCCATCCAGAAGTACCCATACGACTTCATTAAGGATGATTACGCTCAAGGAATGGTTATCATTTAATACAGTATAAATAATGCGCACCGTAAGGTGCGCATATTCTATGTAGATATTAATTACTGATCTAAGAAAATCTCATCTAACTCATCAAGTTCATCGTCAATCGGAAGACTCTCCTGGTAGTTAAGATATGCAGGTGGAGCCTGCTCTCTCATAACATCAGATGCAACTCTCTCTTCTCTAACCTGAACCTGTGGCTGTGGCTCATATTGCTGGCTTACATATTCAGGCTCCGGGGTCTGAACATTTACAGTCTCACGAGGTCTGCTAGGCTCACTGATAGATTGAACCTTAATCTCAGGCTTAACAGCTTCTGCCTGACGCTGCTCTACGGATTCCTTGGCACGTCTTGCACTGTTCATCGCTCTGGTCTCACGGTGCATTCTCTCAACATCAGACATCTCCTTACGAGTTATATTGTTGCTTCCGTCTCCCTTAGGAGCCTCACTCGACTGAAGCTGTGCAACAATCTGCTGTCTGTTGGTCTCAATAGTCTCATATTCCTCAGAAAGAGTCTGTAGAAGTACCTCATACTTCTGCTTCTCCTCTTCTAAAAGCTGAGTGGTAAAACCGGCAAGATCCGTCATTACGTTGTTAGTGTAATTAAGAGCCGAATATCTTAAGAAATTAGCCTCCTCATTGGCCTGATTCTCAATCTCCAAAGCCTTCATCTGAGCCTGCTCAATAAGAGCTCTTGCCTGCTCAGTAGCCATGTTCATAATCTCTGTATCATTAACACGACGCATAGCTTCGTTGTTGGCCTCGGCAACTATAGCATCCGCCTTGCGTCTCGCCTCTGAGAGAATCATATCACGATTCTCCATAACCTTGTTACTATGTTCAACCTCGCTAGGTATCTTCATCTGAATCTCTCTAATCTGATTAAGAAGCTCATCACGAGGTACTATAATCCTATTGCTTGAAAGTTTCTGTTGCTTACAACTCCCAATAAAATCCTCTAAATCATCAAACAAATCCTGAATATTACGTTTAGCCATAACTACCCTCTTCTTTCTCGTAAAAAATTCACACTCATAACAATACTACCATTGTTATCGCGAACCGTCAAACCCTTTTTTAATGTAGGACATAATCTCACTCGGCACAAAACCGCTGTAATCCCCACCAAATAAAGCCAATTCCCTAACAGCAGATGAACTCACATACGAGTACTCAGCACTCGCTGTCAAAAACACGGTATCTATACCTCCATCTATCTGTCTGTTAGTCTGAGCCATCTGAAGCTCGTACTCGAAATCAGTAATAGCTCTTAAGCCCCTTACTATTATATGCGCATCCTCCTGCTTGGCAAATTCAACCAGCAATCCGGAAAACGCTTTAATCTTAATGTTAGGTACATCCTTAGTAAGCACCTTAAGCATCTCAACTCTCTCTTCAACAGAAAATGCACACTGCTTACGATAATTATCTAAAACTCCAACAACCAACTCGTCAAACATCTTAGCGGACCTCATAATGAGATCCATATGTCCAACAGTAACCGGATCAAAAGAACCCGGATAAATAGCTTTCTTCATTACACTGTCCTCTTTATAAATAAATGTTTATTGGTTTTGTATTCTTTAATCTTCTCAATAGTCAGATTACTGTTTTCGACAAATGAAAAATCCGTATCCAACGAAGCCTCAACTATAACCAAGGTATCCTCGCCCATAAGTGTAGATGCATCAAGGCAATCTAAGACTTTCTCATCAAACTCTCCCTTATACGGCGGATCAATATATATGAAATCAGCAACAATCCCTTGATCAGACAGCCTTCTTATTGCAGTCATAACATCAGACTGCATAACATTTGCCTTGTCTTCTAACTTAGTGTGATTAAGATTGTACTTAATAACGTCACACGCTTTCTTGTTAAGCTCAACAAGATAAGCATACTTAGCACCTCTAGACAAAGCTTCGATGCCAATCTGTCCAGTTCCGCTGAATAAATCAACAAATACAGAACCATTAATATCAGACTGAATCATATTAAACACAGTCTCTTTAATTCTATCAAGAGTCGGCCTCGTATCCTTGCCCTCTAAAGACTTAAGCTGAAGCCTCCTCTTGTCACCTGCAATAACTCTAAGCATAACGCTCTCCTATCATTTAAGCTCATCAGCTCTCTCTAAAATCCTAAGCAAAAGCTCGTAAGTCCTCTTAGTAGAAGCAATCTTCAACGTCTCCCTAGGTGTATGAATATCCAGAATATCAGGCCCAATGGAAATGATATCAAAATCTCCCTTATCAGCAAAGATACCACACTCAAGACCTGCGTGAATACCCATCGCCTTCATGTCCTTACCATATTGCTCTTTATAAACCGAAAGAGTTAAATCCCTTAGTTTAGAATCCTTCTTATAAGCCCACCCTGGATATCTGCCGGACGTAGTAATATAAGGCATAACCTTAAGACCTTCCTCAACAGAATAGTCATCAACGTGAGTATAAACACCCTTCCTAAGAACGAAGATAATAACACTGACAAGCTCATCAAGCTCGCTGTCTTTACTGCTTCTGAGAAGAAAATGAAGATTAATCCCCTTATCATTCATATCAATGATTCCAAGATTGGACGAAGTCTCAACCAAACCTTCTATATCCTCACTCATCCTGCACACGCCGTCACTCACATGAGCAAGTGCAGAAACCAAAGATAGCTTAGTATACTCACATATTGCCTTATCAAATACCTCGTCAGATCTTGTCATATCAACAAGAATGTTAGGCTCTCTCTCAGCGAACTCCTGAGCAACCCTTGTCACAAAGTCTTTCATAACAATATTGATAGACTCTAACTGACTCTCCTTGATTCTTATGGTTGCATGTGCAGATGTAGGAATAGCGTTGTACTTCTCGCCACCCGATATCTTAAGCAACTGATAAGGTACTCCTGCACCACTGAATACATATAGAAGCTGCCCCATCAAAACGCAGGCATTAGCTCTACCAAGATGTATCTCAGCGCCCGAGTGTCCTCCGAGCAACCCGTGTATATCAATATCATAATTGACATAATCTTCTTCTAGAAGATCCTCATATATCAAGCTATATGAAGCATCAAGATTGATTCCTCCGGCGCAGGAAGTGTAAACAATCCCCTCTTCTTCAGAATCAATATTGATGAAGTACTTGCCGTCTAACTTACTTATGTCAAATGCATGCGCTCCGTCCATGCCGACTTCTTCTTCAGTCGTAATAAGAACTTCTAGAGGCGGATGTGTGATTTGAGCATCATCTAATATTGCTAACGAATAAGCAACAGCAATACCGTCATCTCCACCCAAAGTAGTTCCAATGGCAGTTAAATCGTCACCATCTACTTTAAGCTTAAGTCCTTCATTTTCAAAATCAAAATCAACATCCGGATTCTTAGCACACACCATATCCATATGCCCCTGCAATATTATAGTAGGGGCATCTTCTAACCCGTTAGTTCCGGGTGCCTTAATCAATATATTAAGTGCTTCATCCTGAACAACCTCATACCCTCTTGTCTTGGCAAATGAATATAGATAATCACTTATCGCTTTAACATTGTAGCTGCCATGAGGTATAGAAGCAATCTCTTCAAAAAACTTAAAAACTCTGGAGGGTTCAAGTCCCTCAACTACACTACTCATAATATATCCCCCTAGTTCTTAAAACTATGAATAGGAGCAGGAATTCTACCTTTTCTTGCGATAAACTCATCACATGAATACTGATTAACCGGCATAATAGGTGCAAAACCAAGCAATCCACCAAACACAGCCTGCTCACCGACACCTTTACCTATAACCGGAATAATACGAACTGCAGTAGTCTTCTGGTTAACCATACCAAGAGCCATCTCGTCGGCAATAATACCCGATATGGTAGTCGCCTTGGTATCACCAGGAATTGCAATCATATCAAGACCTACAGAACATACGCAAGTCATAGCTTCAAGCTTCTCTATTGTAAGCGCTCCACACTCTGCAGCATCAATCATTCTCTGATCCTCAGATACAGGTATAAATGCACCTGACAATCCACCTACATAAGAAGATGCCATGATTCCGCCCTTCTTAACCTGATCATTCAAAAGTGCTAAGGCAGCGGTTGTACCCGGTGCTCCGGCATACTCAAGTCCAATCTCTTCCAATACTTCTCCCACACTGTCTCCAACAGCAGGAGTAGGCGCAAGTGATAAATCGATAATACCAAATGGTACGTTAAGTCTCTTACTTGCTTCCTGTGCAACCAACTGTCCAACTCTTGTAATCTTAAATGCTGTCTTTTTGATTGTTTCGCAGAGAACCTCAAAGCTCTCTCCCTTAACATGAGAAATAGCTGACTTAACAACACCCGGTCCACTTACACCGACGTTAATAATCGCATCAGCCTCGGTAACACCATGAAAAGCTCCGGCCATAAACGGATTATCGTCTGGTGCATTACAAAGAACAACTAATTTAGCACAGCCTAAGCTGTCATTGTCCTTAGTTAACTCTGCAGCTTCCTTGATAACCTCTCCCATAAGTCTAACAGCATCCATATCGATGCCTGTCTTAGTGGAACCTACAACAACTGAACTACATATTCTCTCTGTCTCGGCTAAAGCCTTAGGAATTGAGCGGATCAAAAGCTCGTCGGCCTCTGTCATGCCCTTAGATACGAGTGCTGAATATCCGCCTATGAAATTAACACCAACTTCGTGCGCCACCTTATCAAGAGTCTTGCAAATGGTAACGAAATCGTCGATAGTCTTGCATACTCCGGCTCCAACCAATGAAATAGGTGTAATAGAAATTCTCTTGTTGACGATAGGAATCCCAAGTTCCTTCTCAATGTCCTGACCGACCTTTACTAAATTGCCGGCCTTAGTAGTAATGCGTTCATAAATCTTGTCACAAATCTCTTCTACAGTAGAACCCTTACAGTCAATAAGACTAATACCCATAGTAATAGTCCTGACATCTAGGTTATTCTCCATAATCATCTTATTGGTCTCAATGACCTCTCTGATATCTAACATGATCTTCCTTCCTTTATCGATTAAATTCTATGCATCTTATCAAATATAGCAGCTTTCTGAGCTCTTATATCAACACCAATCTCATCACCAATCTGAGCAAGCTCATCGGCAATGATATGAAAATCCTTCGGAGCTTCGTTGATGTCAGCTACCATCATCATGTTAAAATACCCATCTACAATGGTCTGAGAAATATCTAATATATTAACCTTATTGTTGGCTAAGTATGTACATACCTTCGCCAAAATACCTACCGTATCCTTACCTAAAACCGTTATTATTACCTTGTGCATTTTAATTGCCTCCTAAAAATTATATATATACATCTTCACTCGGCTCATCTCTGAGCGCTGTGAAAATGTTAACGCCGCTTATATCAATCTTAGCAGCGCTTAAAATATTCTTCATAGACTGTAAAGCAGCCTCGGGAATATTATTATCTTTTGAAAGATGCCCTAACACAATGTGCTTAGGCATAAACTTGCCATTGTCAGTAAGTTCAATCATAAACTCACCGGCTTGCTCGTTGGACAGATGCCCACCCTCTCCTAATATACGCCTCTTAAGATGGTAATTGTATCTAGGATTAGCCTCAAGCATTCTAACATCATGATTGCTTTCAATCAAGTAATAGTCCGAATTCTTAAGACATTTGACAAGTCTTTTATCGTATATTCCAAGATCTGTAGCTATGACAGCCTTAGCTGTCTTAGTACCAAACACAAAACAGACCGGATCTTTGGCATCGTGAGAAATAGGAATAAACCTTATATATCCGGCTTCATCAGGATCGTCAGAATAAGGATCCATGCTGTAATTACAATCAGTCTCAATCGGCATAAACAACTTGTCATTGACCTTGCCTAAAGACCCCGAATAAAGCATGGCATCTATAGTTCCCTTAGTTGCCAAAACAGGAATGCTCTTCTTTCTAAGAACCACTCCAAGCCCCTTGATATGATCTACATGTTCGTGCGAAATAAGAATAGCCGTGATATCATCAAGAGTCAAGTTAATCTTCTTAAGTCCCGCAATAATCTTCTTACAGCTTATTCCGCAATCAACAAGATAGTGCGCATTGCCGTTACCCACATAAGTACAATTACCGCTACTCCCGCTTGCGATATTAAGTATATGCATGATTACATTATAACCTCCTTGCGTACCTCATCGCTATCCAAGGTAATTCTTCCTCTACCATGTTGTTTAGAATAATACATAGCAGAATCGGCATGATTAAGAAGTTCAGCCGGATTAGCGCAAATGTCAGGATAATCGGTTACACCGATGCTGACATTAACCTTAACTGTCTCTCCGTTGTGGTCAAGCTCAACAGCTTTAATCTTCTCATGTATCTCTGTAACTATCGGCATAAGTTCATCTGACTTCATATTAAGGAATGCCATAATAAACTCCTCACCGCCATATCGACCTAATATACCACCGTGTTCTCTCACTATATCATCTGCAATGTGAGCAACCGTAACAATTACTAAATCTCCAAAACTATGTCCGTAAGTATCATTGACATTCTTGAACTTATCAATATCAAACAAGGCAGCGGCTATAGGATAACGATTATCCATAGCTTCAGTCACATAGTCATTAAACAACTTGTTAAAATGACGTCTGTTATAGATACCTGTAAGTCCGTCTTTAGTAGCAAGATTCTCCATCGTCGCATAAAGATTGGAGTTATTAACACCGATACCAATCTGTGTAGCAATGTTAAAGTAAAAATTCTTGGTATCCTCATCAAAATACTTAATGTCATCTACACCGATAATAAGGCAACCGCACATGCTACCTTCAATCTGAACCTGAATCCTCATAAGTGCCTTAACACCAGCGTTGCAAACATCACTGTAAAGGCTAGGCATATCACCGATATCAACTACGTATAGCGAATCAAAATTATGAATGTCAGCTAAGATATCACTTGCCTTAGATAATAGTTTGTCTTTTATGGTCTTGTCCTTGTCACCGGTAACACAGACATTTGCCAAAGGAAATACCGGTGCATTCATCACTCCATCAATAAACAGACCACATACCTTAACCTTATCGACACCATAAGAAACAGTCTCTGTTATCTGCTTAGTGAACTTAACCATATCCTTCTGCTCTGTAATGATATTAAGGATCTCATTGTTAAGCTCCATCTCGGAAGAATGCCTTGAGATAGTCTCATACGCCTTAGAAAGCTCTATCTTCTGCACTCCAAGCAAATCAACCGCTTCTTTGATCTTACGACTCTGATCGTTAATCGAAGAGTTGGCAGTAGATAGCTTTGTATTCCTCTGATTAAGCGTTATGATATATCCAACAAACTGGTCAATGTGATTATACACCTGCTGAACAAGGTAAAACACCAAAACACCGGAAGTTATAATAAACATAGCATAATCTACGAAGTTGACCTTATGTCCGATAATCAACGACATAACCATACATCCAGCAATGTATATTCCGGAAGTCAAAACTGCGACTCTATCCTTAATCTCACTACTGGTAATATCAACGCACTCAAGGTACTCCAAAACCAATACGACATATAGTAGACTTCCAACCGCAGATAACACTCCGTCAAAATCAAAGCTTCCTGCAAGAGCAATGGTAGAAACCAATCCTGATATCTTAACCGTCTGAAGCAATGCACCGTTGTGGTTATATTTCTTATTGGACAGGTAATGATCTACATACTGAATAACAAAAAATATAATAAAGCAAACCCAATTGATTGTTGATACATGATAAGACGCAATACTTGCCCTATATATAACAATCACAGCAATCAATATAACTATTACAAAATGCCATACGAAATGCTTTTTCTGCGCTTTGAACCTGTTAACCATACCAAGTTCCTGGATATCAAGCTGTCCTGAATCAGAATCGGAAGAAGATTCATCAGAGACATCTTGATTCTCCCCCTGCATGCCATTTTCTTTTTTAAATGCCTCAAACGCATCAAAAGCGTCAAGACTCGATCCGGAATCTTTATGCTTTTTCTTCTTCAAAAGATCTGTGTTCATAAATAACACCTCCTAGTCGTTCCAATAGATTCTCGCGACATCTCCTTCATTTATAGGCTTAGTAAAATCAACATTAATTCCGTTAAGTGTTGTAGCAAGTGAACTTCCACCCATTGACGAAAGGTCGAAAGGATAAACATCAAGTATATCTACAAATGTATAATTAGCCTTGCCATTAAGAGTTACAGCCTCATCGTTGACCGTAATCGTTATGCTGACAGGCTTCTCATCTTTCTTCTTAGACTTTCTGACAGGCTTTTTAGGAGTATCTTCCTTAGTCTCTTCAGAAGCATCGCTGTTGTCACTAACCTTCTCTTCTGCCTCTTCTTCTAACATATCATCTTCATCTAATGTTTCTTCAGAAGGCTCATTGTCAGCTCCGTACATTCCATACTTACCCTCTGTCTTCTTCTCTAATACTTCTAATTCTTCTTTGGTCTCAGCCCAGTTAATCATATACCTGTCGTATATTCTATCTGTCTTAGCTGCCTTCTCATGATTGATATAAAATGATACATCCTTGGATAAATCAAGGAATAATAACAACTGCTCAACAGTATAATAATCTAGAATTACAATCTGATCCTTATCATGAATCTGGTAGTATTCAGACTTAATCTCACCGTTGACCATAACATATCTAGGACAGGTAATCTCAACTCCGTTAACCATAAAATGCATATTCTCTTTAAACTCAGGAAGATGTCCTACTTCAAGATATGCATCCTCTCCTGCAGTTGATTCGGAGATAAGAATCTTGTCATTCTGGTCAATCAAAGTAGTCATATTGACTTCCTTGCCGTTAAGTCTGATAGTTGCAGCTTCTCCTCTCTCACCGCGCTTGATACGCGATTTGCCGTTAACGGTGTAGTTCAGATCTCCACCCCTCTTAGGGAACAAATCCTCATTAGGATATCCGACAGCTGCAGCGGCATCCATTACGGTAAGCTTATTGTTGTTATATAACTTAATCCTCTCTCCGTTAACTGTGACATATATAAAGTTGTTCTTCTTCTCGT
>CAMVPR010000035.1 GCA_947169385.1 uncultured Lachnospiraceae bacterium | reverse complement strand
TAGGCTCGATAGCAAGCTCGATAACTGGCTCTGGGAATTCCATAGACTCAAGGATAACAGGATGCTGCTCGTCACAGATTGTATCACCTGTAGTAGTAGTCTTGAAACCTACAGCAGCAGCGATATCTCCTGAATAAACCTTATCTATCTCAGAACGTTTGTTAGCATGCATCTGTACGATACGTCCAACACGCTCTTTCTTGCCCTTAGTGGCATTAAGTACATATGAACCTGAGTTACATGTACCTGAATAAACTCTGAAGAATGCAAGCTTACCAACAAATGGGTCAGCCATAATCTTAAATGCAAGAGCTGCAAAAGGCTCGTCATCTGAAGACTTACGAGTTACTTCATTACCGTCCTCATCAACACCTGTGATATCAGGAATATCTGTAGGAGCTGGCATGAACTCAATAACTCCATCGAGCAACTTCTGTACACCCTTGTTCTTATATGCGGAACCGCAATATACAGGAACAGCCTCACAAGCGATTGTTCCCTTACGGAGAGCAGCCTTAAGCTCGTCGATAGTAGGCTCCTCACCCTCTAAGAACTTCTCTAAGAGATCGTCATCAAGCTCACTGATCTTCTCAACTAAGTTGTCATGCCATTTCTGAGCCTCATCTTTAAGGTCATCAGGAATAGTAGTGATCTCGATATCTGTTCCCTCATCGTTCTTATAGTAATATGCTTCCATCTCAAAAAGATCAATAAGTCCGATGAAATCATCTTCCTTACCAATTGGAATCTGAACAGGAATAGCATTCTTACCTAATCTGTCAATAATAGTCTGTACTGACATGAAGAAGTCAGCACCCATCTTATCCATCTTATTGATGAATGCCATACGTGGTACATTGTATGTATCAGCCTGACGCCATACGTTCTCTGACTGTGGCTCAACACCAGCTTTAGCATCAAATACACCAACAGCTCCGTCCAATACACGAAGTGAACGCTCAACCTCTACGGTGAAATCCACGTGACCTGGAGTGTCAATGATGTTGATACGATGCTCTAATGCACCAGCTTTTGGTTTATGATGATCCTCAAGTGTCCAGTGACAAGTTGTAGCAGCAGATGTGATAGTAATACCACGCTCCTGCTCCTGCTCCATCCAGTCCATGGTTGAAGCGCCGTCATGAGTCTCACCGATCTTATAGTTAACACCAGTATAATAAAGGATACGCTCTGTCAATGTGGTCTTACCTGCGTCGATATGAGCCATAATACCAATATTTCTGGTACGATCCAATGGATATTCTCTTCCAGCCAAATCTTTATCCTCCTAATACTAGAATCTGTAGTGTGCAAATGCCTTGTTGGCCTCTGCCATTCTGTGCATCTCTTCTTTACGCTTAACAGCAGCACCGGTGTTGCCTGCAGCGTCGATAATCTCTTTAGCGAGACGCTCTTCCATGGTCTTCTCGCTTCTCTTACGTGAGAATAAAGTTAACCAACGAAGTGCCAATGCCTGACGTCTGTCAGCGCGAACCTCAATAGGAACCTGATATGTAGCACCACCAACACGTCTAGCCTTAACCTCAACCTCAGGCATGATGTTATTCATTGCATCTGTAAATACATCCATAGCATCCTTGCCGGTCTCAGTAGCTACACGGTCGAAAGCTCCGTATACGATCTTCTGTGCTACACCCTTCTTACCATCAAGCATGATGTTGTTGATAAGCTTAGTAACGATCGTGTTCTTGTAAATTGGATCCGCTAATACTTCTCTCTTTGGAATATGTCCTTTACGTGGCACGGTTCTTCCCTCCTTAATAATAATTAATTCATCGGTACTCGGCCCGACTGGCCGTTCGTGCTTGAATGAAAACGCTTAATTCGATATTATATAGAAATATATATTGAAAAACATACCGCTTTATCCAGCACTAATTTTAACAGGTCGTTTTAAATTATTTCTTTGGACGCTTAGCGCCATACTTAGAACGAGCCTGCTTTCTGTTAGCAACGCCTGCGGTATCTAATGTACCACGTACAATATGATATCTTGTACCAGGCAAATCCTTAACTCTTCCTCCACGGATAAGTACAACGCTATGCTCCTGAAGGTTGTGACCTTCTCCTGGAATATAACTTGTAACCTCGATACCGTTAGAGAGACGTACTCTGGCGATCTTACGAAGAGCTGAGTTAGGCTTCTTAGGGGTAGCAGTCTTAACCGCTGTACAAACACCACGCTTCTGTGGAGAAGGATAATCCTTAGGCTTCTTCTGAAGCGAATTGTAACCCTTTAAAAGAGCAGGTGCTGTAGACTTCTTAACTGAAGACTTTCTTCCCTTTCTAACTAACTGGTTAAATGTTGGCATGTTTTCACCTCCTATTTATGAAATGACACGCATATATGCGCTAAAACAAAGCGTGCTAAAATGCACGCTTTACAATAATATATTTTTTATTACAAAATGTCAAGAAGAATATTGAATTTTTAAGAAAAAACCGGGTGCATAACGCACCCGGATAAGTATATCATTATTACTCGGCATCTTTAGCTTGAGCCTCAGCTTCTGCCTCGGCTTCAATTGCCTCTAAATCTAAAGGCTCATCGTTAGTCTCCTCAGAGTCAAGCTTAACTGAACGGTAACGCTTCATACCTGTACCTGCAGGGATAAGCTTACCAATAAGGATATTCTCCTTAAGTCCTGCAAGAGGATCAGTCTTACCATAGATAGCCGCATCAGTAAGAACCTTGGTGGTCTCCTGGAATGAAGCTGCTGATAAGAATGAATCGGTAGCAAGAGAAGCCTTGGTAATACCAAGCATAATTCTTGTACCCTCAGCAGGAGCCTTGCCCTCTGCAATAAGCTTCTTGTTAGTCTCCTCAAAGTCAAGAACTGATACCTGACTTCCAGGTAAGTACTCGCTGTCTCCTGACTCAGTTATTCTAATCTTCTTAAGCATCTGTCTAACGATAATCTCAACGTGCTTATCGTTGATATCAACACCCTGAAGACGATATACACTTTGTACTTCACGTAACATGTAATCCTGAACAGCTCTTACGCCACGAATTCTGAGAACGTCGTGTGGGTTACATGAACCATTGGTAAGTTCTGCACCTGCCTCAACATACTGACCATCTGAAACCTTGATAGTCTGCTTAGCAGGAATTGCATATGACTTAGACTCACCTGTCTCGTTATTGGTAACAACAACCTCACGCTTAAGGTTAGACTCGCTTGAAGAAGAGTTATCAGGGATATGACACTCACCGGCAAATTCAGCAAGGATAGCCATACTCTTAGGCTTACGGCCCTCAAAAAGCTCTTCGACACGAGGAAGACCCTGTGTGATATCGTCACCACCGGCTACACCACCGGCATGGAAGTTACGCATTGTAAGCTGTGTACCAGGCTCACCGATTGACTGAGCAGCGATAATACCGACAGCCTCTCCAACCTGTACCATCTGTGTTGTTGCAAGGTTAGCACCATAGCACTTGGAACATACACCATTCTTAGACTGGCATGAAAGTGCGGTACGAATGCGGATTCCTCTGTATTCTCCTGTCTCAGGATCCTTCTCACCGTATCCAGCAGCAATAATCTTGTCTGCTCTTACAGGAGTAATCATATGATTACGT
Organism: uncultured Lachnospiraceae bacterium; assembly: GCA_947169385.1. GTDB lineage: Bacteria > Bacillota > Clostridia > Lachnospirales > Lachnospiraceae > NC2004. The sequence continues at coordinate 23,367 of CAMVPR010000035.1, read as the reverse complement.
TTAACAATCATATTACCATCATTGTCATATACAGACTCTGCTGCATATCTTCCTAAGATACGATCTCTGAAGCTCTCGATAACCTCTGAATCATTCTTACCCTGACGGAATGGAATTACATACATTCCAGGAAGCTCCTCAGAACCGTGAGCACAATCTACTTCTCTGATTACAATCTCCTGCGCTACATCTACAAGTCGACGTGTCAAGTAACCTGAATCCGCAGTACGAAGCGCTGTATCTGAAAGTCCCTTACGAGCACCATGAGCAGAAATGAAATACTCAAGTACGTCAAGACCTTCACGGAAGTTAGACTTAATAGGGAGCTCGATGGTACGCTGCTGTGTATCTGACATAAGACCACGCATACCTGCAAGCTGTTTAATCTGCTGATTAGAACCACGGGCTCCGGAATCAGCCATCATGTAAATATTGTTAAGGTTATCAAGACCCTTGATGAGGTCTCCGGCAAGCTTATCATCTGCCTTGAACCATACGTCAATAACGCCTTTATAACGCTCATCTTCTGTAACAAGACCACGTCTGTAACTCTTGTTGATGAAGTCAACCTTCTTCTGAGCCTCTGCTAAGATCTCAGGCTTAGACTCAGGAATTGTCATATCAGATACGGAAACTGTCATGGCTGCTCTTGTTGAATATGAGTAACCAAGACCCTTGATATAATCAAGTACCTCAGCTGTATCTGTTGCTCCGTGAATGTTGATACATTTGTCAAGGAGAGCTTTAAGCTGCTTCTTGCCTACACGGAAGTTAATCTCGAACTCTAAAGCGTTAGCATCATCTTCTCTGTCTACATATCCAAGATCCTGAGGAATAACCTCATTGAAAATGATACGACCAACTGTAGCAGTTACAACCTGAGAAATGTCATTGCCTTCCTTATCCTTACCATAACGTCTTACACGAATGATATCGTGAAGTCCTACAGCCTTGTTGTCATAAGCAAGCAACGCCTCATTCTCTGATTTATAAATTGGAGCGTTCTTAAGAACCTCCTCTGAAGTTCTGTCAAGCTTCTTAGCATACTCAAGCTTCTCTTCTGCCTTAGCAAAAAGTTCATCAGCAGTAGCCTTAACTTCTTTATCTTTGCTCTTCTTAGCTTCCTCAGCCTCGTTAAGAGCCTTCTCGTATGCTGCGTAAGCTTTCTTGATACCAGCTGGGGTATCATCATCATTGGCAGGGTTCATGGTGAGGTAATATACACCAAGGACCATATCCTGTGAAGGAACTGCCACAGGGCCACCATCTGAAGGCTTAAGTAAGTTGTTAGGTGAAAGCATAAGGAATCTACTCTCAGCCTGTGCCTCAACAGAAAGTGGAAGATGGACAGCCATCTGGTCTCCATCGAAGTCCGCATTGTACGCTGTACATACGAGCGGATGAAGCTTAATAGCCTTACCTTCTACAAGGATTGGCTCAAATGACTGAATACCAAGTCTATGAAGGGTCGGTGCACGGTTAAGCATTACCGGATGCTCTTTAATAACATCCTCTAATACATCCCATACATCATCCTCTAATCTCTCTACCTTCTTCTTGGCCTGCTTGATGTTATGTACATCATCACGCCTTGCTACAAGCTCTTTCATAACGAATGGTTTAAAGAGCTCGATTGCCATCTCCTTAGGGAGACCGCACTGGTATATCTTAAGCTCAGGACCAACTACGATAACCGAACGACCTGAATAGTCAACACGTTTACCAAGCAAGTTCTGACGGAAACGTCCCTGCTTACCCTTTAACATCTCTGAAAGAGACTTCAAAGCTCTGTTACCAGGACCTGTTACAGGACGACCTCTACGACCGTTGTCGATAAGAGCGTCAACAGCTTCCTGAAGCATACGTTTCTCATTTCTTACAATCATATCAGGAGCATCTGTAAGAAGAAGCTTCTTAAGACGGTTGTTACGATTGATAATTCTTCTGTATAAGTCGTTAAGATCTGAAGTTGCAAAACGTCCACCGTCGAGCTGCACCATAGGTCTTAAATCAGGTGGAATTACAGGAATAACATCGAGTATCATCCACTCAGGACGGTTGTCAGAGTTACGGAATGCTTCCATAACCTCAAGTCTCTTAACAATCTTAGCTCTCTTCTGATTCTGGGTAGAAGAATTCTCGAATTCCTCTCTCAATGCCTCAACCTCTTTATCGAGGTCAATCTCTGCAAGAAGCTTCTTAACAGCCTCTGCACCCATCTCAGCTACGAACGAACCAGGACCAAACTCTCTGATTGTATTGCCATACTCCTCATGAGAGATAACCTGCTTCTTGGTGAGATTGGTCTCACCCGGATCTACTACGATATACTCTCCAAAATAGAGAACCTTCTCTAATGCCTTTGGAGTTATATCAAGCATAAGGGCAATCTTACTAGGAATACCCTTGAAATACCAAATGTGTGACACAGGAGCTGCAAGCTCGATATGTCCCATACGCTCACGTCTGACACTTGACTTGGTAATCTCAACACCGCATCGATCGCAGACTACTCCGCGATAGCGAATCTTCTTGTACTTACCACAGTGACACTCCCAATCCTTCTGAGGTCCGAAAATACGCTCACAGAAAAGACCGTCCTTCTCAGGCTTGAGTGTTCTATAGTTGATAGTCTCAGGTTTGGTAACCTCACCTCTTGACCACTCACGAATCTTGTCCGGAGAGGCAAGTCCAATCTTAATCGCATCAAATTTTAACTGTCCATCGTTATTTGTAACTGCTTCTGACATCTATGCCTTCTCCTTTCTTATTCATCAATATCTTCAAAATCTTCTACATCATCCATAACTTCATCGAAGTCCTCAGATTCGTAAATGTCTCCATCCTTAGAAACTGTAACCTCACCGAAGCTATCGCTTGACTTGTACTCTGATTCTTTATCAGGAGTACGAGCATTGCTCTCGCTAATCATTGAAACCATCTCAGGGTTCCTTGTACTATAATCAACATTCTCCTGAATCTTGATTACTTCACCATTCTCATCTAAGACATTAATGTCAAGAGCAAGTGACTGGAACTCCTTAAGAAGCACTCTGAATGACTCAGGTACACCAGGCTCCTGAATGTTCTCGCCTTTGATGATTGACTCATATGTCTTAACACGTCCTACTACATCATCGGACTTAACGGTAAGAATCTCCTGAAGTGTGTAAGCAGCTCCATAACCCTCAAGAGCCCAAACCTCCATCTCACCGAAACGCTGTCCACCGAACTGTGCTTTACCACCGAGTGGCTGCTGTGTTACTAATGAGTAAGGACCGGTTGAACGAGCATGAATCTTATCGTCAACCAAGTGGTGGAGCTTCAAGTAGTGCATGAATCCGATTGTAACAGGATTGTCGAATTCCTCACCTGTTCTACCGTCTCTAAGCTGAACCTTACCGGTTCTGTTGATCGGAACTCCCTTCCACTCTTCTCTATGGTCTCTGTGCTCTGAAAGATATTCCATAACATCATCATTAACTTGATCGCCCCAACGCTCTTCGAATACTTCCCATTCTTCGTTAGCATAATCATTGGCAAGCTCTAAGGTCTCCATAATATCAACCTCGTTAGCGCCGTTAAAGATTGGTGTTGAAACGTTGATACCAAGTACCTTAGCAGCCAAAGACAAGTGAATCTCAAGGACCTGTCCAATGTTCATACGCGAAGGCACACCCAATGGATTAAGTACGATATCAAGCGGACGTCCATTAGGTAAGAATGGCATATCCTCAACAGGTAAGATACGGGAAATGACACCCTTGTTACCATGACGACCAGCCATCTTATCACCGACACTGATCTTACGTTTCTGTGCTATATAAACGTTAACTGACTTGTTGACACCAGGTGACAACTCGTCTTTGTTCTCTCTTGTAAATGTCTGTGTACTCATGATTACACCATAAGCTCCATGAGGTACACGAAGTGAGGTATCACGAACCTCTCTTGCCTTCTCACCGAAGATAGCTCTTAAAAGCCTCTCTTCAGGAGTAAGCTCTGTCTCTCCCTTAGGAGTTACCTTACCAACCAAGATATCTCCCGCACGAACCTCAGCACCGACACGGATTACACCGTTCTCGTCGAGATCCTTAAGTACATCCTCGCCAAGTCCTGCAAGATCCTTAGTAATCTCTTCAGGTCCGAGCTTGGTATCTCTTGCTTCAGCTACGTATTTCTCAATATGTACTGATGTATAAACATCATCCTGAACCATACGTTCGCTCATAAGAACAGCATCCTCGTAGTTATAACCTTCCCAGGTCATAAATCCGATAAGTGGGTTCTTACCAAGAGCTATCTCACCGTGATCGGTAGATGCTCCGTCAGCGATAACCTGTCCCTTCTTAACCTTGTCGCCCTTGAATACAATAGGTCTCTGGTTAACACAGTTACTCTGGTTACTTCTGGCAAACTTAGTAAGATGATATACATCCTTCTCCTTCGCATCATCAGGTCTTACTACAATCTCGGTACTTGAAGAAATCTCAACAACACCGTCTCTCTTAGCAAGAATACAAATACCTGAGTCAACCGCTGCCTTCTCCTCCATACCGGTACCAACAACAGGTGCCTCGGTTATAAGAAGAGGCACGGCCTGACGCTGCATGTTGGAACCCATGAGTGCACGGTTAGCATCGTCGTTCTGCAAGAATGGAATCATCGATGTCGCAACTGAGAATACCATTCTAGGAGATACATCCATAAGATCGATGAGTTCCTTAGAGAACTCGGCTGTCTCCTCTTTATAACGACCTGCTACGTTATCATTAACAAAGTAGCCATTCTCATCAAGCTTAGCATTAGCCTGAGCTACATGGTAATTATCTTCTTCATCGGCAGTCAGATAAATAGCCTCATCTGTAACTCGAGGGTTCTTAGGATCTGACTTGTCGCACTTGAAGTATGGTGCCTCAACGAAACCGTACTCGTTAATTCTTGCATATGTAGCAAGAGAGTTGATAAGACCGATGTTAGGTCCTTCAGGAGTCTCGATAGGACACATACGACCATAGTGAGTATAGTGTACGTCGCGGACCTCGAAACCTGCACGATCTCTTGAAAGACCACCAGGTCCAAGAGCTGATAAACGTCTCTTATGTGTAAGCTCTGCAAGAGGGTTGTTCTGATCCATGAACTGTGAAAGCTGTGAGCTTCCGAAGAACTCTTTAATAACACCTGTTACAGGCTTGATATTGATAAGTGACTGGATGCTGATGTTCTCCTCATCCATAGTCTGCATCTTCTCACGAACGCCACGCTCAAGACGAGAAAGGCCAAGTCTGTACTGGTTCTGCAAAAGCTCACCGACTGCACGGATACGACGGTTACCCAAGTGATCGATATCATCGAAATTACCGATTCCGTACTGAACTGTGATGTTGTAGTTGATAGATACAAATATATCTTCTAATGTAATATGTCTTGGAATAAGATTAGAAATGTTGCGGCTGATAAGCTTCTTAAGTTCTGTCTCATTGCCGTCTGCCTGCTCTAATATATTCTTAAGCTCAGGATAATAAACTTCTTCAGTAATACCAAGAGCAATAGCGTCCTCCTTAGAAAACGGAGTCCACTCTGTGATGTCAACCATCATATTAGAGAGAATCTTAACTTCGCTAGGGAAGTTGTCTCCCATACCTGGAGTAACATTAACTTCAACGAAAATGTACTCAACAGCCTTATACTGAATATCATCACATATCTCTCTGGTAAGAGTTGTACCTGAAGCGTAGATAACCTCGCCTGTTGATGGGTCCACTACATCCTGTGAAAGTACGCGGCCAACAGCACGATTTCTTAACGAAAGCTTCGTGTTGAACTTGAAACGTCCAACCTTAGCAAGATCGTACTTACCATCGTCAAGATACATACCTGTGATTAAGTTGTATGCGTTGTCCTCTGAAAATGGATCGCCAGGCTTAATCTTCTTATATAGTTCCTCAAGACCTGTTCTCTGGTCAGTGGAAATATCCTTCTCTAATGTCGCAAGGATCTTTCTGTCCTCACCGAAAAGCTCCTTAATCTGAGCGTCGGTGCCAACACCAAGCGCACGAATAAGCACGGTTACAGGAACTTTACGGTTCCTATCCACGCGCACATAAAACACATCGTTAGTGTCTGTCTCATACTCTAACCATGCACCTCTATTAGGAATAACCTGGGAATTGAATAATCTCTTACCGAACTTGTCTCTGTCAAGAGTATAGTATACTCCAGGAGAACGAACCAACTGGCTTACGATAACACGCTCGGCACCATTGACTACGAAAGTACCTGTCTCTGTCATAAGAGGCAAGTCTCCCATGAATATCTCATTCTCTATAATCTCGTCTGACTCTTCTTTCATGTTACGAAGAGCTAATTTAACTTTAAGTGGTACGGCATAGGTGACGCCATATTCCTTACATTGTTCAATGTTATACTTAATCTCATCGTAACAGAACCTGTGGCTCTGATATGATAAACTAAAGTCCCCACTTCGGTCTTCAATAGGCATTACATCATTGAACGCCTCCATTAAGCCCTCATCCAGGAACCATTGATAGGAATCTCGCTGTACCTCAATCAAATTAGGCATATCAAGAATCTCTTTTTTACGAGCATAACTCATACGGACATCTTTGCCGGCTTTGATAAGGTTGATTCTGCTTTTCTTCATCGAGTGCTTCACCTCTTATATAATATTCGTATCATATATAAGTATCCCCGCTATACCTATAATCGCACATGTAAAAAAGCGCAAAAAACCGCTAGAACCCTACCGCGCCCTAACAATTATTATTAAGTTATAGTATTAAGAGATAAAAACCCATACCGATACAGAATAGTATTCTATCACAATGAACACTCTATGTCAAGAGGTTATTTATCGACTACTTTTACGTCGATAGTTGTGCCTCCCTCACTGTAATCAGAAATGATTGAAATCCTTGCCACGCCCGGCTCGACAGGATGAATTGTGTAGGTACCCTTGGTGTTGTCATTAGGATCTGTAACCCATGTCACCGTCGCCACACCAGGATCTGATGAACTCCAACCCAAATCCTCCTCGTAAGGCTTGGTGCTGTCAGCAAATACAATCTGATAATTATCAACGTAGTCCTGTCCCATAGGAACTGTAATGCTTCTTGAAGCTACATTAATATTCTCGACGTATGCATTAGGCTCGTCAACATGAACATCAAGAGTTGTAATTAAGTTGCTTGATGAACAAACAACAGAAATAGTAGTATCACCGGCTCCAACAACAGAGAGCGTCAGATCACCGTTGTATTCAGCGATAGTAGCAACCGCAGTATTGCTTGAAGCCCACTTGATATCGCTCGGATACTTCTTAGACATGTTGTCAACCGAATAAGTGATAATATAATCCTCGTTGACATCGTACTTGAGATCTCCGTCAAGATCAACGGTAATATCAGTTACAACAGTAGTAAGCGCATACTGAAGAGCAACAATCTCGTACTCTATGGCATCAATCTTGTTGTTGTATGTCTTAACCTTCTTCTTGTATTTCTTCTTGAGAGACGCCTTAGTAGACTTCTTCTTAATCTTCTTCTTGAGCGTCTTGATCTTCTTCTTGTATGAAGTAATAGACTTGGTCTTAGATGTGATTGTAGAATCAATCTTAGCTTTGGTATATGTGGTAGCAGCATTGGCAGTTGTGGCAAATGAAGACTCTCCCACAATAATAACCGCCATTACAATTATAACAACTATCTTCTTGATAAACTTATTCATAATATCACGCCTTTTACTATACTTATTTATAAAAGAATTATAGCAAAGGCATATTTCATAGTCAACCAAAGCTCCTGACTTCACCAAATACTCATAGCCAATAAAAAAAGCCTACGGTATAACCGCAGGCAGGATAAACAAAAGTAAAATTACTTAAGAGTAATCTTAGCACCCTCAGCCTCAAGCTTAGCCTTGATGTCCTCAGCCTCAGCCTTAGTAGCACCTTCCTTGATGATCTTAGGAGCGCCATCAACAACGTCCTTAGCTTCCTTAAGTCCAAGACCGGTAACCTCACGAACGACCTTGATAACCTTAACCTTAGCTCCACCAACTTCAGTAAGCTCTACATCGAACTCATCCTTCTCAGCGCCAGCTGCGTCTCCGCCAGCTGCAGCACCTGCTGCTACTACAACGCCTGCTGCTGCAGATACGCCGTACTTCTCCTCAACCTTAGATACTAAATCATTAAGCTCTAATACAGTTAAACTGTCAATACCTTCTAAAATCTCATCAACTGTCATGATATAATCCTCCAATTCATTAATAATTAAAATGTTAAATGTAAACTAAATAATTATGCTTCCGCAGGCGCCTCGGCTGGAGCCTCAGCAGGAGCCTCTCCACCATCTTTCTGCTCTGCAACCTGTTTGATAACACGTGCAAAGTTGGTAATAGGTGACTTGAAGCTGCCAAGTAACTTTGAAAGCAATTCTTCCTTGCTAGGAACCTTAGATAAGGTGTCGATACCCTTAGCATCATAGTAAAGACCATCAACAAATCCTGACTTAACCTCAAGTGCAGGAGCGTTCTTAGCGAACTTGCAAAGAATACGTGCAGGTGCTGTAGCATCTGTCTTAGATACTGCCATAGCTGTAGGACCTTCAAGATCCTTAGCAAGATCAGCATACTCTGTATCCTTGATAGCAAGATTGATCATTGTGTTCTTATATACCTTGTATATAACGTCGTTCTCACGAAGCTGCTTACGAAGATCAGTATCCTCTGCAACAGTAAGACCTCTGTGATCAACCAAAACTACTGCCTGTGCTTCATTTAAGTTCTCTTTAATCTCTTCTACGATAGGCTGTTTTAATTCTACTTTTGCCACTTTTTTATCCTCCTTTAAATATTTTAACCATCCAAAGGACTAATAAGATATAAAAAAACTTCATGTCCGAAAACATGAAGCTGCAATATCAATCCAAATAATAATTGAAATAAATTACATCCTCGGTAGGTTGCATGCGTTACGTCTTGCGACACCTACTGTCTTCGGCGGTTAATCCTTGCATACTTTATCACAACAACTTAGTTAAGTCAAGCATTATTTTTATTTTCTTCAAAAATCTCTATCATTTGGTCAACTCTAACCTCCCAGGTCAGGTCACATAAAGCTTTTCTCCTGCCCCTTTCCGATACTCCCTCAAGAAGTTTAGCATCACCAAGCACCGACTTAAGCTTCTCCACCGCCGTAACCGGATTAGCTATGTCAAATGTCAAAAGCTCTATATCATCGCCCTCAGTCACAAAGAACTCGTCGATATACTCCGTAGTGTCAGTCAATGCCACAGCACCGTTAAGCATAGCGGTAGGAACCCTGTCATGAAGCCCCTTCTTAAACCAAGGCATAGTGTTAAGGCACACCTTGGCATCGGCATATATATCAGCCGTCTCGGTGTAAGGAACTCCCTTATGAATAACCGTGTTCTTCCAGTCGTCTACATTCAACCTATCCCATCCGTCTCCGAACAAATGAAGACTCACTCCCGAATCAATTACGTACCTTACCACTTCTTCTCTCACATAAGCATTGACATAATGATTAGACCTGTCAATCTTATTAAGATACATTGCAAATGTTGAATCATCAACATTGATAGAATTCGCCTCTAAAACCGCCTTAAGAGCGTCTTCATTGCTCACACTCCTGTTATCAAGCATATAATTAATCGTGGCAATCGTAAGATCAATAAACTGCTTGTCACCATTAAGAATAGTATCCTCGATATCAGAAAGGCTATAATAACTTCCGGTCAGGACAACATCGTACCGTCTGTCCCTAATCGGCTTGATATTCGCACCTTCATTTATCCATCCGCCTAACGGAAGCGTGTTAGCAGTCTTGATGTTAGGATGTGACTTTAAGATGTACTCCTCATGCCCTTTATCAAGGCAAAAGACATGATAATCTTTAAGCGGAACACATAAATGCTTATAATGCCTCATCGGGTGATCGACTATATAATTATAAAAAGGCACCTTCATGTAATCGAGCAAGAACTGTCCATTAACCTTAAACGCGTGTTGCCCGACCGAATTAAATGTGAGCGCAACGTCGTATCTATTGTTTATCACCCTATAAATCTCACCCTCAACGTCCTTAGAATCAAGATTAATGAAATCAACGTTGATTCCACGCTTCTTTAAGCACGAGGCAACTTGGTCGGTGAATATATTAAGAGTGTCGTAGCAGACATTTGCTCTTCTAAACATAAGGACATTGCTAATCATAAGGCACCTCCGTCATTTGACAATACATGTGTATAATAGCACATAAAAAAATCGCAGGCAACAATCTTGCTGCCCGCGATGAAAATGCGATGGAATAAATGTTAACTTACATAAACTTAGCTGTATTAAGCTTAACTCCAGGTCCCATAGTTGAAGCAATAACAACGCTTCTTAAGTATGTACCCTTAGCTGATGCTGGCTTAGCCTTAACAACAGCATCCATTAAAGTCTGGAAGTTCTCAGAAAGCTGCTCCTCTGAGAAAGAAGCCTTTCCGATTGGCACGTGAATAATATTAGCCTTGTCGAGACGATACTCAATCTTACCGGCTTTGATGTCCTCAATTGCCTTGGTGACATCCATAGTAACAGTGCCGGCTTTAGGGTTAGGCATCAAGCCCTTAGGACCCAAAACCTTACCAAGACGTCCTACGACGCCCATCATATCAGGTGTTGCAACAACAACATCAAAATCTAACCAACCATCATTCTGAATCTTTGGAATGAGCTCCTCAGCTCCTACATAATCAGCTCCGGCAGCCTGTGCCTCGTCAGCCTTTGGTCCCTTTGCGAATACTAAAACGCGAACCTTCTTACCTGTACCGTGTGGTAATACAACCGCACCACGTACCTGCTGGTCAGCGTGACGGCTATCAACACCCAAACGGATGTGAGCCTCAACAGTCTCATCAAACTTAGCGCTTGCAGACTTCTTAACCAAACTAACTGCCTCAGCAACTTCATAAGTTGTAGTCTTATCTACAATCTTAGAAGCTTCTACATATCTTTTACCTTTTTTCATGTTTAAAACCTCCTGTGGTAATATCGGGAAGAAACCCTCCCACTTATATCAATATTCATAAGTATAAGTCGTCAAATGTTATCAATAAGGCAGAGCATCGTCTTGCCTTAATCCAATCAATCTTCTACCTTAATACCCATGCTACGAGCAGTACCTGCGATCATGCTGGTTGCTGCCTCAATGCTACCTGCGTTCAAATCTTTCATCTTAAGTTCAGCAATCTTCTGTACTTCTTCTCTCTTGATGGTAGCAACAGTCTCTTTAATAGAGTTACCTGCACCCTTCTGAATCTTAGCTGCCTTCTTAAGTAATACTGCAGCAGGTGGAGTCTTAGTGATAAAGCTAAAACTTCTATCCTGGTATACAGTGATGATAACAGGGATAATTGTGTCACCCTGATCTGCTGTCTGAGCATTAAACTGCTTAGTAAACTCAACAATATTAACACCGTGCTGACCAAGTGCTGGTCCGACCGGTGGAGCTGGTGTTGCCTTACCTGCAGGAATCTGTAATTTAATGTAACCTGTAACTTTCTTCGCCATTATAGCGCACCTCCTAAATGTGGTATAGCGGGATGTAACCCTCCCACCGTCTGAATATCAGACATTAACTTAACTTCTGTATATCTGAGAAATCAATTTCAACCGAGATATCGCGACCTTGCATTTCAATATCTATGGAAATCTTCTCTTTTTGTTCATTAACATTAGTCACAACTGACTCTGTGTCAGCCCAAGGACCTGATACAACTCTAATCCTGTCACCAACATTAATATCCAAGGTAGCCTTCTTGCTCTGAAGAATACCCATGTTACGAATCTCATCCTCGGTCAAAGGAACAGGATTGGATCCCGGTCCGACGAATCCTGTAACACCTCTTGTGTTACGGACAACATACCAAGTATCATCATTCATAACCATATGAACCATAACGTAACCAGGGAAGAGCTTACGCTGAACTTCCTTTCTCTTGTCACCTTTGGTTTCAATGACAGTCTGCATAGGAACCATAACTTCTAATATCTGGTCCTGCAATTTACGATTCTCAACTGTCTTCTCAATTGTGGTTTTGACCTTATTCTCATAGCCCGAATAAGTGTGAGCAACATACCATTTAGCTTCATCAGCCATACTTATCACCCTCCTACGATTACTTGAATCGGTTTATTATAGGTTGATCAATGCATCAATACCGTATTGGATACCCATATCAATAATAGCAACGATAACACCGATAACTATTGCTGATACAAGGACAACTACAGTCTGTTTAGCTAAATCTTTCTTGCTCGGCCATATGATCTTTTTAATCTCGGCTTTAACACCCTTAAACCAGCTATTCTTCTGGTCATTGCTTGATTCGCTCATATGCTACCTCCCTAAAACCTATTACTTAGTCTCCTTGTGTAAGGTATGCTTCTTACAAAACGGACAATACTTGTTAGTCTCCATCCTGTCTGGATGATTCTTCTTGTCCTTGGTCATGTTGTAATTGCGGTTCTTACACTCTGTACATGCTAATGTAATCTTAACGCGCACAACTTCCACCTCCTACTTTAATTAATGAGCATAAAAAAAGAAGCCCTAAGGTCTTCTTCCTTCCATCGCTTGAATAATATAACATAAAGACAAGTCTAAAGTCAACATATATTTTGTGAGGAATTAAAGAGTTTGGCAATGCACACTCCTATGCATCGCCAAACATAATCTCATTAATTCTTTTGTCAAATGCCGACATTGAGAACTCATTATCATAAATCTCTCTAGAGCACTCTCCAACCTTAGAAATCACCCCTCGTCCGTCAGCTGCAAGTCTCTTAAGTACTTCTATAAATGACTCAACATCCTCAGTCTTATAAAGATACCCGTTTCGTCTATCTTCTATATAAGATGAAATAGCCACCGAATCACCTGCCACGACACATTTCTTAAGGCTCATCGCCTCAACAGCAACGGTAGACACCGTCTCAACTCTCGAGCAGACAATAACTCCGTCCGATAAAGCCAAGAGCTTCATCAACTCCTCCTGTGGCATCGCATCCAAATACTGAAGATTCTTCTCCTTAGCAATATCATTTGCAAAGTGCTTACAAAAAGCGTCGTTGGACTTCGTTCCTACAAATGTAATCTTTAGCTGATCTTTCACTCCGTTTGGTAAATGTGAATAGGCATTAATCAGCAAGTCCTGACCTTTCTCTAAAGATACAGGACCGATAACCAGGAAATGAAGAGGTCCGCTAATATTAGAGTCAGCGCTGATATCTACACCAAAATCTTTAACACCAAACATAAATGTTGAAGCGTCGTAATCAAACTCTTTCTTTATTATGTTCTTAACATAGTCGCTCACAGCGAGAACACGGATATTGGTCTTAAACGAATTAGGATTAGGAATCTCTCCACGCCCGTATTCAAAGTAACTCTCGTGCTCGTGAATCCACCAGTAAACAGGCACATCTGCACCGTCAAGTATCATAACAGCCGGGAAGTTAAGTACAGTATTGGCAACAACCATATCGAACTTCCTGGCAAAACCCTTAAACACGAACTTTCTCTCCCAATACTTAGGAGCGATTACAACAGGATAGCCCCTGTCAAGAAGACCCCTCACCGTCTCGCCAATCTCAGGGCACATAAAGCAAACATCACCCTTTAGGCTCAGTCTCTCTGCAAGATTAACCAAAGCATTAGGCGCACCGGTTCTTGTAAACTGATGAGTCAGAAGAAGAAATCTTGGCCTGTCACCTGTAACGTCGCACTTAAGGTGCTCCGGCAGCATCACATGATAACCTCTTTTGGTAAATTCTTTCTCAATGTCACCCCATGTATCGATAACATCTTTATCCATCGCATGGCTGATCATAAAGTCTATAATCTCTTTAGCGCGGTTAGCCCAGGTATGATTAGCCCTCGCATACTCCTGCCCCGCTTTAGCAAGGGCGCTAGCTCTCTCTTCATCAGCCATCATCTCCTTAACCGCACTGACCAAAGTCGCCATATCATCAAGTCTATATGTCTTAAGATACTTGTCATTCATACCCTCTTCATTGATATACTCGCTTTCGTCGGTAAATGATATTGCTCCGTTAAGAAGAGTGTTGGCAATCCTGTCATGAAAGCCTGCTTTAGACCACGGAAGAACGTTAAGAACATATCTATAGTCCGATATTATAGAAGGAAATTCCATAAAATCACAAGGAGGCATACATTTTAAAAAGCTAGTATCCTTGACATCCAATTCACTCCAGCCGTCACCGTATACGGTAACAGGGATATTGTTATCGACCAGCGCATTGACTGCATTTTCACGAAAATACGAACGAAGATAGTATTCTACATCCTGGCACTCATATATGTATGTATAGTATTCGTCATCAGGAATTCTGGCACCAAGCTCATTGATTGCGATGTCATAAAGTCCCTCAAGAGTGTGTTTGGGTTCTTTAACGCCTATCTCTGCCATCTTCTGCTTGATAAGTCCAAGCGGAGAATTGTCTGATTTAAGGTCTGTAAGTATCGACTCATGTCCCTTATAAGTTCCGACAAAGAGAACCTCGTTGCGTCTCGTTTCAAATACCTTGTCAGAACTGTTACTCTCAATACCCGCCTGATATATGAGACCACAATCTCTTATATTAGGGTTAGGCTTAAGGAGCAGATCAACGTAGTTCCTATCGACCTGAAACGCATAGTATCTGTTGAGGATAGTCTGTTGCCTTTCGGCGTTGGTACAAGGATGATCTACATAGTAAGCATAAAACGGCGCATCAAAATTGTCCATCAGATACGAGCCGTCCTTCATCTCCTGATCTGCGAGAACCCCGTTTAGCGCTAGTATCGCATCATAAGACCTTTCTAACGCTTGATGCACTTCATTATCCAAGTCGTCGATATTCTCACCTATAACATCGACTTCTATCCCCATATCACGAAAAGCGGACTTTAAAAAGTCCGCAAATACTCTAAGTGCATTATATCTTGAAAACCCCTTTATCAAAAGCAATCTCTTAATATCGCTCAATTCATTACCTCCGTCACTTAAGCATATCAAACATCTGAGTAAATCTCACCATATAGTTGTGAAGTTCCTTCGCCTTGTCATGTCCCACCTTGGCGATAGCCGCCCTCTCATCCTCATGCTCCAAGTAATAAGCAATCTTGTCAGCGCACTCTTCAAAACTTCCGTAAGTCTCGACCTCAACACCCGGCGTAAAGAACTCCGGCAATTCCTCCTGATAATTAGTGAGCATAAAACCGCCCGCAGCCAGTATATCCCACGCTCTCTGCGGAAGTCCGGTTCTTATCGTCTTAGACGTCGGATTGATATTAATCTTAGAAAGATTAAATATCTTAGGCATCTCAACATAAGACTCTGCCTTGCCCTTAAAATTAATCTTAGGCATCATCGAGCAGTCACTCATTGTATATAAATCAACCTTAAATCTCTCGGAAAGATACTTTAAAAGCCTTACTCGCTCCAACGAAGTAACCTTCTCTCCCAAATACATCTGGCTGATAGCAACCTTAGAATCTATGTTGTAATCCTCGTTGATGTTGCTGCTTCCCACCACCTTGGTGAATTCATCTGCAAATTCATCCGTAATTGTCTCTAGCAAAAAGTTATATCCATAGACCTTAAGTTGAGCTTCTATCAGACCTTCAGCATATCCTCTTGCATAGCCGTCAAGTCCTTTAATCTTGTCGTAGGCGCATTTCTCTGTGTATAATGATCCTACAAATGAAACATCCGCCGCAAATCGCCTTCTGTCCTCAGCAGTAATAGTCGCTATAACCTCATCATAGTGTGGCTGATCGACAGCAAGCGGCAGATAGAAAATGTTATCCGGATTGACAGGAAGAAACTCCTGATACATCGCATAATCAAACAAGAATATCCTGTTGTACGGCAACGAAAGTGTCTTAGAATAGTACTGAAGAACAGGGCAGTCAACCGACCACGAAATGTACGGTATCTTAGCTACCGGCGCAACTCTTGCAACAAGCGGAAAGAAATCCACTGAGAATATATAATCGAACTTATCCTTAACAAGCTCGTAGGAAAGCTGATCAAGCGCTTCCTGACTGTAATCGGCGTCGTCTCCCGGATAAGTCCACTCATAAACATCGATGCCTAGAGCCTTCATAGCCCTAAGCATCTGTCCTTCACATATACTCTTCCATCTGACCATAAATATCTTCATAGATCTACATCCTCGGCTTTGATAATCTTAAGATCGTCTACATTAGGCTTGTCCATCAATACAATTCTGTCAGCCTGCTTGGTTACTATCTTCTCAAAGAGGTTACGAATACCTCTCGCATTACCGAACTCTTTCTTGCTCTCAGCACTCATGCACTCTAGATGTATCTGCACAAGTTCTAACGCGTCGTCCTCAATCATCATTCCCGACTTGTCTGCCATCATCTTAAGAATGTCGACAAGCTCCTCGTTAGAGTAATCCGGGAAGTTAATAAACTTGTTAAATCGCGATATAAGACCTGTGTTGGACTTCAGGAACCTATCCATCTCCTTCTCGTAACCGGCAACGATTACGACAAGATCGTTCCTGTGATCCTCCATCTCCTTAACCAAGGTATCTATCGCCTCTATACCATAGTCATCACCGGCATCACGGCTCGACAAAGAATAAGCCTCGTCGATAAAGAGCACTCCGCCTAAAGCCTGGTTAACAACTTCTTTAACCTTCATCGCGGTCTGTCCAAGATAACCTGCAACAAGTCCCGCTCTGTCTGTCTCCACTAATGTACCCTTAGACAGGACACCAAGCTCCTTATATATCTCAGACACAAGCCTTGCAACCGTCGTCTTACCTGTTCCCGCTGCTCCGGTAAACACCATATGATAAGACATCTCCATCTGCGGAAGATTGTAATTCTGGCGCATCTTACGGACTTTAATAAGGTTGACCAAAGATTGCATCTCCTGCTTAACGCCCTCAAGTCCGACAAGCTCACCCAACTGTTCCATAAGCTTCTCAACAGCCTGCGCTCTCTTAGCATCCTTGGCTTCCTCTAGTTCTAGCTTCGCCTTGGCAATCTCCTTGGCAATCTCGTCCTTGTCAAGTTGAGGCTTCTCATCAGGCTCCGCTTCCTGCTCGGGCTTGTCAGAATCCTCCTTCTCAGTCTTAGGAGTTACAACCTCATCTCTGTTGGTCTTATATATAACCTGCTCTTCATTAGCAGAATCTTCGTAATCTTCCTCAAGTGTATCCTCATAATTAGGAATATAGTCATTACGCTCTTCTTCAAACATTAGATTGCCATCTAATGTAGAAACATTGCCCTTAACATCCTCTGTATCTCTGTCAAATGATACCGTATCTTCATTATTCTTGTTAGAGACAACCGAACTGCTCGGAGTCGTAACTTCACTTCCGATTGCATTAGTTGTATCCACAACATGATGAGCATACTCCATCTCATCTCTAAGATATCCGGTCTTGAAAGTAGGCGCCTGAATCTTGAGCTGAACATAGTGTTCATCAATCTCCGCAAGATAAATAAGGTCCTTGCCAAGAAACGCTCTTATCTGATTAAGATAAGCGCGAAGAAACCTGACAACGCCCTTGCCTTCTCTCTCTTCAAGATATGAAAGTGCTATAACAATGTTAATCATGGTATCCATAAACATTATGGATAGTTGAGTCTTCTTCTCTCTGTCTCTAAGAGAAAAGAGCTGTAAAAGTATAGGAGGCGCAGATAATACTTTCTTCGCCTGATTAACAAGCTCCATAGAAAGCTTCTCATCCTCACCTATCTTAAGAGGGTTAGAATCCGGTATAGACCTCACAAAATGTCTCTGCTCAGGTCCATACTTCTTGCATTCTACCGCACATATAACGAGCAAGGCCTGAAGATACAGATCCAACTGCTCGTTGACAGTCTGTTTAAGAATCTGTTCAGGCTTGCTCCAATATCCTTCAGAATTAAGCTTGACGCAGTGAAAGATCAGAGTCTGATAATTCTCCTTAGCATATTCAAATAATTGCCGGTTAGTATAATTAACTCCAAACATTTAAACCACCCGTCTTATATATAACTACTGAATATTAGCGTCATTGATTCCCACTACTACAGTTGCATCTAAGCCATCCGGAACCGCTCCGACCTGGATAGTAGGATTGGTAAAGTATTTCATAAGCTCCTGACCCATGCCCTCTTCCTTAACAATGATAAGAGTATCGCTGAGTCTCTGATCATAATTGCCGATTGTAGCAACAGTAAATCCGTTAGTTGTAAGATTGGTCTGCCATTTAGCAGCCACACCCTGTACACCGGAACCGTTAAGCACCTGAATGTTAGTTACCTCAGGAACGCTCTCCACAACTTCTTCCTCTGTATAGTCCTCGCCTTCAGTACTCTTAGGTACTCCAAGCTTCTTAAACAACTTAGAGGCCTTATCAGAATCTATGGAATAAACCTTGCCATGGTAAGCTCCCGGTACTACATAGTAGTTAAATGTATCAAGCTCCATGTAGTTCTCGACATAGCTTAACTTGTCGCTGCTGTCAAGGTTAGACATAAATGTCGGGAAGACCTTATCTGTCATATAATCAGTAAAATCTACCTCGTCTCCCTTAACTGAATCAAACTGGGATTTATAATCCTCTCTAAGAACTGAAACATTAACTATCTTGCTTCCGACAGATCCTTCATCTTGAACCGGTGTGTTAGCCGCAACTCCGGA
Organism: uncultured Lachnospiraceae bacterium; assembly: GCA_947169385.1. Lineage (GTDB taxonomy): Bacteria > Bacillota > Clostridia > Lachnospirales > Lachnospiraceae > NC2004. The sequence continues at coordinate 4,603 of CAMVPR010000035.1, read as the reverse complement.
CGATGCGTTTACAAAACTGTCATCGTGTGCATATGGATCGTCTCCGCTCGGAGCACTGTCATCAACCGCAGCAGTTGTTGTACTTCCTGAGTAATCAAATCCATTAATCGTACCGTTATTCTTGACATTAGACTTCTGTGATTCAAATACCTCGTCAAACGCAGACTTGTCGACAACAGTATAATAAGAAATGTCAACATCAAGCATGCTGGCTAAAATAATAGCTCCATAACCGTACTTGGTATCGTCTTCCTTATCAAAATACTTAGGCAGCTTATAAAACTTAAAGATCTGAGGTATCTCCTGATTAACAGCCAAAAGCTTTCTGTACATGTTGGCAGGAATAGTAACCTCTACACTTGTAGGTATTGTCACATAGCTCATAACCTGATTCTCTGTGTCATAAACCTCTAAAACTGCATTTGAAATAGTATTCTTATCAGGGTTGTATGAGAATATCAAGTTCCTTGATACCTTATCAACCTTAGCGCCCGAAATCATCTTCTTAGCTTCTGATTCCTTGGCTTTCTGATTCTTAACAGTATAATACTTCTTGGTTCCGAAGAATCCACCGACCGCTGCGAGTATCATACATAAAAGAACTGCAACAGCCTTAAAAAATCCAACTATAAATATCTTAAATATCTTCTTACCCATTGTTAATTCGCCACCTCTGTCGTTGCACCCGGAAGGTCTCCCTTACCGTCGTAATCGTAGATAAATGTCTGAAGGAAATTCTTGTTAGCCTCCATGTTAAGGTTAAGAACCGAACCGTTACCATGTAAGCTTCTACCATCATAATATCCTTCAACAGGAATACGATATGGTGTGATCTCCGTTGTACCCATTGTAACAACATTGGTCGCATAACCAACTATCTGAGAATTGCTTACGTCTGTAGTTATATTAGGAAGAACAACATCAAGTATCTTCATCCACTTAGACATAGGCATTGACTTAACCTTGTCAAATATAGCAGCCATAACCATACGCTGTCTCTCGGTACGTCCCTGATCGTTATTGGTACCCTTGACATTAGGAACCTTTCTGACACGACAGTAACCAAGCGCCTGATCTCCGTTAAGAGTATTCCATCCAGGACTTACATTACGGTATTTCTTCTTGCGGATGTAGTTGGTAGTATTCAAGTAGTTCGCCTCAGTCTCACCAAGCTCGATATCTACACCACCAACCTCATTAACAATATCCTTAAATGCCTCAAAGTCAACCGTTGCATATCCATCAAGTGAAACACCAAAGTTAGTAGCAATGGTCTTATATAGAAGCTCAGGCCCGCCGTAAGCATATGCCGAGTTGAACTTCTGAATGCCATATCCCGGTATCTCAACCTCCATATCACGCATGAGCGAGGTAAGCTTCAACTGCTTATGCTTATTGTCCATAGTAGCTATCATAACCGTATCGCTTCGACCCCACTGCTCTGAGCCAAGCTCAGCTCTGGTATCGGAACCAATAAGCAAAATATTGATAATATCTGTATCGGATGTAACCTGAATATCTCCTAAATCTACATCGCTTATAGTCTTGCCGGTGTCACGATTCATAAGATCAAGACTTGACGCCATCTTGCCCGCATAGCACCCACCTGCCGCAGACAGCAAAACTGCAAGAACAAAAAGTACTTTCTTTAACATGATAAATCCTTTCTTAAGCACTCTCCCCATGCTTTACATAAACTGCGCATTACTCTAAATGTCACGCAATGTAATATTATAACATATAATAATCAACAATTAAACCCTATTTTGAAGCCATAAGGTAGGATATACCTTCCTTAAGGCCCTCAACAGAGAGTTGATACATTCTAAACTCTTCAGCAAGCACCGCCTCAGATTCCATCCATGAAAGCTGAGATGACAATCCCTTGTGAAGCTTAGGATTAAGCCAGATAATCTTGTTATACTTGGTCTTGAAATATCTACACCACTCTAAACCTGACAATCCTTTATTAGGTCCTCTGTAATTACCGTTGATATCGGTAAGTTCCTCAGGAGCCATAGCTGCATCTCCGACGATTATAACCTTGTAATCCTTGTCAGTATGTCTGAATACATGGTCTAATTCCACCCAATCGCCATACTCACACTCCGCTGTCTTATATAGATGTGAGTAAATGCAATTATGAAAATAATAGGTCTTAACATCCTTGAAGTGATTAGCCTTATGTACCGCCTGGAACAAACTGTTGGACAGCTGACTGAACGGATACATAGAACCACCGCAGTCAAAAAGAAGCATTAACTTAACCGTGTTCTTCCTTGGTCTGTCAAACTCAAGCTTAAGATAGCCACCATTGTTACATGTAGAATCAATAGTTCCATCAAGATCGAGTTCTGTCTTAGGCACATCAAGCTTAGATGAATATTGCCTGAGCCTCCTAAATGCAACCTGGAACTGTCTCATAGAAAGAACCCTGTCCTCTCTGAAATCCCTGTATCTTCTCTCTCCTGCGACAGAAAATGCAGACTTCATTCCACCCTGACCGCCGACTCTGATACCTCCGACATTTACACCTGAATGACCATACGAAGAACCTCCGGCTGTTCCTATCCAGTAGTTACCACCATTGTGCTCGCTGTCCTGCTCGTTAACTCTCTCTTTAAAGAGACGCTTAACTTCGTTGGCGTCCTTGGCAGTCTTATATTCGTAAAGCTCTCTCTGCAGAGGATCCGTGGTCTTGTCTTCCTTATCGAGCCATTTCAAAATGTCAGCAGGAACTCTGTCCTCCACCTGAACCTTATAGAAATACTCTCTAAACGCAATATCGTACTTATCAAAATCAGACTCCGACTTAACAAGTATCATACGACCGAGATAATAAAGATCGGTAAAGCTGCCATTGGACAGACCTCTGTCTAGCGCATCCATAAACATAAGCCACTCGGTAGTCGAGATATTAAGCCCTCTGTCTTTTAACATATAGAAAAATTCAATAAACATACATCTTCCTCTTATAACTGCATTTCTTTAACGAGGTCAATATCTTCATCCTTCTTAATCAACACGCCGAGGAAAGGAAGCTCTGCTCTTATCCTCTCAGGGTCAATACCGCCAATCAATAAAGCTCTTATCCAATCGATGAGTTCTGAAGTAGAAGGTTTCTTTCTGAGATTCCTGATACTTCTTATCCAATAAAATGTATCCATTGCCTGTTTAAGCAGATTGTCCTCTAAGTTCTCAAAGTGAGCGTGAACGATAGCTGCCATCTGATCTGCTTCAGGAAATGATATATAGTGAAATATACATCTTCTAAGGAATGCGTCCGGGAGCTCCTTCTCAGCATTTGACGTAATTATAACAATCGGCCTTGTAGAAGCCTTAACTGTCTCCTTGGTCTCATGGATATAGAACTCCATCTTGTCAAGCTCCCATAGGAGATCGTTAGGGAATTCAAGGTCCGCTTTGTCTATCTCATCTATCAATAACACAACCTGCTTATCTGATTTAAACGCCTCTCCAAGCTTACCGAGCTGAATATAATGAGCGATGTCGTCAACGCCCTCCTCGCCAAACTGGCTGTCGTACAGTCTCTGGATGGTATCATACTGATAAAGTCCATCCTGTGCCTTAGTCGTAGACTTGATATTCCATATGTAAAGCTCCTTATCAAGAGCCTTGGCAATTGCCTCTGCAAGCATGGTCTTACCGGTTCCCGGCTCCCCCTTAACGAGAAGTGGCTTCTCTAGAGCGATAGCCACATCAACAGTCTTCATAAGCTCATCTGAAGCTATATAATCATTAGTTCCCTTAAAAGTTGTCTTACTCATAAAATCTCCTATCCATAAACATATTACAATACATAATCCATATGATTTTAACATATAATAATGAGATTTGCCATATAATATTTAAGGATTATGAAACCTTTATCACAACAAAATAGAAGTAACATAATAAAAATGTCATCCTGAGGAGCGTAGCGACGAAGGATCTTTAAGATTCTTCGCTTCGCTCAGAATGACATGGTAACTTAATGTCATCCTGAGGAACGAAGTGACGAAGGATCTTTATGACAGGGTTATTCAAAATGACACACACCCCACAGGACATATCCTGTGGGGTGTGTCTACGCATACTCAGTCCAATCCCTCTATATGATTCTTGAACTCATCAACTGTCATTCCTGCTCTTTTAGCAGCTTCCTCGAGAGACAAGACTTTATCATTCACCAAATCCACAAATATGCGAATTCTTTCTTCTGATCTACCCTGCTCCATACCACGCTCTAGACCCTGCTCTATTCCAAGCTCCAGGCCCTGTTCTATTCCACGATTCAATATCTCTTTCGCCTCAGTCATTATTACATGTCCACCCATAATATCACCCATCCTTTTACTAATGGCATCTCTTCTACATACTTAATCCAATCCTTCTATATGGTTCTTGAACTCATCAACTGTCATTCCTGCTCTTTTGGCGGCTTCCTCGAGAGACAAGACTTTGTCATTCACCAAATCCACAAATATACGGATTTTTTCTTTTCTCCCTTGTTCCAGCCCTTGCTCTATGCCAAGCTCTATGCCCTGTTCTATTCCGCGATTCAATATCTCTTTCGCCTCAGTCATTATTACATGTCCACCCA
>CAMVPR010000034.1 GCA_947169385.1 uncultured Lachnospiraceae bacterium | reverse complement strand
GCAGGACTAGGCACGCTTTCAGCGTGCCGTCGCAAGTCCCTATCTTCCGCGGAAGACCCCGACCTACATGCTTTTCCTTTTTCGATGATTGAATTATTAGTTCAATGACAAAATCACATGATGCAATTATAATTGATATCAGGACATTTTGTAACATTCAATTTATTTAGTTAAATTTAGTTTAATTGTTGCGTTGATGTATTTACACCCTACAATGTAGGGTGTAAAATCAATTATAGCAGATGGAGCGTGATATGTATGATTCGAACATTCATTGAAGTTCCTCTTTTTTCAAAACGTTGAAAAGAGATTGGACTTGGTGATGATGAGCTTATAAAATTACAAGTTATGTTGTTAAAGGATCCCGAGTCTGGTCCTGTTATGGAGGGAACAGGTGGAATACGAAAAGTACGATTTTCTGTTGCGAATAAAGGGAAGAGTGGGAGTGTGCGAGTATGTTATACAGACTTCGCCGAATATGAGGTTATTTATCTAATTACTGCATTTGAAAAAAGTGATAAAGAGAATTTGACCAGTGAAGAGAAGATTGTTTTGAAGAAATTAGTTAAATCTCTTAAAGATGAAGCCGCAAAGAATGCGAGGTGATTATTATGTCTTCATTATTTGATGATTTGTGTGAAGGAATACAGCAAGCTATTGATTATGAAAAAGGAGTAGGAGAGGCTAAAAGAGTTACATATGTTATAACTCCAATTACAAAATATGAAAGTGACGATATAAAAAGTGTACGTAAGAAGGCTGGTATGACGCAAGCGATATTTGCTGATTATTTAGGTGTTTCGGTAAAGACTGTTGAGGCTTGGGAGAGAGGTAGGACTCATCCTACCGGACCTGCATGCCGACTGATAACTCTTCTTTCAGAAAGTGCAGAAAATGATGATATGAATCTTTCTTTCATAAAGGAAGTACATTCAGTATGAATTCTAGCATTTACCTTGACAATCAAATAATCGAGCAAAGAATATAATGATGAAATCTCCTTTGCCGGATTTCAAAATAATGAGATATGATGTTATTAGGATAATTAGATGTTTAAGGAGAAATCACATGGATATTGTTTATAAGAAACTGTCAGAGAATGAGTTAAGCAGAATTATAAAAATGAGAATAGACCAATTGACGGAGGAATACACATCTGTAGGTAAAACAGTTCCTCAGGATGTAGATCTAGAGACATCGCTTATGGATTTTTATAAAAGAAATCTAGATGCCGGCACTTATGTTTCCTGGCTGGCATTTGATGGTGATAAGATAGTCGGAACAAGTGGTATGTCCTTCGCTGAAAAGCCGCCTTATTTCACGTGCCCTTCAGGAAAATTAGGTATCTTGTCCAGCATGTATACCGATCCTGATTATAGGAGGATGGGAATTGCTACAGAGTTATTAGACAGAGTAGTAAAAGAAGCAAAAGAATATGGCTGCGGAACGATCTATATTACAGCATCGGATATGGGTGTAAAGTTATACGAATCGTATGGGTTTAAGCATAACGGTAATTTTATGCAGTATAATTTTTAATCAGACGGAATTATTCCGGAAAAATTAAACAGGTTTACACCTTTTAACGATGCCCCCCCTTTGAGCAGTTTTTTGGGGGGAGATTAAATAACTGAGTTGCTTTATCCTTACTTGATTGCCATTTATGTTTTGTTGTATAATAAACGCATATTTATGTGTGCTTAAATTAAACGGTGAATCGAAATTAGGAGGTGTGTATGACTACAAGAGAAGAAGCGCTTGAATTCGGCCTTTCGTTTCCAGATACGTATCAGGATGCTCCGTTTCATGACGATAACTGGCAGTTAGTGAGATACAAGCACAATAAGAAAGCATTTCTCTGGACTTACGAGAGAGACGGTTTTATTAATCTTAACGTTAAGGTGGACCCAGATAATGCATTCTTTTGGCGAGATATGTATAAGTCTGTTATTCCGGGGTATCATCATAATAAAGATCATTGGAACACAATTATTCTTGATGGCTCTGTTTCTGATGAAGATGTTAAGATAATGATAGAACAAAGCTACAATCTGATAAGCGACAGCCCGACCAAGCGAATATACGAAGCGGTAAAGAAGATTCCTTATGGTAAAGTTGCAACTTATTCACAGATAGCCAAACTTGCAGGTAATGCTAAGATGTCACGTGCGGTTGGAAATGCACTTCATAAGAATCCGGATCCTGATAACATTCCTTGCTTTAGGGTGGTTGATGCTAAAGGACATTTGGCTGGAGGATTTGCATTTGGCGGAGATGAAGTTCAAGCCAGACTTCTTGAAGCAGAAGGGATTGAAGTTAAGGATAAAAAAGTGGACTTAAATATTTATCAGTGGGATACATAAGATATTTTAGGGAGCTCGTAAGAGTTCCTTTTTTGTCTTCCTGCGGAAAGTGGGACTAAACTATATGATACCGTATTTACTAAAAAAACGTGATGTTTCGAAATGTCGTTGTAATGTTTTGGGATGTTTGATATAGTTATTCTATAAAATGATTGATGGTGCAGAGATGCGTAAAAGCAAGGAGTATTAATTTGTTTTGTCGATATGAAGGAAAGTGAGGATAAGATATGGATCTTTCTAATATTACTGTTAATACGCAGAATAGCATATTGATAGATTTTGGGAAAAAGATATACATAGATCCGCTTGATATTGCGGATGCTACACATGATGCGGATTATATTTTTATTACACACGACCATTATGATCATTATTCTATGCCCGATATTCATAAGATATTAGACAGTAAGACGGTATTTATTATTCCGGCACCGCTTGAGATGAGCCTTAGGAAGAGTACACCTGTAGGAACACAGATTTGCGTCGTGCCAGGGCAGCAATATGAAACTCCGGATTTCACTTTTGAAACGGTTCCGGCATATAACTTGACGAAGTCATTTCATCCGAAGAAGGCGGGATGGTGCGGATATATCATTACTATAGATGGTGTAAGGATATATATTGCCGGAGATACCGATGCCACAAAGGAAGCCAAAGAGGTGAAATGTGATATAGCTCTTATCCCTATAGGCGGAACATTTACGATGAATTATAAGGAGGCGGCTGAGCTTATCAATAAAATGAAGCCTAAGTACGCGATTCCGACACATTACGGAAGTTTCGTGGGAGATCAATCGGATGGAGAAGCGTTCAGTAAACTTGTGGATAAGGATATCAAGGTTGAACTGAAACTATGAGCTGAACCATATTCATAATAATACATTAATTATAACAAAGGAGATAATAATATGAACAAGAGGGTTTTTAAGGCATTTTTAGTTGCATTTGCTTTAGTGGTTACATTTTCATTTATTAATGTTAATGCAAATGCTAAAGTTAAGAAGGTTACGAGAAATCAGTGCGTATTAAAGGGCGCATCTATTATTCTTACTAAATCTAACGGATACGCTAATTACACGATTGCGATTAAGAACAAGGGCAAGATTAAGGTTAAGAAGATTAAGAATTATAACGGTGGCGGAGTTAAGGTTACCGGTAAGAAGGTTGGTAAAGCTACGGTTACACTTAAGACCAAGAAGAAACACTATGTCTACAATATCAATATTCTTGATATTGCAAGTACGGATGCGCTTGCAAGGGAGCAACTTGAATATAAGAAGAGTACTTTGGCCAACGTCAAATCTTATGCATTTGCTGATTTTAACGGGGATGGAGTGACGGATTTATACGCTGATGGCTTTTTGTACGCATATAATTATAAGACCGGAAGTATCAAGACTGTTGAGTTAGATATTATTCCTGCAAATGTAAGCAGAATCTTCGTTTCTAAGAAGAAGAAAACGGCTTATTTTGAAGCGTCGAAAGATGGTTACGTGCGTCAGATTATATATGATGACGATGAAGATTATGGTGATGAAGCGCCTGTTGACGAGGGTGATGTGGCTGTTGACGAAGAGGATGAAGAAGAATTTGACTATTACAGAGGCGATGTGTATGGCGTGTTCTGTATATTTGATGAGGATTTCGGACATTTAGATACTTTCTTTAATTGTGAGACGAATTGTTCAATATATAAGTATACTTATCCTCAGGAGTTCGTTCCTAAGAAGGAATATAAAGAAGGTACAGATTACTACTGTTTCCATGATGAATATTATGATCAGGATGATTATTGGTATGAGCCGTTTACATTTGACGGAATAGAGGCAAATGTTGATAAGCATATGCCTGGGAAGAAGGAAGTACAGTTGGTTGTAAGAGAGTGAGATGAGTGGTATGAACCCTCAAGTAGTTAGAGACTACTTGGGGGTTTTTGTTATCTTGAGCAGAGCTCGGGATAAAGATTCTTCGCTACGCTTGAAATGACAGGGGAGGGGGCGTCAGAATGACAAGAGGAGTATGTTAGAATGACAGTGATTAACTGGGTTTTGATTAAATTTGTTGCGTTTTTGTTATTGGTTTTATGATATAATATTAGCAGTATATTAAGACTGTAACGTTATGCAAGTGATGAGATGCATAGCGATGAGGAAAGGAGTTAATACTATGCCAAAGAGAAAGAATGGAATTAGTGAGAAGTATCTTAAATACATTGAAGGTGACAATGCCGAGTGTGCATATAATTTACAGCAAGGTTTTATTACGATGAACCTATCTTCCGGGATAGAGAGAATGGATAAACATTTGCATAATGAATATCTTAGTCTTAACTCTGAGTATGAAGAGACGTGTTGCGATCGTGATGAAGGTGGTAAAAATGTAAGCGTTACTCCGATTCGTTTCTTTCAAGGAACTATAAGAGCGAGGAATTATGGTGGAGATCCTAAGATGATAGAGGAGATGATTCGATATAACGAAGTTTTCAAAGAAAAACTTAGTGAGATGAGACAATTTAAAGGCGCTGAGCATTATAAAGATTACTTTGATTTTATGAGTCTTGAAACTAATTATGATGCCGGAGAGTACACAGATGCTTACATGAATTCTATGATTTTAGGACAGCTAGCAGGCATTATAGGCTGTGGTCCTAAGCTTACAACTAAGGATGAAGTGGGTTCAGACGGTAAAGTTACTAAGGTTATAGACTTTAAAGGGATTGAAGAGAAACTTAGAAAACCGGATGGTTCGGGTTTCTTTGTCCCTTATATGAACATATGTAAAGCCGGTAAGCTGCTCTGGGATCTTGAAGTTGAGAAGGTAAGGAATGAAAGGATAGGTTGGACACTTGAGGCTGAGAAAGATTTCCTTAAGAGATATAAAGAAGCCAACAAGCGCTTTACTGATAATTTTGTGAAATTAAGAGATGTTGTTAAAGCTAATCCAGGGCTTTATAACGGAATAACTGACAATCATCCGGAGCATATGGTTGATTATGAAAGAGACAATAATAAAGAGTACGGATTTATGATTGGCCAGCAGAAGGCTATAGAAAATGGCTGGAACGCTGATGAATTACCGCTTCTTGGTATGCTTGAAGAAATAAGTCATAGAATGCCTATTCAACATGACCGTCAAGGGCGTGCTAAGAAGAAAGATAATGCTTTAAAAGAGAAGGTCAAACTGGAAGAGGAATTAAAGAATATTTCAAACGAGATAGAGGCATTAAAGAAGAGAGTTATTGATGAGAATACAGCTAAACTGGTTGCAGATTTAGAACTTGCCAATAAAGCGGTTATTGAAGCACACCAAAAATATGAAGAAGAGCGCCACAAAATACAAGTTAAACCTGAAATGACTCTTAAAGAGCAGGAGGTAGCTTTAAACAATCTTAAAGCTGAGAACCAGGATAACGAGAAGCTTTACGAAGCATATCAGTCTAAGAGAAAAGAGTTGGATCTTGAAAAAATCATTTCTGATAAAGAGAAAAGGTTAAAATCGCTTCCAAATCTTATAAAAAAACAAGACGATTATGTTAAACTAATTGATCAGTCTGAGAAGGATTATGATACATTCCTTAAATTGACCAAAGAGATTAAGGATAAAGTTTATAACACAAAGGTTACTTCAATAGAGGATAAGAAGGCGATTATTGAAGCGTTTTCCGACTATCTTGATGAAACCTCTACACTTGTGATGAATCCTGATAACGGAGGAGTTAAGTACGGTAATGACTATAATGATCATTTCAAGAGACAGCTCGATAAGATAAAGGAGCGCTACGATACAGGTATCGGCAATGATTTTAAGAATAATCATTATGCAGATACAAGACTTCAGAATATCTTAGACATCTACGGACCAAGACCGAGATATTATACAAAATGGGGTAAAGATAATGTAATATCTAAAAATGATTTTAATGACTCTATTACTCCTTATGATGAAAGAGAGTTTCCGTTCACCGAAAAAGATATGGCATTTCTTGGAATGGCAGGTACTCTTTCTGCAGTTGATGAGATCATGGCTGCTAACAAAGGGGAAGGCAGAGAGTATGAGGACGTATTAAGAGAAACGCGTACCAGGTGGATGGAAGACGTGAGTATGCATGAGGATGGTCCTAGACAGGATTTTTCCCGCTACAGACACATTGTTGCCAAAGGTCGTGAGAATGCTGTTGCTGCAATGAGGGCATATAATATGGGAGATCCTTCTAAAATTGCAGAGATTATTTACGACGGACTTCATAATATTTGTGATTCGTGCAACAATCTTAGCACTTACGACGGCATCAGCGTTAATCATTACGGAATGATTTCGACATTTATGGATATGCTTAGAAATGATCCGAAGATAGCAGCGGCTTTTGATAAATACAATAATTCTTTGGAGCCTGAGAGAAGAATTGATTTTGATAAGGTTCGTTCTATCTGTGCTTTTGCTAAGATGCGCATGGAGACATTAGGCGATGATGAAAAATACAGGGAAGTTGAGCAAAAGGTAGCCGACAAAGAGAAAGAGATAGCTGAAGCAAGAAAACAGATAGATGATTTAAAGAAAAAGATAGCCGACAATAAGAAGAAGCCGGCTGAAGAACAGGAAGATTTATCTGAAGATGCGGAAACGCTTGAAGATCTTAAAGCAGAGGTTTACGACTATACACATACCGAAGCTTTTAGAGACCAAGCTAGAGTTGCGATTCGAGAAAGAAATGCTCGTAAGGGAGTAATCTTTAGAAATATGTTCACCGCAGCTAATAACCTTTTAAGAGCCAATCCTAAGATTTATGATGCCAACATGCAGAATGCGAAAGATGTCGAGGCTGCTCAGAAGGCAGGAAAGTCATCAAAAGCCTTAGAAGATGTTTATAGTAGATTTCTTTATGAGAACGGTAAGTTAAACGGAGCTTTTGAGTATCTTGGAACTATTGAAGGAAAGAAAGACTTTAATGACTTTGTTGAAATGTTGTACGATAAATATGGTATAACATTCAGCAACGGAGAACAAGGTTATGAACTATATAGCGACAAAGGGCCAGTTAAGAAAGATCCGTCTTATCAGGCTGAATTAAGCCTTTTTATCAGTAAGATGGAGAATAAGCAGATCTTAAGAGAACTCAACAGCAAAGAGCATACCAAGGATCAGATGAGAGAACTTGCATCTAAGTACATGATTAACTGTCATCGTATTTATTTGCTTAATGAGCAATTAAACTCAGGGGTTGCCGAGCCACATGTTAATTTTGATGAGAGGTCTCTAAGGAAAGATATGGATTGGCAGAGGGCATTTACCAACTCGGTTGATAAGTTTGTAGCCAACTTTGATATGAGCAGTATGGATTCAAAAGAATTTGCAGAAGTGCTTGCTAATGGTACAGAATCACTCCTAGATACAACCAAGAATATCAGCCATCTTCTTGACGAAAAGAAATGGGCAGATATAAATGAGCGTGAGAAATTCAAACTTCCGGCTATATCTAATGCGGTTGAGCAATTGACTGCTGCGGATAAGGGAGTATTATTTGGCTCTAAGGAGTACAAGAGTATTCTTGAGGATATTAAGAAGCTGGATGAGGATATTAAGAGGGCTGAGGAAGATTTCAAGAAGGCTGAAGGTTTTACTTACAATGGAAGAGATTTAGCTCACAGAGAGAAGGATCTTATTAACAGGCTTAATTCATACATCGAAAGAAAAGATACTGAACTTAAGGTGCAGGCTGAAGGTAAGAAGAACGAAACCTCATTATCAAGAATGAACGCAGCCAAGGCGTCGCTTGAGTTGTTGCAGGCCAGATTAAAGATGGAGGTTAATTCTCCTACCATTACAGCCCAAGGCAGAGAAGATGCATCAATTCTTGCTGAGTATGTCACTCTTTCAAATGATGAGAAGAATCGCATAACTGAAAGAAAAGACAAAGTAGAAGCCGGAATGGATATACTTAAAGCTACGATAGAGGAATATGACTATCAAAGGCTTAAGAGTGCAACTGTTCTAATTAGCGAAGAAGGCAAGACAAACGAAAAACGAGGTATTTATAGAGACAGTTTTGATGAAACTATAAAGGGAGCGTTATATTGCGATATGTTAATGACAGCATTTTCTCCTGGAGTTAACGATAACCCTAAGACTCTTGCAGAGAAAGATCTTAAACTTAAAATGATGCTTAGAAAGAGTGTCGAGGAGTCGAAGAGTTACAGGATGCTTGATAAGGTTATGAAGACCAAGTTTGGTGAAAGACTTAAAGATAAGCTTTTTAAGGGTGTTACCGAAGATGGGTTGAAACCTGCTGATCTTAAAGGCGTTCTCGAACATGTCAGTATAATTGAAGAGAGAGATAGAGTGTTAAAAGAGTGCTTTAAGGAAGAAATGGATAAGTACAATGAGTTCCTTACGGAAGCTGATAAACAGCTGGATAGGATATACAACGAGAAGAATAGGAGGAATGATATTAATTCCAAACTTAAAGAGATAGAAAAATATGAGACTAGAATCGATAGCCTTATTAGTCTTTCAGAACAACTGTCTTCTAATGCTTTGGAAGACAGTGCTAAACAGTTTGAGAAGGTTAAGAAAGAGCGAATCGAGCGCAATAACAAGAGAGAGGAAAAGCGTACCGCGAGAAAGCAGGCTGCAATTGAAAAGATGAATAAGGCAGCAGGTAATAAAAATACTTCCGCTGATAATAAGGGCAAAAACAAAGAGGAAGTAAAGAATACCGGTATGCATGTTTAAGCTAACTACTATATTTTAGTATAAAAGACAGGGGTAATGTATTCCCTGTCTTTTATTGTTTTAAGTGGATAATATTAAGATTTTGTGATATAATTATTGAAGTTATTGGTTCGGATTATCATTACTGTAGGAGGTGGTTTTGATGCTTAATGAAGTTATTATTAAAGACAGACCAACAGATGATGAACTTAAGGCAAGACTTAGCGTTGCAAGGCTAGAGCTTTCTAAGAGACAGCAATTAATTGCTGAGCATAAGCTTCCTGTTATAGTTACATTTGATGGTTGGGGCGCAGCCGGTAAGGGTTCTGTACTTGGAAGGGTAATTAAGAATCTCGATCCGAGGTTTTTTAAGACCTTTACAGGTGGTAGTGTGACGGACGATGAGGCTAGGCGGCCCTTTCTTTATAAGCATTTTGTTAAGATCCCTGAGGCGGGTAAGTTCTCTTTCTTTGACGGAAGCTGGATGGAGGAGAGTACAAGAGATTATCTGATGGGTGACATCAGTAAGAAGACGTACAACAATCGCGTTACAAGTATCAAGAGATTTGAGAGGCAGCTTAATGACAATGGATATCTTGTGGTTAAGTTCTTCTTTCAGATTAGCAAGAAGGAGCAGAGTAAGCGTATCAAGAATCTTCTAGGTGACAAGAGTACTGAGTGGAGAGTTTCTAAGTCGGACAAGTGGCAGAACAAGCATTATGATGAGTGTGTTAAGGTTTTTGATGACTATATAGAGAGTACCAATCAATTCGTTGCGCCTTGGTATTTGGTTGATTCTAAGGACAAGAAGTGGGCGGAGTTACAGGTTGTTGAGCGACTGATTGCGAGTATCGATACGGCTCTTAAGAATGTTAAAGTTGCTGTACCTATTATTCAGAATACATTTGCATTAAAGAAGATGCCTAAACTTAATGACATTGCGCTTGATAAGACCATTTCAGATGAGGATTATAAGAAGGAACTTAGTCGCTTGCAGAAGAAGCTTTCTAAGCTTCACAATGAGTTGTACAGAAGGCGTATTCCGGTTGTTATTGCATACGAGGGATGGGATGCAGCCGGCAAGGGAGGTAACATAAAGCGTATTGCAGCTGCATTAGATCCAAGAGGATACGAGGTGCATCCTATTGCGAGTCCTGAGCCTCATGAGAAGGCGAGACATTTTCTTTGGAGATTCTTTACCAGGCTTCCTAAAGATGGACATATTGCAATATTTGACAGGACCTGGTACGGAAGAGTCATGGTTGAGAGACTTGAAGGTTTCTGTTCTGAGAATGACTGGCAGAGAGCGTATAATGAAATCAATGAGTTTGAGAAGGAGCTTGATGACTGGGGTGCTGTGATTGTTAAGTTCTGGGTGCAGATAGACAAGGATACACAACTTGCCAGGTTTACAGATAGACAGAACACTCCTGAGAAGCAGTGGAAGATTACTGATGAAGATTGGCGTAATCGTGAGAAGTGGGATCTATACGAAGATGCTGTCAATGAGATGATTGAGAAGACTTCAACGACATTTGCACCGTGGCATATTCTTGAATCTAATGACAAACATTATGCCAGAATTAAGGCACTTAAGGTGGTTATTGCTGCGATTGAAGAAAGACTTAAGAAAGCATAAGGAGTGATAATATGGAGCTAGGATTTAAGGAGAAGGTTTCCTATGGTATAGGTGCTGTTGGTAAAGACATGGTATATATGCTTTCTGCAAGCTATGTACTTTACTATTTTCAGGATATATTGGGTGTCAACGCTGTTGCAATGGGTATTATACTGTTAGCTGCAAGAGTGTTTGACGCGTTTAATGACCCTATTATGGGTGTGTTGGTTGCCAAGACTCATACGAAATGGGGGAAGTTTAGACCGTGGCTTATGATTGGTACGATAACCAATGCCATTATGCTTGTAATTATGTTCTCGTGCCCGCCTGAACTTGACGGTCCGGGGCTTGTGGCATATGCGGCTATCACTTACATCTTGTGGGGTGTCACCTACACGATGATGGATATTCCGTATTGGTCTATGATTCCTGCGTTCACTAAGGGCGGTAAGGAGAGAGAAGGACTTACAACTCTTGCCAGGTCTTGTGCGGGTGTTGGCTCTGCTATTGTTACGATTATTACTATGATGTGTGTATATGCTCTTGGTAATAATAACGAGAGAATAGGATTTAAATATTTTGCTATAGTTATTGCGGTTGTTTTTATTATTTTTATAACTATAACTTGTATCAATATCAAGGAGAAGTCTACCGTTAACGTTGAATCTCCTTCGGTTGGGCAGATGTTTAAAGCACTTATTCAGAACGATCAGGCGATGGCTGTGGTTGTAGCGATTGTGCTTATTAACTGTTCAATATACATTACTTCGAATCTGGTTTTATACTTCTTTAAGTACGATTTCGGAGGAACCGGTTGGTATAAGAGTTACACTCTCTTTAACACGTTTGGCGGTGGAATTCAGATTCTTTCTATGATGTTATTCTATCCGCTGTTAAGGAAGTTCAGAAATAATTTGCAAATATTTGATATCTGTCTAATCATGGCAATCGTCGGATACGGTACGCTTCTTGCTATAGCGTTTACTTCGATGAACACTGTATTTATATTGTTTGTGCCTGCGTTTTTTATATTTTCTGCCAACGGTATGCTGCAGGTTTTGACAACAGTATTCCTTGCCAATACCGTAGACTACGGACAACTTAAGAACAACAGGCGTGATGAGTCGGTTATATTCTCGATGCAGACATTTGTTGTTAAGCTTGCATCGGGTATTGCTGCATTTGTCGCATCTATATCCCTTAAGGTATTTAGCTTGTCAAGTCAGGCGGTTTCAGAAGCAGATAAAGCTATTGATTTCTCTAAAGGTGTTGAGGCATCTTCAAGAGTAGGATTGAGAGCAACAATGACGATTATCCCTATTGTTGGACTGTTTATCGCATTGTTCTGGTTTAAAAAGAAATACATACTTACCGATGAGAAGCTAGAAGAGATTTCGGCTGAAATCAGCAAGTAGAAAGGATTAGTCGATGAGCGACATTAAGACTATTGATGTCAGAGCAGACATCATAGAGACCAACGATGTGTATACCAAGGAGGTTAGAGCGTTCCTTAAGGAACATAATACATACCTTATTAACCTTATGGCTTCCCCCGGTGCCGGCAAGACTACTACGCTTATAAGAACTATCAATGCATTAAAGGATAGATATAAGATAGGTGTCATGGAAGCTGATATGGATTCGAATGTGGATGCCAAGCTTGTGAGTGAGACCGGCTCGAAGGTTATACAGCTTCACACAGGCGGAAGCTGTCATATGGATGCTTTGATGACTTTAGACGGGCTTAAGAGTCTTGGGATTAATGAGCTTGATGTGGTCATTTTAGAGAATGTCGGTAATCTTGTTTGCCCTGCAGAATTCGATGTAGGTGCTAACCTAAGAGTTATGATTTTAAGCGTTCCGGAGGGGGATGATAAGCCTCTTAAATATCCTCTTATGTTCAGCGTGAGCGATATCTTACTTGTCAATAAGATTGATGCGTTAGAGGTGTTTGATTTTGATATCGATAAGCTTAGAGATAACGTAGCATCTCTTAACGATGATATCAGCATTTATCCGGTATCTGCGCTTAACGGTGACGGATTTGATGATTATATTGCTGAACTTGCAAGGAGGATTGAAGATGAAGGTCATTGAGGTTAAGAAGAGTGTAACCGAGGATAATGATATTGACGCTCGTAATCTTAGGGAGGAGCTTAAGAGTAAGGGTGTGTTCCTTATCAATCTTATGAGTTCACCGGGCTCCGGTAAGACTACGCTCTTATCAAGAATCATCGAGGATATGAGAGATAAGATTAATATAGCGGTAGTTGAGGCGGATATCGATGCAGATGTGGACGCTAAGAAGATAGAAGCACTCGGAGCAACGAGCATTCAGGTTCATACGGATGGTATGTGTCACATGGATGCGGGTATGACGAGAACCGGGCTTTTAGAGGCTGGCGTTCTTGATGATGCTGCTGATATAGAGCTTGCGTTTTTGGAAAATGTCGGCAATCTTATATGTCCTGCGGAATTTGCTACGGGAGCACATCACAATATGATGATATTAAGCATTCCCGAGGGAGATGATAAGCCGTTAAAATATCCGCTTATATTTAGGGAGAGCAAGACTCTGGTTATTACCAAGGTTGATACTATGCCTTATTTTACATTTGACATTGATGAATGTGTCAGGAGGGTTAAAAAGCTCAATCCTGATATTGATATATTCGTTGTGTCTGCCAAGACAGGAGAGGGTATGAAGGAGTTATGTGATTATCTTCTTGAACTGATTAATTAAGCAATTAAGACATTATAAATGTTATATGATAAGTTACATTTTTATAATGTGAACTAGTTACACGGAGGCAGAGTTATGATCAGAAAGGTTTTTTATAAAGATTTCAAGAATCTCTTTAAAAGCTTTTTTGCAATTGTTATAGTGATTGGAATATGTGTTATACCGGCGCTATACGCGTGGCTTAACATATATTCCAACTATGATCCTTATGCCAACACAGGTGCCATCAAGATGGCGGTTGTATCTTTAGACAATGGATACAATAATGAGGGTGAAGAGTTAAATGTAGGGGATGCAATTATTGAGAATCTGCATAATAACAATTCTATTAATTGGCAATTCGTAAAGACCAAGCAAGATGCCGTTTCTGCTGTTGAATCGGGGGAGTATTATGCTGCGCTGATTATACCGGAGAATTTTACGGCGTCGATGTATGACATTTTCTCTGACGAAGTCAAAAGACCGAGTCTCATCTTGTATCAGAATCAGAAGAAGAATGCGGTGGCCAATAAGATTACAGATACCGTTACGACTACACTTCAGAGCAACCTAAATGAAACATTTGTCGGGATTCTTACAACCAAGGTATTTAACGGATTAGGCGACATTAATGACAAGATGTCTGATGATACAGCCAAGGCGATAGTAGACAAGCTCACTCTTTTGAAGCGAGATGTGGGGGATTTTAAGACTACAATTAACAATCTCAATAAAGGCAGTGCTGTATTAAGAAGCGCGTTAAATGCAGCTTCTTCAGACGCAACCAATATGGCAGCGAATTCGTACAAGATGTCTACTGACATTTCTAATACTAAGAACGAGATTACTTCGGCTGCTAATGCGCTTGACTCATATTCAACTCTGGTTACAACGACGATTGATAATTCCAAGCGAACTCTTAAAGAACTCAAAAGTGAGATAGAATCAGCTAAAGTCAGCAAAGACATTAATTCAATTACAGCGTCAACCAAGCAAGCTAATAAAGACTTAGCCACCTTAAAGAAGGACATCAAGGCTCTTAAAGAGGCTGTTTCAGAAGATGTTGCTGGTGTCGATACTTCCAAGATTACATCCGCTTGTGATTCGATGAGTACCGGACTTAGTAAAGTTGACAAGTCGCTTGCGTACTTGGAGAAGTTAGATGGAGCTTCAGAATCTGCGGCAAATGTCAGGGCGGATGTCGTTAAGAACATCGACACAGCGCTTACCGCACTTGATACTCTTGAGACTATCCTTAACGATAGCCTTGTTCCTGCGGTTAAATCAGCAATCAGTAGCATTAGTGCGGTATTAGACAGTTCATCGTTAACAGCGGGCGATCTCGGTAAAGCGCTTGAATCATCTATCAAAGTATTTGATGCATTTAATAATACTTTAGATCAGACGGAGAACAGCTTAGACAGTACAAGCGAGTTTCTGGATCTTTTTGAGAATAGACTTGATATGATACTTGATAAAGTCAATGGTGCGTCAGACAATGAGCTTCAGAAGGTTTTAGTGGATACACTTTCCGGCGATGTTGATATGTACGCTGAGTTTTTCTCGGAGCCTGTCAAGATAGAGACCAATTCTATATATCCATCAAGCAATTATGGATCGAGTGTAGCGCCATTTTATACTGTATTGGCATTGTGGGTCGGTGCGTTGATGCTCGCTGCAATCATAAAGGTTCATCCAACTGCCGACTTTTTCCCTGGAGCTAAGGATAGGGAACTGTATTTTGGAAGACTGATATCTTATATTATTCTGGGACAGATTCAGTCTCTGATTATAGTGTGGGGCGACTTGGTTATTCTAAAGATAGATTGTAAAGAAGTGGGGCTGTTTATTGTAGCTTCCGCATTTATAAGTCTAACATTTGCAGTATTTATATTCTCTTTGGTTTACACGTTCGGAGATGTTGGCAAAGCAATCGCAGTTGTTATAGTGGTTCTGCAGATTGCAGGTTCGAGCGGTACGTATCCGATTGAACTTTTACCGGATTTCTTTAAGAATGTATATATATTCTTCCCGTTCCCGTATGCGATTAATGCTATTAGGGAATGCGTGGGCGGAAGATATGCTGATGATTATTTCATTTACCTTATCAAGCTGTCGATGTTTATAATCGTTGGTCTTGTTATAGGTGTATTTATCAGAAAGCCATTCCTCAACATGAATCACTACGTTGAGAAGCGTATGGAAGATACGGAGATGATGTAATGGGCAATAATAAGTCAAATGACAACAAAGATTACAAGAAACTGTTTAATCAGTTCTTAGAATACGAGAATAAGGTTCATGAGAAGAACCAGAGTAAGATAAAGACGGGGCTAAAGGTTAATCTTATTCTTCCGCAGTGCTTTCTTATACTCTGTTTTATGACTAAGAGTTCTAAATTGTTCTTTTTGATTCTTTGGATTGTGTCTTTGTTTGGAATAGCATTTTACCTTATATACATTGAGTATAAGGATTATCAGATACAAGAGTTGATATCGGGCAGTAATTTGGGAGAGGGCTTTAACCCTCTTATCGGGGCTCCTGTAGAGCACATTGAGAATGTTGTCAACAACCGCATGGATATGATTGACGACAGAATAGATAATGCGAAACAGGCAGCTCACAGTATATTAAACAGAAGCAGTAGTGGCGATGATGGGGAAGAGGAGTCTTAAGATGCGTAATATCATAAGTATTTTCTTATCAGATTGCAAAAGAATATTTACTAACGTCGTGGCCGTGGTTATTATTATGGGATTGTCGGTTATTCCATGTCTGTATGCGTGGTTTAACATTTTCTCTAACTGGGCTCCTTACGAAGAAGACGCTACTAAGAATCTTAGAGTTGCTGTATCTTCTGAGGATGAGGGAGTATCGATTAAGGATGTTGAGCTTAATGTAGGTGAGAAGGTTATCTCCAACCTTGAGACCAATAAGTCGATTAATTGGATATTTCTCGACAACAGTTATGATGCTATTGAGGGCGTTAAGCGCGGCGATTACTATGCAGCATTTGTCATAGATAGGAACTTTTCAAATGATATGATTAGTTTTATCGGTGGTGATGTTAAGCATCCGGTTATTAAGTACTACGAGAATGACAAGAAGAACGCGATTGCGCCTAAGATAACCGGTAAGGTTAAGACGACATTGCAAGAGGGGATTAATCAGTCCTTTGTTCAGACACTTGCCAAGAGTGCGCTAAGTATATCATCCGAGCTTAATTCTGATGATATCAAGAATAAGTTTGGTTCGGAGAGTGGCACGCTATTTGTTAATACCAATGAAGACTTAAATGCCATGATTAATGTTCTCGACTCTTATATAAGTCTTACTAAAGCTGCTTCTAACGCTGTTGATGCAGCCAAAGCCGTCTCTGAAGAAGTCGATAACATGAAGGACGGAATATCAGGCATAAAGGACAATTCGAATCAGTCTATTGATTCCACAACGGATGGCATCGATTCTCTTAAGGATTTGGTTTCAGTCAGTCTTGCTCAGGCGAAGACTGATCTTAAGATGATAGACCAGAAAGCAGAGTCACTTTACAAGGTAGCCAATGCAGGTTCAGGCAAGGCAAATGCAAGGCTTGATACTGTTAAGACTTTAGTTGAAGCAGAGCAGACCAGGTTTAATACGGTAAGAAAGAGTGTTAAGAATCTTGGAGTGTCAGTGCCGACTTCTGTGACTGCTTCGGCGGACAAGGTGGATTCTGATTATACAGCGCTTAGCAAGGACATTTCAGAGATAGAGAAATACAACACTGCGCTTCCTAAAGATGCTAAGAGCTTCTATGATCTCTGTAAAAAAGACATCGCTAAGTGCGAAGACGATATTGATGAGCTGAAGAAGGCGTACCAAAGGGAGGTTTCACCTGCTGTTAACAAGGCTATCGAGTCGGCTAAGGTCACGGCCAATAATGCACTTGGCGCGATTGACACAACGGACAAGAATCTCACTAAGCTTGTGGCTATATTAGATAGCTATCCTGATGTTATGTCTCTTGGTCCTGAAAAGCTTGAGAGTGCTAAGAGCAATCTTATAGAGTTAAGGACTAAGATTAACGAACTGGAAATTAAGCTTGGACAGATTAGTTCAACCGAGCAGTATGGAATGGTTGTCAAGCTGTTAAGAAATGACCAGGAAGCAGTAGCGGAGTTTTTAACCAATCCGGTAGCGGTTGAGACTAAAGAACTATATCCGTATGAGAATAACGGTTCAGCTATGGCGCCATTTTATATAGTTCTCTCTATATGGGTAGGAGCGTTGATTATGGTGGCGGTTATCCATACGAGAGTGCAGAAGAAGTCGTTAGACAGAGAATTTAATCACGTTCAGGAATTCTTTGGAAGATATCTGTTTTTCTTCTTTATTGGGCAGATACAGACTCTTATTACAGTTGTCGGAGCGTTGCTTTTTGTTGGAATTCAATGTGAGCATCCATTCTTGTTGTGGTTTGCAATGTCAATTACGAGTTTCTGCTTTACAATATTACTATATTCGCTTGTATTTGCATTTGATGCAATTGGTGAAGCTTTCGCCGTAGTTATGATGGTTCTTCAGGTTGCGGGTTCCGGTGGAACATTTCCGGTTGAGGTTCTTCCTGAGGCGTACAATGTAATGTATAAATATATGCCTTTTGTCTACGGAAGCAATGCGGCTAAAGAGGCGATTGCAGGTATGTATAAAGACTTTTACATAGATAATATCAAGGTGTTATTCATTTACATAGCGATAGCTCTTGTAATTGGACTGCTAATCAGTGTTCCGCTTAAGAAGGTAATGGAATACATAAAGGAAAGCACC
Organism: uncultured Lachnospiraceae bacterium; assembly: GCA_947169385.1. Lineage (GTDB taxonomy): Bacteria > Bacillota > Clostridia > Lachnospirales > Lachnospiraceae > NC2004. The sequence continues at coordinate 11,293 of CAMVPR010000034.1, read as the reverse complement.
GAGAAGACAGACCTTGTTATTTGATACTGGTTATAAGACAATATTTTACGAAAGGAATGTAATTTATGGAAGAGAGAAGCGTAATCAGAAGATGTACAGATAAGATTTTTGGAGGGATTAATTTTACCTGGCCGGGTGTTATAATATATGCTATCGGGACGGCGATATTAACCGCTATTTTCCTCATTGTTCCTATCTTTAAAGATACATCATTTGCCAAAATGGGAGAGACGATGGAGGCATGGGTTTTATTTGCCATCTTCATAATGGCGAACTGTAAGAAGCCTTTAGAAGCTGCTGTCAAGACTTTTGTGTTTTTCTTAATCAGCCAGCCTCTTATATACCTTCTTCAGGTGCCTTTTTCATGGCAGGGATGGGGATTGTTTCAGTACTATTACTATTGGTTTATCCTGACTATTCTTACATTTCCGGCAGCATTTATCGGTTGGTACATCAAGAAGAAGAACTGGCTCAGTATACTGATATTAAGTCCGATGCTGGTTCTTTTGGCAGGAACCGCAGAGGGTGCTATTGAGTCTGCAATCAAGGATTTTCCGCATTATATAGTGACGGCAATATTTTGTATTGCGCAGATTCTGTTATATCTTTATGTCTTTACCGAAAAGCTGTCCCAGAAGCTGGTGGGGATTTTAATCACTTGTGCCGTATTGGCTGTTATAGCATTTTGGCCTAAGCACCTTGATGCCGTGTCTGTTCAGTTTCTTCCGGATAGTCCTATTCTGACCGAAGATGCTGTTATAGAGGTAACTGATGCCAACATAGCGGGTATCACTCTATCAGGTACCGGAAGTGATAGCTCGGTTCAGATTAATGCGCATGAATACGGTTCGACAACATTTGTAATAAAAGACCAGGGTAAAACATATGAGTATAATCTTGAAATCGGTAAGACTTTAGAAGGCGCCACTCAAATGAATATAACCACCCAAAAATAAAAGTACATAAAGGAGTTTCATCTATGGCAAGGAACAAAAGAGAGAAATACTACAAAAAGATAAAGAACGCAAGTTTATGGGGGCCGATTATAACCTTCTTTATTGCGATGGTTGCAGGTGTGTTGGTGGTTGCCGGAGTAGGTGAAGTTATTACATATTACGTTGTTGAGTCCAAGTTTATCAGTGAATATGCTATTGTTGAGAATATTGTCGCCGTCTATGAGTCTGACCTTTCAGACAGTGATATCAAGTCAACTGTCAAGAGTATGGGAAGAGACTATATCATTGTTGATAAGAATGATAAGGTTTTATATTCATCAGGTGAGAATACATGCAGCTTTAAGGGTGGTGAGCTTTCATATGTAGGCGACAACGGTAAGATTGTTGCTTATGAGGATGCTAAGAATCCTGCAATAGATGTCAGCAATACAGGTATGGTATTCTTAAGCTTAGGTAATTTTATGAACTTTGTAGAGTCTGATAAGACAGATATAGGAATTGAAGTTTATAATTATACCGACTATGATATAGATTCTAAAATCGTAAGCTTTGCAATGTGGGTTGAGAGCAGAAGGAAGAGCTCCGATAACAGAAGCATTGTTAAGTCAGAGATTATTGCCAATCAGAGAGATGTAAAAGCGCTTGTGTTTTTGATGATTTTTTTGGCACTTGCTTATATTGGTATGCTTACAGTACTTTTTATCAATGCAATCAGGGGAGTTTTAAAGCAACGCGCTATTGCCAAGGTTTATTATCTTGATGATATTACCATGGGGAATAATTGGAGGTACTTTGTTGATAAGGGAGAGCTAAGACTTAAGAAGCATATAGCAGCAAGGCACAGTTATGCAGTAGTTAATCTCGTATTTGTCAATTACAGAAATTACTGCGTGTGTCATTCTGTAGAAGCAGGAGAAGAGCTGCTTAAAATAATATATAATATTCTTGCCGGCGCTATTAAGACCGGCAGTAAGGAATTATGTGTACGGAGTGCGACATCAAGCTTTGCACTGCTTTTAAACTGTGAAAGTGAAGAGGAAGTGAAGATAAGACTTGATAGGATTATTAATGTGTTGGAGAATATTGATTCTAACCATAAATTCAGTTTTCAGGCAGGTACCTGCATAATACCCAAGAGTGTAAATGACAGAGGAATGGCAGTCAGGAGAAAAAAGCTTAATCTGGAGGCAGAATACAATAATGCGTGTGCTGCAAGAAATGCTATATCTGACAACACCGAGTCAGGAATAAGCTTTTTCAATGACAAGATAGTTGAGGACCAAAGATGGCTTGACATAGTTCAGGAGAATCAGATAAAGGCTGTTAAGAACGAGGAGTTTAAGGTTTTCTATCAGCCTAAGTATGATCCAAGAACTAAGGAACTTAAGGGCGCTGAGGCTTTGATTCGTTGGATTTCGCCGGAGTATGGTTTCATTTCTCCGGGTAAGTTTATCCCTATATTTGAGAAGAATGGATTTATAACTGAGATAGATCATTATATGATAGAGCACGTCGCAAGAGATCAGAAGGCATGGTTGGATCAAGGCTTTAAGTGTGTTCCGGTTTCTGTTAACGTGTCTAGGGCGCATTTTGCCGAGAGGGACCTTGCAGACCAGATTTGTAAGATGATAGATGATGCCGGGACACCGCATAATCTGATAGAGATTGAGCTTACTGAAAGTGCCTTCTTTGATGATAAGGATGCGATGGTTTACACAATCAACAGACTTAAGGAGCATGGCTTTGCAGTATCCATGGATGATTTCGGCTCTGGATACTCATCCCTTAATTCGCTTAAGGATATGCCGCTTGATGTGTTGAAGCTTGATGCGGAGTTCTTTAGAGGAGAATTCGATAACGACAGAGGTGGAGTTGTGGTCTCTGAGGCTATAAGACTTGCCAAATTGCTTAATATGCGTACGGTTGCCGAGGGTATCGAGGTCGAGGAGCAGGTTGATTTCCTTGCAAATGAAGGATGCGACATGATTCAAGGGTTCTACTTCGATAAGCCTATGCCCGGAGATGAGTATGAAGAGCGCATGAATAAATGAATGTAGTTTGAGGGATAAACGTAGCGGAGCACATTGTTCTCCATGATTGTCAAACGTGTTCGCCGCCACGGGATTATAAGCGGTGTTTTATGGTGACAGATGGACAAAAACATCGAAATATGCTATAATGACGGGGTTAACGATTTTTAACTGAAATGCTTGTTATTTGGGGAAACGGAGGTAGCAATGAAGAGAAAATCACTTAAGCAACTATTATTGACACGATTTATTGCGGCAGTTGTGCTTATTATAGTTATAGTTACTGCTGTTAATGTCACCAGACAGTCCAAAGAGATTATAGAGCTTACAGAGTCGCTCTTAGGTAGAGAGTCTGTATCGTATTCTGAGGAGATACATAACTGGTGGAGTCTCATTGAGACAAGAGTTCAACAGACTGCAGACGTATGGCGCAATTCACCAGATATGTCTTATGATGATGCGCTTAAGATGCTTTTGGCGCTTACTGAGTCTGATCCTGATTCGCAGGACGTATACGTGGCGTATGGTAATGACAATAAGTTCTTAGATGGTTCCGGTTGGGTTCCTGATTCGGACTTTGTATTTACTGACAGAGCATGGTATCAGGGCGCATTAGAGAATAAAGGTGAGCTTTATACATCAGATCCTTACGTAGATGCTTCTACCGGGAAGACTTGTCTTGCTTGTTCTATCATGCTTTCTGATAATACTGTTCTCAGTAGTGATATCAATTTTGATCAGATGGCTGAGAAGCTTAATTCATTTACGGCCAGTTCAGAGGATGTTGTGCTTTACATTATTAACAAGGACACCGGAGATGTCTTGTTAAGTACGGATGAGAAAGCTATCGGAACAGTGATGTCTGAGAGTGATGATGCGATTGTCAAGGGACTTAACTCCGTTTTTTCTTCGTTAAAGACGGATATATCATTTGACACTAATAAGGTTGTTAACGCAGATACAGCTAAGGGTAAGATGATGTATGCGGCAACAGATGTGGAAGGTACTTCGTGGGTTGTTGTCAGCGCAACACCTTATAGCTTTGTTACTGAGAGAATCGGTTCTGCTGTAATAGTTACTATTATTACTTCACTTATTCTGTTGATCGTTGCTGCTATATTATTCTATATCATTGTAAGTAAGTATCTTAATCCTGTTACTACAGTTTCAGGAAGAATCGGAGAACTTACCACGGGTGATTTTACCAATGATATTGTTCCGGAAGGTAACAACGAGATTACGACACTCAGTGAACAGCTTAATGGCTACATAGGCCGAATGAGAGAGATGCTTGGTCACCTTACCGATATTACGGATGACATGAATAACAGTGCAGAGCAGTGTGCCGGTATATCAAGGGGATTGAGCGATTCCAACTCATCACAGGGTGAGTTGATTGAGCAACTTAACGATTATCTTGCAGGGCTTAATTCATCGATTGAAGATGTTGCCAATGCTGCGACAGAGCTCGCAACAGTTTCTTCTGATCTCTCAGACAATTCTGAGCAGGTTAGAGAGATTTGCCTGGATACTGTTAAGTCTTCTGAAGAAGGTAAAGTCGGAATGCAGGGCATGACCAAGAGCGTTACGGTACTTAATGAAACCATTGATGAGCTTATCAAGATTATTCGTATTACCGGTGAAAATGTTGATGAGATTAAGGGTATCACAGACACTATCAGTGACATTTCCTCACAGACCAACTTGCTTTCGCTTAATGCTTCTATTGAGGCAGCCAGAGCCGGAGAACTCGGTAAAGGATTTGCGGTTGTTGCCGGTGAAGTCGGTGCTCTTGCTAATCAGTCGTCAGAGGCTTCAGTTCACATCAGTACGCTTATCGATACGATTACAGAGAATATATTAGATATCAACAAGAAAGCTGACGATTGCTTAAGAGATATGCAGGAATGTCTTGAAGGTGTTGATCGTTCAAATGCATCATTTGAGTCGATTTACGATGAGGTCAGCAAAGCTACAGAAGCCATCTCAGATATTACAGAGGGTATCAATCGTATTACGGATGTTGCTTCTAATAATGCCGCAGCTACAGAGGAGCAGGCTGCAACAGTTAATCAGATACTTAATCTTAGCAGCAGCATAGTCGATGACAGTGCAAGAATTTCTGATGAGACTTCTAAGCTTTCAGACGTATCCGAGAGGATTACAGGTTACTCTGCGGCTATTAGTGATGATTTACAGAACTTTACCTTGTAATTGAGATATAATGGTTTTAAGCGCGGGTGGGATTGTTTAAGCAGTCCCACCTGTGTTATATTTATGGGGGTGTTTTTGCAGGAGGAAGTTTATGGTATTTCAACTTGAAGAGAATGAAATATATTTTCCGAAGCCTGAGCTTGGTGAAGAGGATGGATTGTTGGCGATAGGAGGGGATTTGTCTGTCGAGAGGCTATTATTAGCCTACAGTAATGGCATTTTCCCATGGTACAATAAAGAGACACCTATTATGTGGTGGTGTCCGATGAAGAGGTTTATAATAAGGCCCGGTGAGATTCATGTATCACACTCACTTAAGAAGTTTATTAAAAAGCACAATGTCAGTGTTCATTATGATGAGGATTTTGCCGGTACTATTAAGAGGTGCAGGCAGAAGCGAGAGTTTACAGAGGAAGGGACATGGATTCATGACGACATGGAGGTAGCGTATAACAATCTTCACGATAAGGGGTATGCGATGAGTGTTGAGGCCTATGTAGACGGTAATTTGGCCGGCGGATTGTATGGCGTTATTCTTGGAAGATGCTTCTTTGGTGAGAGTATGTTCTCGGATTCTGTTAATGGGTCTAAGCTTGCGCTTGTCGGGCTTGCTAACCTTCTTAAAGACAATGATTTCTTGTTTATTGATTGTCAATTCCATACCGATCATTTAGAGAGCATGGGCGGTGTTTATGTGTCATACGAGGAATATATGGATATGATAAGAGAAGGAATGGGACTGCAGGAATAGTCATTATCGCAGATGAAACCCGGCGCAAGCCGGGTTTTGTGATGTTGTATTCGAAAAGCCGACTTTATATGTAGTTCTATGATGATAGTGTAAAGACATATTACTCTTGACAAAATATATAGTTTTGCTAAAATATAACTTACTAAATTATATTTTAGTAAAATATAATTTAGTAAAGTATGATTTAGTAAAGGGGATAGAGCTATGTTTGTTGGAAGAGTGAATGAGCTTAGTGTTCTTGAAGATACATACAAGAAGCCTGGATTTCAGATGACAGTCATATATGGGCGACGTAGAATTGGTAAATCAAGGTTGATAACAGAATTTGTCAAAGATAAAAAAGCAAGCTACTATGTTGCGAGCAAGACTGGATTAGAGGATAACGTACAAAAATGGTCTTCTCAAGTGATAGCAGATCTTGCTCCGGATATGGAAGGGTTATCTGTTGATAATTTGGAGGATTTTTTTCGCTTTGTCGGCAAGCTTGCAGAGAAAGAGAGGATAATCATCGCACTTGATGAGATTCCATATATTGCTGAAGTTGACGAATCATTTCTGTCAAGATTTCAGGTAGCAATTGATACGATATTTGCATCTAAAAACATTTACCTGATTATATGTGGTTCCGCAATAAGTTTCATGGAGAAAGAAGTCTTAAGCGAAAAAAGTCCGTTATTTGGAAGGCGAACTAATCAGATTTTCTTACGACCGTTTAATTATATCGAGTCTGCGGAGTTTGTTCCTAAGTATAATGTCGAAGAGAAAGCAATTGTATATGGAGTTACCGGTGGAGTTGCTAAATATCTTACACTTTTTGATGATACAATCTCATTGGACGATAACCTAATCAGAAATTTTTTTACAACATCGGGATATCTGTATGAGGAACCGATGAACCTCCTTACGCAAGTGTTTAGAAATGTTAACACGTATAATACTATTATTGAGGTATGTGCCGAAGGTGCCAACAAAGTAACTGAGATTGCGAGTAAATCACGCGTTACGACGGCGACACTATCGTATGCTTTGAAGAATTTATGTACCGTGGGTATCATCTCTAAAATTACACCCATTACTGAAAAAGAAAGCAAAAAGCGAAGTGTCTACGATGTGACTGACAACATGTACAGATTTTGGTATTCCTTTATTCCGGGGGCAAGAGCTGCAATAGAGATGAACCGCGGAGAGGTCTTTTATAAAAACTATGTTAAGGATAAGGTTCATTCTTTTATGGGGAAAGTTTTTGAAGATATGTGCAGGTATTATACCTTGTCCCAAGGATTGGATGGTAATATGAAATGTCTTGTTACAAATGTAGGAAGTTGGTGGGGGCCGGGGAACGATTATATACCTACGGATATTGATGTTGTTGGAATTGATGATGTGAACAAAAAGGCAGTACTTGGAGAGTGTAAGTTTAAAAATGAAGTAATAGATAAGGAAGTATACGATGCCTTGTTGTCCAGGCGTGGTCTAATAGACAAGCGTTATGAAGAAGTGGAGTTTTTGTTATTCTCATTATCAGGTTTTTCAAAATGGGTAAAAGAACACGAGTCAGACAAGGTTAGACTGGTTACATTAGAAGAATTATATAATTAAACTCGGTATATCGGTCTCAAGCCTTCATTCCAATCATAATAATTCTAGCAATACTGACAATCATAGGAATTGCATTATCGTAGATGAAACCCGGCGTAAGCCGGGTTTTGTGATGTATCCGGATATGATTCGCTAGCTGATAGTTTTTATCGAGCCCTTAAAAAATGTGAATCTATATCAGAATTAGGTCTTAAAAAAAGTTATATCATATATCTATAAGCTGTTCCTATTGAAGTAAAGGCAGAAACTAATATAACATAAGCCCGGCTTTTTGCCGGGCTTAACTTGTTATATCTTATATAATACTGAGTTGATGGGTGTCTATACTAAAAACTAAACAGTACGGAATTATGCATAACCATAATTAAACAATTGATAAGTGATTGTTACGATGTTATAATTTATTTAACTATTTTAGGCTGATAGACAACTAGAAGCTGCTGATGGTTTATAGATTTAGGGGGATGTGTATTGATTATGAGCTCAATTGAGATTAAGAAGATCGGAATTACTAAACTTGACACGGACGCTGTAGTCAACGCCGCTAATACAGGCCTTTGGGAAGGCAGCGGAGTGTGTGGATTTATTTTTCGCGATGCAGGATCTGATGATAGGATTCTTGCTGCCGGCGAGGAGACGCTTAAGGATATTGTAGGAGACGAGGACTACGGCAAGGTGAAATAGCCTTAGTGCACTGGGAAAATGTTTAATATGAGGTGATTATATTTGAGTATGGAGATGCTTTATGCTGTACTGTATTTGGAGATTAATCTGGTTGCTGTTGTTCTTGTCGGAATAATCGGTATTAAGACTAATGGACTTTCTAAGATGGTAGCTCAGAGGAATTTTGCCATGTCTATTGAGGCGGAGATTCTCTTCTTCTTATCTGATACGGTATATGTTATGGGGGCACATGGATTCTTTCAGGGAAGTCCCGGCTTGATAATGACTACTAAGTCGGCTTATTTCTTTTCAACGGCATTGATGTGCTATTTTTGGTTTGTTTATTTTGAATATTTGCAGGAATCAAGTTTTGTAGAGAGCAGGAGAAGAGTACGTTTAGCGGCGATTCCGGTGTGTATTATGGCCGTTTTGCTTATATGTAACTTGTTTACCGGATTCTTGTTTTATGTGGATGATAACGGAATATATCAGCGAGGTCCGCTATTTATAGTTCAGTATATCTTAGCGTATGCGTATGTGTTCTTTAGTTGTTTTAGAGCCTTTTTGGGTATATTTGATAAGACTAAGTATGCTAAGCGCAGGCAATTAATTGTATTGTCACTTTTTCCGATAGCTCCTGCCGGAGCGGGTGTATTACAGTTTATATATCCGCAGTTGCCGCTGGCATGTGCAACACTTTCTATTACAACTTTGCTTTTATATTTGGATTGGACTGATCAGGTTATATCTGTCGATCCACTTACTATGCTTAACAATCGTAAGCAACTGTCATATAGGTACGATAGCTGGGCATCCGTTCATGAGGACGGGAAGGACTTATATCTCCTTATGGTTGATGCTAATCGATTTAAGTCTATTAACGATACCTATGGACATCTTGAGGGGGATGTAGCTTTGATACGTATAGCGGATGCTTTACGTATGGGATGTCGTGAGTTTGGAAGAAAGAGCAGTATATCAAGATATGGTGGAGATGAATTCGTAGTATTAGCATGGACTGAGAGCACAGGAGGAGAAGAGGAGATTAGACAACTGATAGGGGGAATTAATAAACACCTTGATAGGCTTAACCGCGAAGCTAAGAGTCCTTATGATCTTAAGGTTTGTATAGGGTTTGCCAAGGTTGGTGAATCAGCAGCACTTAAGGATGTGATAGAAGAAGCTGATGCTATGCTTTATGAATATAAGAGGAGATAGGAAGGTGAAGGATTCAAATGAAGGTTTCAACAAGAGGAAGATATGCGATTCGAGTTATGATTGATTTAGCCAAGAACGATGTTGGTGAGTGCATTCCGCTTACTGATATTGCCAAGCGACAGGGTATCTCTGAGAAGTATTTAGAGGCGATAGTTGCTTTGCTTGTCAAGGCAGGGCACTTAACTGCGACTCGAGGTAAGAACGGCGGATATAGACTTAAGAGAGCGCCTAAGGATTATACGCTAAAGGATATTCTAGAGACGACGGAAGGAAGATTTGCTCCGGTTGCCTGCCTTGAGACTCCTGTTAATACATGTGAGCGAGCTAATATGTGTCCTACACTTAATATGTGGGTAGGCTTTCAGAAGGTTGTTAATGACTATTTTGAGGGTATAACTTTAGATGAATTACTTGATGATAATGCATGCCCTGATGATTATTCAATATAATAGATACTATAACTTACTGCTGTCATATGTATGACGGCAGTTTTTTTGTCTTTTTCGGTTATATGTAATACCTATATTTAGTGATAGTATATATATATTCCTCATATACGCTTATATATGGTATTATTTTAAATCATACCAAACAGATAGGAGATAGAAGAATTATGAGTGATGGTTATTTGGGCTTTAATACATTGTTATTGCATAATGTAAAAAAAAGCTATTCTCACGGTTCTACTCATATTCCGATATATCAGAGCAGCGCTTTTAAACATGAGAGTGCAGAAGAGCTTGAGAAGATATTTACCAACAAATCAATGGGATTCTCTTATACGAGAATCAACAACCCTACTATAGAGGACTTCGAGAAGAGGGTAACAGCTCTTGAGGGCGGAGTTGGCGCAGTTGCTTGTTCCTCTGGGATGTCAGCACTTTTTAACGCTCTGATGAATGTCTTGCAGAGTGGAGATGAGATTATTGCTTCTGCCGGACTTTACGGTGGAACGGTTGAACTCTTTACAGAACTTGAGGCTTTTGGAATCACTACTAGATATGTCGCTCATAATCTTCCTGATGAATATGAGAAACTTATAACTGATAAGACAAGAGTTATATTTGCGGAAACAATAGGCAATCCCAAACTTGATGTGACAGATATTAGTGCGCTTGCCAATGTAGCACATTCACATAATATTCCGCTGATAATTGATAATACCACAGCGACGCCTTATCTTGTTAAGCCTTTATCATTGGGAGCTGATGTGGTTGTTCATTCATCATCTAAGTATATTAACGGTAACAGTGATGCAATAAGTGGAATATTGATTTCTGGCGGTAAGTTTAAGTGGGACGATAGGTTTCCGGGACTTATTCCTTATAAGAAGTTTGGTCCGTTAGCATACATTGCCAAACTTAGAGCGGGATTGTTTAGAAGTACCGGAGGATGCCTTTCACCACAGAATGCATTTCTTAACATATTGGGACTTGAGACTTTGGGACTAAGGTTAGAAAGAGAGTGTGACAATGCATTGGAATTAGCTCGTCATCTAAAAGAGTTGGATGATAGTTTTGTTGTTAATTATCCGGGATTAGAAGAAAGTGCATATCATAAATTGGCAACTGATCAGCTTAATGGCAGATATGGAGCGATTGTGACAGTTCGTGTTGGCAGCAAAGAGAGAGCATTCGCAATAATGAATGAGTTAAAGATTCCTTATATTTTATCAAATATAGGAGATACTAAGACTTTGGTTCTTCATCCTGCATCCACGATTGCAGTGACTCTTTCTAAGGAAGAGCAAGAGCAATCGGGAGTATATGATGACTTGATAAGGATTAGTGTTGGTATAGAAGATATCAAGGACTTAAAAGAAGATTTTACTAACGCAGTTAATAATACAAAATAAGGAGAGA
>CAMVPR010000033.1 GCA_947169385.1 uncultured Lachnospiraceae bacterium | reverse complement strand
CTGTAATGTGGTTTTATATTTGCCACAAGATTTGGAGGATTATTATGAGTAAACCGATGGTTGCAATTGTAGGAAGACCTAACGTAGGTAAGTCTACGCTATTTAACGCACTTGCAGGAAGCAATATATCGATTGTTAAGGATACGCCGGGTGTGACAAGAGATAGAATATATGCTGATGTCACATGGCTTGACGGAAGTTTCATACTTATTGATACAGGTGGTATTGAGCCTGATACCGGAGATATGATGCTTAAATTTATGAGGGAACAGGCAGAGATTGCCATTGATACATCTGATGTCATCATTTTCTTGGTTGATGTCAAGCAGGGACTAGTTGATGCGGACAAGAAGGTTGCCGATATGCTTAGGCGTTCCGGTAAGCCTATAGTTTTGGCTGTCAACAAGGTAGACAACTTCGATAAGCAGATGAATGATATATATGAGTTTTATGAACTTGGACTGGACGATCCTATTCCTATATCTTCAGCTTCAAGGAAGGGCTTTGGTGATTTGCTTGAAGAGGTTGCCAAGCATTTTGATTTAGAGGCGTTTAAGGAAGAGGAGGACGAGAGACCTAAGGTTGCCATCATTGGTAAGCCTAACGTCGGCAAGTCTTCACTTATCAATAAGCTTATCGGCGAGAACAGGGTTATTGTATCAGATATTGCCGGTACCACAAGAGACGCTATTGATACATCTGTTGTCCATGATGGCAAGGAGTATGTATTCATTGATACAGCAGGGTTAAGGCGCAAGAACAAGATTAAGGAAGAACTTGAGAGATACAGTATTATTCGTACAGTCAGTGCTGTTGAGAGAGCGGATGTCTGTGTTCTTCTTATCGATGCAACAGAAGGTGTTACGGAGCAGGATGCCAAGATTGCAGGTATTGCACATGAACGTGGCAAGGGTATGATAGTTGCTGTCAACAAGTGGGATGCAATTGAGAAGGATGACAAGTCTGTAAGGAATTTCAGCCGTGATATAGAGGATGTGTTGTCGTTTATGAGTTATGCAGAGATTATGTTTATCTCGGCTAAGACCGGTCAGCGTGTCGAGAAGTTATACGATATGATAGATATGGTTATAGACAGCCATTCAATGCGTATTAAGACAGGTGTATTAAATGAGATATTATCAGAGGCAGTTGCACTAAAGCAGCCACCTTCTGACAAGGGTAGGAGGCTTAAGATATACTATATGACTCAGGCTTCAACCAAGCCACCTACATTTGTCATGTTTGTAAATGATAAGAAGCTTACACATTTCTCATATACGAGATACATAGAGAATCAGGTAAGAGAGACATTTGGATTTATGGGTACTCCTATAAGATTCATAATCAGGGAAAGGAAAGAACAGGAATGATACTAAGTCGTATTATATCAGTGATTATTGGGTATGTGTTTGGTTTGTTTCAGACCTCTTATATACTTGGGAAGATCAAGGGGATAGATATAAGGAATTACGGCAGCGGCAATGCGGGCATGACTAATACTTTAAGGGTGTTGGGGCCTAAGGCCGGCACTATAGTGTTTATCGGAGATTTTATGAAGGCGTTTATATGCTGTACTATAATCAGGTTTGTTGCCATGTATCACATGCCTGATATGGTTGGTGTGTTGGTACTTTATGCAGGTCTTGGAGTTGTGCTTGGGCATAACTATCCTGTTCACATGGGATTTAAAGGTGGCAAGGGTGTTGCTTCTACAGCAGGTGTCATTGTTGCTATAGGAGATTGGAGGATAGTTGCGATTAACCTTACTATCTTTTTGGTGGTAACATTTGCAAGCAAATACATGTCGCTTGGCTCACTTACTGTGGTTACAACTACTTTTATCTCAATTATAATATTCGGACAGTTTAACAAGGTTGGATTCCCGGGATGGGAAGTTAAGCCGGATCATTTGATTGAAGTTTATATCATGATGTTTATATTTGTGGCGTCTTGCTATTTTATGCATAGGGAGAATATCAAGAGACTCGCTACAGGTACAGAGAGAAAGATTGGGGAGAAGAAGGAAGTCTAAAGGAGGATAAGATTATGAAGAAGATTGCTGTATTAGGTGCAGGTAGCTGGGGAACAGCACTTGCCATGTTACTTGATGAGAATGGACACAATGTCACATTGTGGTCTATTGACCCTAATGAAGTTGAGATGCTTAATACCAAGCATGAGCAGGTAGATAAGCTTCCGGGTGTTAAGGTCAGCGAGTCTATCAAGGCAACAACTGATTTAGAGGAAGCAGTTGTTGGTAAGGATGTTATTGTATCTGCCGTGCCTTCTGTGTTTGTAAGGTCAACAGCCAAAAGCTTGTCTAAGTACTACAAGCAAGGTCAGATTATAATCGATGTTGCTAAGGGTATCGAGGAAGACACGTTGATGCGTCTTTCAGAGATTATAGAAGAAGAGATTCCCGGTGCTATTGTATGCGTACTTTCAGGTCCTTCACATGCAGAGGAAGTCGCAAGGCGTATTCCTACAACAGTTGTAATCGGTGCCAAGAATCATACCATGGCTAAGGATTTACAGAATTCATTCTCTAATTCGTGGTTCAGAGCCTACACAAGCCCTGATATATTAGGTATTGAGCTCGGTGGCGCTTTAAAGAATGTAATTGCGCTTGCCGCAGGTATGCTTGATGGTCTTAAGCTTGGAGACAATACCAAGGCTGCACTTATTACAAGAGGTACAGGAGAGATTGCAAGACTTGGAGTTGCTATGGGTGGTAAGCCTGAGACATTTTCTGGATTATCCGGAATGGGCGATTTGATTGTTACATGTACAAGTGTGCATAGCCGTAATCACAATGCAGGTAAGCTTATCGGCGAGGGTAAGACCTACGAGGAGGCTATGAGTGAAGTCAAGATGGTTGTTGAGGGTGTATATTCAGCTAAGGCAGCACTTGCACTTGCTAAGAAATATGATGTTGAGCTCCCTATAATTGAGGGTGTTAATGAAGTATTATTCAATGGCAAGAGCGTAAAGGATGCGCTTCATGAGCTTTTCTTAAGAGACGTTAAGAGAGAACATGAGGACTTAAGCTGGCATTGATGGTTAGATTGGATAAGTTCCTTGCTGAGATGGGCAAGGGCACAAGAAGCGAGATTAAGAAGTATATTAAGCAAGGAAGAGTCAGAGTTAACGACAAGGTTGTTAAGGCAGCGGATTTAAAGATTGATCCTGACTCTTGTCAGGTTACATTTGACGATGTTAAGGTAGCATATGAGGAGTATGTCTATTATATGCTTAATAAGCCTAAAGGAGTGGTCTCTGCAACTTCAGATAACCGCAATAAGACGGTTATTGATATCATATCCAAAGATGACAGGCGGCGTGACTTATTCCCGATGGGAAGACTTGACATTGATACGACAGGACTTCTTATAATCTCTAACGATGGCGAGCTGAGTCACAGATTGCTTAGTCCTAAGTATCATGTTGACAAATGTTACTATGCTGTTGTTGAAGGTATGGTGACTGAGGATGATGTAGACACTCTTAAAGAACCGGTTAACATCGGAAGTGATAGTGAGCCGGAACTTACTATGCCGGCTAAGTTAGAGATTGTAACCGCTAATGATGATATATCAGAGGTGTACTTAACTATAAAAGAAGGCAAGTATCATCAGGTTAAGAGGATGATGGCGAAGATTAATCATCCTGTTATGGAGCTTAAGAGAGTGTCATTTGGAGGGCTTAGGCTTGATGAAGAGTTAAAAGAGGGAGAGTATAGAAGGCTCAGTGAGGAAGAAGTTGAGATATTAATAAATGGCGAACAATGTTCGCCGCTACGAGGGTAATGTAGCGGAGCACAATGTGCTCCATAAAACAAATGGCGAACAATGTTCGCCGCTACGGATGGTGGAATACTTGTGTAGCGGAGCACACCGTGCTCCATAAAATAATATGATTATAAATTAAAAAGGTAAATATATGAATAAAGGCAGCTACGGATACATGAACAACTACAAAATGAAGCACGGTATCGCTTTACTTATTTATGCGGTGATTATCGGTGTGTTAATTGTCATCGGCAAGCTTAATGTCCTTGACAATGTCACCGTATCGGCTGTATTGGTTGTGCTTGCTATTCTTATGGTGCTTCCTGCCGCTAAGCATTTCATTGCCGCAATTATCGTGATTAGTTATAAATCTGCAACCAAGAGTGATATTGATTATTTTGATGAGATTACCAATGATATTAAGACGGGTATAAGTATATATGATCTGACACTTTCTTCAGAGGAGAAGATATACTATACTCCCTATATATATGTTAACGGCAATAATCTATACTGCCTCTATGTTAATGTCGACAAGGCAGGGATGGACACCATCAAGTCATATATCAACAAGATATTATACAATCATGGCTATGACATGAATATAATTATGTGTAAAGATGTTGAGAGCATGAATAAGGCACTTAGTGAGGCTGTGCCTAGCGAGGAGAAGGATGACAAGGCTCTTAACAATTTAAAAGAACTCCTTTTGGGGTACAATGTATAAAGGACATTTATGAAAGAGATAATTATTGATAAGAATGCAAATGATAAGCGCCTGGATAAATTTCTAACAAAGCTTTTATGTCAGTCGACTAAGAGCTTTGTCTACAAGATGCTTAGAAAGAAGAATATAGTACTTAATGACAAGAAGGCTACCGGTAATGAGATACTTAAAACCGGTGATGTCATTAAGATTTATTTTTCTGATGAGACCTATGATAAGTTAACAACTCCTGTAAAGGAGATTACATTTCCAGATATTCCAAGAGAATTTAGTGTAATATACGAAGATGAGGATGTTATTGTCATTAACAAGTGGGCCAATGTGCTTTCGCAGAAGGCCAAAGACAGTGACATTTCCATAAATGAATACATGCTTAGTTATCTGTATAAGAATGGCAAGATTAGTGATGAATCCCTTAAGACCTTTAAGCCGTCTGTATTAAATCGCCTAGACAGGAATACCACCGGTATTATAATCGGAGGATGTTCCTTAAAGGGAAGTCAGGTTTTGTCTAAGGCTCTAAAGCACAGAACGATAGGCAAGTACTATCTCGCTATAGTTAAAGGCAGGGTTGATAAGAATATCAGCCTTAAGTCATATCTTTATAAGGATGAAGAGACTAACAAGGTTTATGTATCTGATAAGCCTGATATTTATAAGATGAGTCTTTATAAGCCGATTGAGACAGAATATGAAGTTATTAAGTCGGGTGATAGCATTTCCCTAATAAAAGTACATTTGATAACCGGTAAGACGCACCAGATCAGGGCACACCTAAGTTATATAGGGCATCCGCTTGTTGGCGATGTGAAATATGGTGATTCCAAAACCAACGGGTATTATAAGGAGTCTTATGGTGTAAAAAGGCAGATGCTTCATGCGTATGAGCTTGATATACCTGAGAATTTCGAATTAGAGAATCTTAAGGGCAATAAGTTTACAATAGATATTCCTGATGATATGAAGAGAGTTTATGATAGTATAAGTTAGGAGAATATATGGCTACATGGAACTCAAGGGGACTCAGAGGGTCTACCTTAGAAGAAGTTATTAATATTACAAATGATAAGTTTAGGCAGTCTAATCTCGCTTTGGTTACTAAGATTCCTACGCCTATTAAGCCTGTTAAGATGGATTCTTCTACTCATAGGATTACTTTAGCATACTTTGAAGAGAAGAGTACGGTTGACTATGTAGGTGTAGTTCAAGGCATTCCGATATGTTTTGACGCCAAGAACTGCGAGAGTGATACATTTGCCATGTCTAATCTTCATGAGCATCAGCTTAAGTATATGCTTGATTTTGAGAAGCAGGGAGGAGTCGCTTTCTTCTTGGTTTATTTTGCCAAGAGGAATGTGTATTATTATCTGACATTAAGGGAGGCCACATATCATGTTGATGGCAGGGAAGAGTTTAAGAAGCATATATCATTTGATGAGATAGATAAGGACTATATTATACCGGTTGAGAAGAACCTTTATGTCAATTATCTTAAGATTCTTGAGAAGGATGTCAATTATAGAGGAATTTAGAGTTTGAATATATCAGACATTTGTGATATACTACTGTTTTCGGAGAAAGATTCTTCGCTGCGCTCAGAATGACAAGTTCTATGTGTCATCCTGAGGAACTTTGTTCCGAAGGATCTTAAAATATATATTAAGGAGATTTAGTATGGGTTTAGATAACAGGATTCATACCCCTGAGGGATTGAGAGATATATACGGTAAGGAGCTTAAACTTAAGTCTTTTATAGAAGACAGGCTTTTGGATGTGTTAAAGCTATACCATTACGATATGATTGAGACGCCGTTAATTGAGTATTTTAACGTGTTTAACGGTGAGAAGGGTACTGCTTCAAGCAATCAGATGTATAAGCTCTTTGATAGGGAGAATAACACTCTTGTTATCAGACCTGATATAACACCTTCGATTGCAAGGAGTGTCGCTAAGTATTTTGCAAATGAAAAACTTCACATAAGACTGTCATATAAGGGACAGACCTTTATGAACAGACCGAGACTTCATGGTAATCTTAACGGAGTGACTCAGCTTGGTGCCGAGCTTATCGGAGATGACGAGAGCGCTGCCGATGGCGAGATTCTTTCTATGGCTGTTGAATCTATGCTTAAGCTTGGTCTTAGTGAGTTCCAGGTTTCTGTTGGACAGGTTGATTTCTTTAGAGGAATCGTAGAAGAGTATAAGTTAGATGACGCTTCTAAGGAGGCGTTAAGAGACGCAATTGTCAATAACAAGATATTTGTTGTTAAGGATCTTTCTAAGAAAGCCGGCATTCCTAATGATGCGGTTGAGATTCTTTCAGGTATGGCGTCATCATTTGACAATGATGAGATGTTATCAAAGGCTAAGGGTTGTGTAAGTAACGATACATCTTTAGCGGCTATAGAGAGACTTGAGAAGGTATATCAGATTCTTAAGTTGTATGGATATGAGAAGTATGTAAGTTTTGATCTCTCACTTTTATCTGATTATGATTACTATTCAGGTATTGTGTTTAAGGGATATACATATGGATCGGGTTCGCCTGTCGTAGGCGGTGGAAGATATAATGGGCTTATCTCTAAGTTCGGAGTGGACATGCCTAGTGTCGGATACGCATTTGTCGTTGATGAGCTTATGTTTGCTTTGTCTAATCAGAATCTTTCACTCTCAGATGGTGAAGACGGAATTATGGTTCTTTACGATAATGACGATCTTAACGATGCGATAAGTGCTGCTAAAGCCTTAAGAGAGAAGAATATGAGCGTGCTTCTTATGAGAAAGTCTTCAAGAAGTACGATTGATGAATATATTGCTCATGCATTGACTCATGAGATATCAAAGATTGTCTACATTTCTGAAGATATTAAGCTTATCAATGCAGAAGATAAGTCAGAGAAGGCGCTGAGCCTTGATGATGTATTAGGAGGTGCCCTATGAAATATTTAACATTTGCTCTTGCTAAGGGCAGACTTGCCTTTAAGGCTTTAGAGTTATTAGAGCAGACCGGCATCACCTGTGAGGAGATGAAGGACAAGGACACGAGAAAGCTTATATTTACCAATGAGGAGCTTAAGCTTAAGTTTTTCCTCTCTAAGGCTACCGATGTTCCTACTTATGTTGAGCTTGGGGCAGCGGATATCGGTGTCGTTGGATATGACACTATCTTAGAAGAGGGCAGAAACATATACGAGGTACTTGATTTAGGATTTGGCAAATGCAGAATGTGCGTATGCGGACCTGAATCTGCAAGAAGTATACTTGACAGCCACGAGATGATTCATGTGGCTTCTAAGTACCCTAATATAGCCAAGGATTATTTTCATAATGTAAGACAGCAGACAGCCGAGATTATCAAGCTTAACGGTTCGGTTGAGCTTGCTCCTATCGTGGGGCTTTCTGATGTCATTGTAGATATAGTTGAAACAGGAACCACTCTTAAAGAGAACGGTCTCACAGTATTAGAGGAGATATGTCCTTTATCTGCAAGGGTTGTTGTTAACCAGGTTAGCATGAGACTCGAGCAGGAGAGGATTAGAGACATTATCACTAAGGTTAACAATGTGATAAACGGAGGTAATTAATATGCAGAGAGTTGAAGTTAAAGACGGAGATATAAGCTCAATATTAGAGAAGCTTATGAAGAGAAGCCCTAGCCAGTATCCTGAGTACGAGCAGACTGTTAAGGATATCTTAGCAGATGTTCTTGATAACGGTGATGAGGCTTTGTTTAAGTACACTAAGAAGTTTGATAAGGCAGACCTTAATAAAGATACTATTAAGGTCACTGAAGCCGAGATTAAGGAAGCGTACGATAAGGTTGATGATTCCTTGATTGAGGTTATGAGAAAAGCCCTTAAGAATGTTAAGGAGTTTCACGAGAAACAGCTTACCAACAGTTGGTTTAATACAACT
The DNA here is from genome assembly GCA_947169385.1 of uncultured Lachnospiraceae bacterium. Lineage (GTDB taxonomy): Bacteria > Bacillota > Clostridia > Lachnospirales > Lachnospiraceae > NC2004. Next base: position 21,501 of record CAMVPR010000033.1, on the reverse strand, counting down.
GAGAACGGTACATTGCTTGGACAGAAGATTACTCCACTAGAGATAGTTGGTGTATATGTGCCGGGAGGTAAGGCAGCTTACCCTTCATCAGTTCTTATGAATGTTATACCTGCTCATGTAGCGGGTGTTCCTAATATTGTTATGTGTACACCTTGCGGTGCAGACGGTAAGGTTACTCCTACTACTTTGGTAGCTGCTAAAGAGGCGGGAGTCGGCGACATCTTCAAAGTCGGCGGAGCACAGGCTATCGGAGCTATGGCATACGGAACCGAGTCGGTTCCTAAGGTAGATAAGATAGTGGGACCGGGTAATATTTTCGTGGCGTTAGCTAAGAAGTCGGTTTACGGTCATGTGAGTATTGACTCTATTGCCGGTCCTAGTGAGGTTATGTGTATTGCTGATGAGACTGCCAATCCACACTTCGTTGCTGCAGATCTCATATCTCAGGCAGAGCATGACGAACTCGCTTCAGCAACCCTTGTAACTACAAGCGTTGAGATTGCTGACAAGGTTAGCGAGGAGATAGAAGAGTATCTAAAGACTTTATCAAGGGCTGATATTATAAGAAAGTCTCTTGATAATTTCGGGTTCCAGCTTATTGCCAAGGATATCGAGCAGGCAGTAGCTATTACCAATGCTATTGCGCCTGAGCACCTTGAGATAGTAACTAAGGATCCTTTCTATGTTATGACTAAGGTTAAGAATGCTGGTGCTATCTTCCTTGGTGAGTATTCATCTGAGCCTTTAGGTGATTACTTTGCAGGTCCTAATCATGTACTTCCTACTAACGGTACAGCTAAGTTCTTCTCACCGTTAAATGTTGACGATTTCGTTAAGAAGTCAAGCGTTATTTACTACAGCAAGGAGGCTTTAGAGCCAATTAAGGATGACATTATAGCATTTGCAGAGGCGGAGCAGCTTACAGCACATGCCAATGCCATAAGAGTGCGTTTTTAGTATATAGACAAATAATGGATATTTTTGTATACTGTACTTTATGGCGTGCAAGCAGGTGTAATTGTGAGTGGTAAGATCCTTCGGGCAAAAGCCCTCAGGATGACATGATACTATTAGGATAGTTAGGAGGATTAGATATGGCAGATGAAGATAAAGAGAGAAAGATAAGCTTAGCAAGAAAGACGTCAGAGACTGATATCAGACTGGATTTTAGTCTTGATGGTACCGGCAAGGCCTCTGTCAATACCGGTATAGGTTTCTTTGACCATATGCTTGAGAGCTTTGCAAAGCACGGGCTTTTTGATATAAAGGTATCTGTCAAGGGTGATTTGGTGGTTGACTGCCATCATACTATCGAGGATACAGGTATTGTGCTCGGTCAGGCTATAAGAAAGGCTTGCGGTGACAAGAAGGGCATGAAGAGGTTCGGTTCGTTTCTGCTTCCTATGGATGACACGCTTATTCTGTGTGCTATTGATATTTCAGGAAGACCGTATCTTTCTGAGGACTTAAAGTTTACAACAGACAGAGTGGGATATTTTGATACAGAGATGGTTAGAGAGTTCTTCTATGCTGTATCATACAGTGCCGGTATGAATATTCATATAAAGCACATGAGTGGAGAGAACAATCACCATATTATAGAGGCGACATTTAAAGCATTTGCCAAGGCATTAGACGAGGCAACTCAGATTGATGAGCGTATAACCACAGTTCTTTCAACTAAAGGGACATTAGAGGGTTAATTACATTTACAAATAGGGAGCAATATATTTAGAAAGTGAGGACATATCATGGAATACACTAAACTAATTCCTACATTAAGTCTTAAAGATCCTATTAAGATGGCAATTTATTACAACGATTGCGGAGCTGACGAGGTTGCGTACTTTGACAGCCAGGCGTCTAAGGAAGGCAGAGAGCCGGATATCGAGTTAATCAAGAAGATTAAGCGCTCTATAGATATTCCTCTTATATATTGCGGTGGTATCAAGAAGCTAGAAGATGCCAAGAAGGTACTTTATGCAGGTGCTGCTAAGATTTGTATGAAGTCGGCAGCGCTTAACAATCCTGACATTGTCAAGGAGATTTCTGACAGATTTGGTTCAGACAGAGTTATTATTACTATTGATATGAGCATGGACGACCCTGTAGGTTGGGCTAAGAAGGTTAAGGAGCTTGGTGCAGGAAGATTGTTCCTGCTTGGTGCCGATACCGAGACTTATGTAGATAAGGCCAACGAGATTAGAAATGCAGTTAATCTTCCAATTATGGTTTCTATACCTTATGATGACTATAAGGATGTAGCTGGTGCTCTTTTATCAACAGGTGCTGAAGCTGGTGCTATTAACACTGAGGAGCTCTTGGATATTATGTCAATCAAGCAGGAGTGTGTTGATAAGGGTGTTGTAGTTAATACATTTAAGAGTGCCATTGAGTTCAGTGAGTTTAAGACTGACGATAAGGGGCTTGTTCCTTGTATTGTACAGAATTATAAGACAGATGAAGTGTTAATGCTCGCTTATATGAACGAGGAGAGCTTTAACAAGACTATTGCTACCGGTAAGATGACTTATTTTAGCCGAAGCCGTAATAAGCTTTGGACCAAGGGTGAGGAGAGCGGACATTGGCAATATGTTAAGTCTTTAGAGATTGACTGTGACAAGGATACCATACTTGCCAAGGTATCTCAGATAGGACCTGCATGTCACACGGGTTCGCCTACATGCTTCTTTACTGACCTTGTCAGGAAGGAATATGATGATACCAACCCTCTTACTGTATTTGAGGATGTATATAATGTTATTGTAGACAGAAAGAAGAATCCTAGGGAGGGTTCATATACCAACTATCTCTTTGATAAGGGTATTGACAAGATTCTTAAGAAAGTCGGCGAGGAGTGTACAGAGATTGTAATAGCTGCCAAGAATCCTGATGCTGAGGAGATTAAGTACGAGATTTCTGATTTTATGTATCACTGCATGGTGCTCATGGTTGAGAGAGGTGTCACCTGGAAGGACATCACCGACGAGCTTGCAGAGAGAAGATAGGTTATAATGGGTGCGTTATGGACGAGTTGGATGAAATGATGGGCTTTAGTAGCCTTAACTTAAGCTACGAAGTACATATGCTTGATATATAGTTTTTAGGAGGATGTTGAAATGGAGAAGTACGGAGTTAATGAGCTTAGGGAGATGTATCTTAAGTTTTTTGAGAGTAAGGATCATCTCAGGATGAAGAGTTTTTCGTTAGTTCCACATAATGATAACAGTTTGTTGCTGATTAATGCAGGTATGGCACCTTTAAAGCCATATTTTACCGGACAGGAGATTCCGCCTAAGAAGCGTGTAACCACTTGTCAGAAATGTATCAGAACGGGAGATATCGACAATGTCGGCAAGACTGCCCGCCACGGTACATTCTTTGAAATGCTTGGCAACTTTAGTTTCGGTGATTATTTTAAACACGAGGCTATCAAGTGGAGCTGGGAATTTCTTACGGAGGTAGTGGGTCTTGATGCGGACAGACTCTATCCTTCTGTTTATCAGGACGATGATGAAGCATTTGACATATGGAATAAAGAGATAGGTATCGACGCTTCACGAATATTCAGATTCGGTAAGGAAGACAATTTCTGGGAGCATGGCGCAGGACCTTGCGGACCTTGTTCGGAGATTTATTATGATAGAGGCGAGAAGTACGGTTGTGGCAAGCCTGATTGTACTGTTGGTTGTGAGTGCGACAGATACATGGAGGTATGGAACAACGTATTTACCCAGTTCAACAACGATGGTAAGGGCAACTATGAGGAGCTTGACAACAAGAATATTGATACAGGTATGGGACTTGAGCGTCTTGCTGTTGTAGTTCAGGATGTTGATTCGATATTTGATGTTGACACAGTCTGTGCTTTAAGAAACAAGGTATGTGAGTTCGCATCTAAGAAGTATCAGGAGAATTATGATGACGATGTAAGTATCAGACTTATAACTGACCACATTCGTTCATCTACATTTATGATTAGTGACGGAATTATGCCTTCTAACGAGGGTAGAGGATATGTATTAAGAAGACTTATAAGAAGAGCTGCAAGACACGGTAAGAAGCTTGGAATTAAAGATAAGTTCTTATATAAGCTTGCCGATACCGTAATTGATGGTTCTAAGGACGGATATCCGGAGCTTTTAGAGAAGAAAGACTTTATCAACAAGGTTCTTCTTCAGGAGGAAGAGCAGTTCAATAAGACAATTGATCAGGGTCTTAATATCCTTGCAACCTACGAGGAGGAACTTAAAAACAGCGATTCTAAGGAGCTTAAGGGCGAGGATGCATTTAAGCTATACGATACATACGGATTTCCGCTTGACCTTACTAAGGAGATACTTGAAGAGAAGGGCATAACTGTTGACGAGGAAGGCTTCTTAAAATGCATGCAGGTTCAGAAGGACACTGCAAGAAAAGCGAGAAAAGGCACTAACTATATGGGTGCTGATGCAACTGTATATGAGCAGCTTGACACAAGCCTTACGTCTGAGTTTATCGGATATGATAGATTAGAGGCTGATGGTAAGATTATTGCTTTATGTTCACTTTCAGAGGATAATGAGGCAGTTGTAGAGGCGTTAAGTGAAGGTGAGACAGGCTCAATAATCACCGATGTGACACCATTCTATGGAACAATGGGTGGTCAGGTAGGAGATAAGGGTGTTATTGTAACATCTGATGGTGAGTTTAAGGTTAATGAGACTCTTCATGTTGCAGGCTCTAAGATTGCACATATAGGTGTTATGACCAAGGGCATGATTAAGTCGGGTGACACGGTTACACTTAAGGTAGATGCTGAGTTAAGAAGCATGACATGTAAGAACCATAGCGCTACTCACTTACTTCAAAAGGCACTTAGAGACACGTTAGGTACTCATGTTGAACAGGCAGGTTCATATCAGGATTCTATGCGTACGAGATTCGATTTCTCGCATTTTCAGGCAATGACTCCTGAGGAACTTAAGGCTGTTGAGGATGCTGTTAATCAGAAGATTTCTGAAGACCTTCCTGTAAAGACGGAGGTTATGAGCATTGAGGATGCTAAGAAGACCGGAGCTATGGCACTTTTCGGTGAGAAGTACGGTGATGAGGTAAGAGTTGTATCGATGAGCGATTATTCGGTAGAGCTTTGCGGTGGTACACATGTTGCTTCAACCGGTCAGATTGGAAGCTTTAAGATTGTATCTGAGGCAGGTGTTGCTGCCGGCGTTAGACGTATTGAGGCTATTACAGGCAATAATGTCCTTAAGTATTATCAGGATATCGAAGATAAGCTTAACAAGGTAGCTTCAATCTTAAAGAGTAATCCGTCCAATGTTATCGAGAAGGCGGAGCATATTGTTAAAGACAACAAGGCTCTTAATTCAGAACTTGAATCATTAAAGAGCAAGATGGCTTCTTCTGCACTTGACAATGTTATGGATAGTGTTGTTGATGTCAATGGGGTTAAGCTTCTTGCGACAAGTGTTTCAGGTGTTGATATGAATGCTTTAAGAGACTTAGGTGACAAACTTAAGGCTGATCTTGGTGAGGGAGTTATCCTTCTTGCAAGTGATGTTGACGGTAAAGTTAACTTAGTTGCTATGGCAACTGATGAGGCTATATCTAAGGGTGCTCATGCAGGCAATCTTATTAAGGCTGTTGCTTCTAAGGTTGGCGGTGGCGGCGGTGGTCGTCCTAATATGGCACAGGCCGGCGGTAAGAATCCTTCCGGTATTCCTGACGCGATTGCAGCTGCAGCAGAGGCTTTAAAGGCTCAATTATAGTATTTAACAGGGTGAGTGTATGAAGTTTAAGACTGTTTTTATTATATGCTTGTTTATATGTTCAGCTTTAATAGGCGCAGGTCTTGGATTTTCCAAGATTTATCTCGATAAACAGGTTAAACCTACCATTACCTTGCCTGAGACTGTCGTAGTTACGCATGTCTCATCTGATATAATGGATTATATTGATTATTCTAAGGATGCTTCTTTTATGTTGACGGGCTACATCCGTCTTGACAGGAGCATCCTGTTAAATTGTTATGACGCTTTTAATGAGCAGTTTCATTGTGACGATATCATGGGTGATGTGAGGAATATCCTTACTCACCAGGGTACGTGTCTATCTACCATTAACGGTACATTTTCAGGCGAATACGAAGCGCCTCCTGAGAAAGAATACCCATATGCAGGTAAGAAGTATTATAACGCTCCTAATGAATTTGCCGAAGCAATAGGTAAGTCTGCAATTAGCTATGCTGCTATGGCAAATGACAGAGTTAATGACGGTGACTTTGACGGCTTAGAGAACACCAAGAGAGCGCTTATGAATAACGGAGTCACGTCTATAGGAATTGCAGATACATATGACAATAGATTCGAGTATGAAGACATTGACAGTGAAGGTATTAAGATAAGGGTATATTCATATACCGAGAGTATACATAAGCCGCTTGATAAGGCTTATAATTACTCGGTCAATATGTTAAATACCGACAAAGATGTAGATAAGCTTGTGAAGAGTGTTAAGGACTCTAAGAAGGGGATGTGCGATATTGCCTGTGTTTGTATATCATTTGCAAATGCTGACAACAAGATTACCACTCACCAGCGAGAAGTGACCAAGAGATTACTTGATGCTGGCGCAGATATTGTATACGCAACCAATCCTGACATCATTGAGCCTATGGAGATTAGAAAGACCAAGCTTAAGTCGGGCAAAGTCAAGTATCAATTCGCTTTTTATTCGTTAGGTTGCTTGCTTAGCGGTGCAACGGGATCTGCCGGTAACGTTCCTAAGAATTCCGGCATTCTCGCTAAGATACATTACGATCAGGACAATATGAATACATTTGTCTCTGAAGTGTCATTTGCACCGACATACTGCGTATCTTATCCGACCGTCGAGGACTACGACGAAGCGGGAATGCATGTTAAGGTATTTGATATGGGTGGTATTTATAAGTATGTCGACAAGGGTGGCGTATCTAAGGGACGGATTAAGGTTAAATCCCCAAGAGTTAATCACCCTATACCTGATTATGATTCCAGAAATCAGCATCCGACTGAGGAACCTGCAACTACTGAGGCCAGAAAGAAGAGTGATATTCTCATTCCTGATATTACGGAGGCGCCGGCAACAACAACTGAAACACCTCAAACTGAGGCTACAACGGAGGAAGATAATAACTCATCTACTCTTGAGACAGGTATTGCCAGAATCTTTATTAATAATGGATTTGGGCTTATAAGGGCTCACGCAGCCAAAAAGGAGCAGATTGTCGATGATTTCTACTTGGATAATCTTGCTACTTCTGATTTTAAGACGGTGAGTAGGTCTTATAAAAGTTGTATAGATAGGTTGTTTTCGGGCACGGGATATAAGTATCGCGAAAAGGACGGATGGTTTTATCTAAAACCTTGAGCGTACATTCATCTTACCATATGAGTCACAGACCATCCGCTCATTGCATTCGCGTATGTCGCTTATAAATAAGCTTATGTCTGTGACTATATGGCGGGTGAATTGTATTCACCCGTTGAATGAAATATAGAAACCCGCCTTACATGCGAGCATGAAGGCGAGTTTTATATTCCATTCAATAAAGATGAATAATTCTAAAAAATATATTGACGATTTGTGAAAATATGGTATAATTGTTTCGGTGCTAAGGAATTCATTAAATTATAGATTATTGTTGTAACCCTCATAGCACTTTGCAACCAGCAATCGGAGGGAGGTTAGGTCAGGATATGTCAAATGTTGTAGTTAAAGAGAACGAAACATTAGATAGCGCTCTTAGAAGATTCAAGAGGAATTGCCAGAAGGCTGGCATTCAGCAGGAGATTCGTAAGCGTGAGCATTACGAGAAGCCAAGCGTTAGACGCAAGAAGAAATCTGAGGCTGCTCGCAAAAGAAAGTTCAAATAATCGAATTCTATCAGGAAGGTGCAATTGCATCTTCCTTTTTTTATTTCTTTATATTTTATTTCACTTAATAATGATGAATAATTCTGTATACTATATTTTGTATTTTTTCTTGTATGACAACACTAATTATGGTAAAATGATGTAGTATATTGGGAAAGGAATGACTATATGGAGAATATAGAGCGTACGCTTAAAGTCACCAATCGCCATATTCAGAATGTTTTCGGGCAATTTGACTCATATATGAAGAAGATTGAGGACAGACTTAACGTGTCGATGGTGTTCAGAGATGATCTTTTGAAGGTCAGCGGAGATGCAGGTATGGTAAGTAAGGCTATATCTGTCATCACAGAGCTTATGAAACTTTCTGAGAGAGGCAATGACATAACAGAGCAGAATGTAGACTATGCTATTGATTTGAGCCTTATAGATCACGAGGAGGAGCTTTCTGAGCTTGATAAGAATGTTATCTGTCATACGATACTTGGCAAGCCTGTCAAGCCTAAGACTATAGGACAACAGCAATATGTTGAGAATATTAAGGACAAGATGATAACATTTGGCGTAGGACCGGCCGGAACCGGTAAGACTTATCTTGCCATGGCTCTAGCTATTACAGCATTTAAGCAGAATCAGGTCAATAGAATCATCCTTACCCGTCCTGCTATCGAGGCGGGAGAGAAGCTCGGTTTCTTACCTGGAGACTTACAGAGCAAGGTTGATCCTTATCTTAGACCTTTGTATGACGCACTATATCAGATTATGGGTGCTGAGACATTTCAACGCAATATGGAGAGCGGTCTTATAGAAGTCGCACCTTTAGCGTATATGAGAGGTAGAACACTTGATAATGCATTTGTCGTGTTAGATGAAGCGCAGAATACAACACCTGCACAGATGAAGATGTTTCTTACCCGTATAGGTTTTGGGTCTAAGGCTGTTATCACCGGTGATTTGACACAGAAGGACTTGCCTAAGGATCAGGTTTCAGGATTGGAGATAGCGCTTAAGGTACTTTCGCCTATAGACGAGATTGGTATCAGTCATTTGACCAGTGTTGACGTTGTCAGACATCCTCTTGTACAGAAGATTGTCAAGGCATACGAGGATTATGAGAGCAAGAGCAGCAAGCATAAGAATGACAAGAGCAGTAATCCTAACAGGAATGACAATCACAATAAGAGGCGATAGATATGAATGTAGAGATTATATATGATACCGAATATATGATAGATATTGACGTTGACAGGATTATCAATGATGTTGTTAAGCAAGCTGTTGACGAGTATTACGGTGATGATGATATAGAATTGTCAGTTACGTTGACTGATAACGATGGTATTAAGAAGCTTAACAGCGAATTTAGAGAGATTGATGCTCCGACGGATGTCTTGTCATTTCCTATGTTGGAATTTGGTACTCCGGGTGATTTTCGGACCATATCAGATACTGATATAGTTGATCCGGATACAGACGAGATTATGCTAGGAGATATAGTTATATCGCTGGAGAAGGTTGTCTCACAGGCTTTGGAATATGGGCATTCTAAAGACAGAGAGCTTGCTTTTTTGGTAGCTCACTCGATGCTTCATCTTATGGGATACGATCACATGAATGACGAAGAGCGAGAAGATATGGAGAAGAGGCAAGAAGACATACTAGAGTCAGCAGGATATACAAGGGATTAAACCCTTAAGTTTCAGGAGGTTATTATGAAGAACTTTAAACAACTCATCATTTTTACACTTGTGTTAGGACTTGTTTTTACCGGGTGTGGTAAGAAGGAGAGCAGCGCGACCAGTAAGAAAGTTGACATGACACTTTTTGAGACAGAAGGAAGTGTAGCTGAGCCTATCGATTATGATTTTATTAAAGGCAAGACCTACAGTCAGCTTACGGGTGAACTTATAAGTGACAAGGTAGCTAAGAATCGTATTGTGACATGTATGATTAACAATATTGATCAGGCTATGCCACAGTCGGGATTAAGCGAGGCTGATATCATGTATGAGTGTGTTGTAGAGGGTGGTATCACAAGACTTATGGGTGTATTCCAGGATTATAAGAAGATTAAGAAGCTTGGACCTGTAAGAAGTGCAAGACATTATTATGTTGATTATTCTACAGAATACAAGGCTGTTTATGCTCATTTCGGACAGACCAAATACGCTGTAAGAGAGATGAAGAAGATGAAGACCGAAGAGCTTAGTGGATTAAGTGCATTGGGTTACAAGGTCTTTTATCGTGACAATTCCAGAGTTGCTCCTCATAATGCTTATACAGACGGAGAGAAGATATGTCTTGGTATCAAGGAAGCTAAGTTCAAGAATACCAACAAGCTTAAGGAGAGCAGATTCGACTTTAATTATGAAGTTGAGGAATTAGAGGGCGACGACGCTAAGAAATGTAACTACATTGACTTAAAATACAACAGTTACTCACATCCACATTTTGAATATATTGACGGAAGATATTATCGTTGGCAGTACAACACCAAGCATATCGATGATATTTCCGGTAAGCAGCTCTCTTATGAGAATGTTATTATTCAATTTGCCAAGTACTCTAATATAGACCACAACGGATATCAGGATGTTGATCTCATCGGTGAGGGTAAGGGTTATTACTGTACAGAGGGTAAGTATATCCCTATTACCTGGGCTAAGACCAGCAAGAAGTCATTTACCAATTTCTTTACTAAGGATGGTAAGGACTTGAAGGTTAACCCTGGTAACACATTTATCAGTGTATTCCCTACTGCTGACAAGAAGAACGTTTCATTTAAGAAGCCTGAATAATAGGAGATTAATATGAATGACACTGAACTTATGGGTATGGCGGTAGAAGCCAAAGAGCGTGCATACTGTCCATATTCTAAATTTCATGTAGGTGCGGCTTTACTTACCAAGTCAGGTAAGATATATCTAGGCTGCAACATTGAGAATTCTTCATACGGAGCTACCAATTGCGCTGAGAGAACCGCAATTTTTAAGGCTGTCTCGGAGGGTGAGAGAGATTTTGAGGCGATTGCGGTAGCCGGAGATAGCGTTGATGATTACACATATCCTTGCGGTATATGTCTTCAGGTAATCAATGAGTTTATGCCTGAAGGAAGAGTTATATTATCTAAGAATGACGAAGTTAATTCATTTGCACTTAATGAATTGTTACCATACGGTTTCAGATTATAATTACGGAGTGATACACTATTATGAGCGAAGCTAAAGCTAAAAGCAGTGCTGCTAATAACAATTTTATAGTTCAAGGATCCATACTTGGAATAGCGTCTATCATTGTAAGACTGTTAGGTCTTATCTACCAGATGCCTGTTGCAAGAATTATAGGAGATCGCGGTAACGGTTATTATGGATATGCATATAATGTATATGCTGTTATATTGCTGATATCGTCATTTAGTATACCTATAGCAGTCTCTAAGATGATATCTAAGAGTCTTGCTTCTAAGAAGTTTAGAGAAGCTCAGAAGATATTCAAGGCTTCACTTATACTTGTAGGTTCGTTTTCCGGACTTTTGGCTATTCTTACATTTGTATTCGCTCCACAGTTATTAACTATGTTTTCCGATAATCAGGCGGGTGCTACAATAGCGCTCAGAGTCTTGAGTCCTGTTATATTCTTATCCGGAATCTTAGGTGTATTAAGAGGATATTTCCAGGGATATAACACTATGGTTCCGACTTCATTTTCACAGGTTATAGAGGGTATTCTTAATGCAATAGTCAGTATTGTAGCTGCTGCGATTATAGTTATTCCATATAAGTCTAACCCTGAGAAGACAGCTATATACGGTGCTGCAGGTAGCACAATCGGTACCGGAATCGGTGTGTTATTCGGTCTTGCCTTCATGTTGTTCTTATACTCCGGATTCTCAAGAGTTATCAGGAAGAGAGTAAGACGTGACAAGCATAAAGTCACAATGGATTATTCCGAGATTGTTAAGCTTATCTTTATTACTGTATTCCCTGTACTTTTCAGTTCTGTTATATTTAATATTTTGCCTGTAATTGATCAGAACCTCTTTGCGGGTATCTTAGAGAAGAAGGGTGTAGTCAGTTCAGATATCACCATACTTCACGGTATTTACAGCGTCAAGTACCTAAAGCTTGTATCAGTACCTGTAAGTATTGCATCCGCGCTTTCATCTGCGATTATTCCGGCTATTGTGTTCAGTGTGAGCAATGATGATTTCGACACTGCTAACACTCAGATTGATACTGCGATGAAGTTCACTATGCTCATTGCATTACCTTGTACAGTTGGTTTGATGGTTCTTGCTGAGCCTATTATGCTCTTGTTTGGTAGAGTGTACACACTCCCTATTGCCGTTCATGTTCTCATATTCGGTTCAATCAATGTAATATTTAGTTGTGTGACAACTCTTACCAACGCTGTATTACAGGGGCTTGATAAGATGAAGTTCCCTGTTATTCACGGAATTATCGCCATAGCAGTTCATATCGTTGTTACAGTTTATTTCCTCAATAAGAACTATGGTATCTATGCGCTTTTGATTGGTGGAATCGCATTCAGTATCGTTATGTGGGTGCTCAATGCATTTATCATTTACCGTACAACGGGATACAAGAAGGTTCTTGGTAACAGATTTCTTCGCATACTTTTAGCAGCTTTGGGAATGGGAATCTTGACATTTATTGTCTATTTCTTATTCAATCTGTTATTGGGTGAAGGACTTGAGTTTATCGGACTTATCTTAGCATTTGTTGTAGCTTTGTTCTCGTACTTGATGTTCCTTTATCTGTTTAATGCATTTACGTCAAATGATTACGAGATGCTTCCTTTTGGTGATAAGCTTTTGTCATTAGGAATCAAGCTTCGTTTGGTTGAGACAGAGGAGTTCCCTTTTGAAGAGGAAGAGGCAGAAGTACTTACAGATGAAGAACTCCTAGAGATAGAGGAGAAGAAGCAGGAGAAGATAGACAATATCAAGTCTAAACTTAATGTATTTAAGAAGAAGGAGGATTCTTCCGATGAGGAAGATAAGCCTTCTAAACCTAAGAAAGACAACAAGAACAAGAGAAAGCACGGCGGCGAGGAGATGATTGAAGAGTCGTCTTTAGGATATGATGATGAAGATGCTGTTAACGTCATGAATTTCCTTAAGGATGAAGAGGATTCGTCCCCTGCTTCAACGCAGTCGCTCAACGTAGACAATGTGCTTTCTGATATTATGTCTGATATAGGCAAGGATTTTGAGGCGAAAGTTGATAAGAAATCCGAGACCAAGGAAGAGAAGAAGCTAGTTAAGGAGACTGCTGATAATAAATCAAGCATTGTTTCTATATTCGGTGCTAAGGATGAGGATGTTAATGTATCTGAGACCCAGAACGAAGAAGTTGAGCCTATTGTAGAGCATATGGATATTGAGCCTGTTACCGATTCATTCGTAGAGTCAGGTGCTGATTTACAAGAGGATGTCTTTGATGTTGATCAGGAACTTGATAAGATTGATTTCGACGAACATGTAGATGATAGTGATGTCAAGATATATGTCAAGGACAATGATGCTGTTGACAACGCACCTAAGAGCGTCAAGGATGGATTAGATCCTAATACTGAGCCTATTAATGTCGAGAAGATACTTAAGAAGTACCAGGAACAAGAGAAGAAGGCTTCCATGGAATTAAGAGAACAGGAAGAATTCAATAAGAATCAGGAGTGATTGTGAATGAATGATTTACTTTCCAAGTTGGTTTTATATAGGGATTTTGGTGAAGATAGTATATTATATGGATTTGCTGATGCTATAGATAAGGCTGACGCCAAGGATTACAATAAGAATGAACTGGTAGATGAGATATACTCATATGTTAAGAAGCTCTTAGATCTTGCTACAGATTATGGATTTGACGATAATCTGTGGCATAATTATCTGACTTATCTTCTTATTATGAACGAGAATTCATTTACTTTGACAGCAGAGAAAGTCGGTGCCGGCGATGGCACCGTCAATTATTTTGCCAAGAATGATTATAAGATATTTAAACAGCTTTTTGATTATGATTTCTCTAAAGTTCAAGATGAACTTCAGATTGATTGCTTTAGTGTAATATCTGATTATCACGCAATCAAGAAGAAAGAGAGAATGTACAATAAGAACGTCAGTGAGAAGGTTAGAAATGTATCTAAACTTATAGAGGAAGCCTCAGATGAGAATCAGATATTTGATATATTGACTAAGTTTTATTCTGATTTTGGATGCGGTATGTTCGGACTTAATAAGGCATTCAGAATTAAAGAGAGAGAGGAGAGTCTGAAACTATTCCCAATCAATAATACCGATAATGTTACGCTTAATGACTTGATTGGTTACGACATCCAGAAGAAGATGCTTACCGACAATACAGATGCATTTGTTAATGGTAAGCCTGCCAATAATTGCCTTCTGTTTGGTGACAGCGGTACCGGTAAGTCGACTATGATTAAGGCGATTATTAATCAGTACTATGAGAAGGGGCTTAGGATGATTGAGATTTATAAGCATCAGTTTAAGGACCTTTCTAGTGTTATCAATCAGATTAAGAATCGAAATTATAAGTTCATCATTTACATGGATGATCTTAGTTTCGAAGACTTCGAGATTGAGTATAAGTTCTTGAAGGCAGTTATTGAAGGCGGCGTAGAATCTAAGCCTGACAATGTGCTTATCTATGCTACATCTAACAGAAGACATCTTATCAAGGAGTCATTTGACGATAGAAATGATATGATGGTATCCAGAGGGCTTCATCATTCTGATACGATTCAGGAGAAGCTTTCTTTGGTTAACAGGTTTGGTGTAACTATCAGTTTCTCCAAGCCTGATCAGAAGGATTACTTTGCAATTGTTCTGGGACTTGCCAGGAAATATAAAGAACTTGATTATATGTCTGATGAAGATATATATAAGGTTGCCAATACATGGGAGCTTAACCATGGTGGCATGACAGGTAGGGCTGCAAGGCAGCTTGTTGACAATCTTCTTGGAAGAAGTGATAGTAATGTATGATGTATTGATAGTCGGAGGCGGAGCAGCAGGTGTTTATTCTGCAATCCGTCTTTCTAAAGCAGGATTAAATGTATGTATAGTCGAACAGGAGAAGGAACTTCTAAAGAAGCTTCTTAAGACCGGTAACGGTAGATGTAATTTTACCAACTCTTACTACGACGACAACTCTTATAGGGGAGATGTAAGTCTTGCTAAGAGCGTAATAGATTCCTTTTCCTATAGAGACACGATAGAGTTTATGAATTCTATCGGAGTTAAGGAAGTCAGTAAGGATGGTTATTACTATCCTTATACTAACAAGGCTTCGTCTGTAACCGAGTTGATGATTAAGAATATTCCTACTTCTGTAATTCTTGCTCTTGATATGATAGTGTTGGATATCAATAAGATGGTTGGAGACTACTATCATGTAACGACATCTTATAAGGAATTTGATTGCAAGAGAGTTATTATTGCAACGGGAGGCAAGGCAGGATATTTCTTTAAGAACAATGATAATCAGGGGTATGCTCTTGCTACTAAATTAGGTCATAATATCACTCCGTTAAAGCCTGCTTTAACTTCATTGAAACTTAGAGATACTGATATATACGACTGGGCAGGGATAAGGCTTAGAGCCGGTGTTACAATTACTAATGCCATGGGGGATGCAGTATCTTATAAAGCTATCGGAGAGGTTCAGCTTACCGATTATGGAATCAGCGGTATTCCTGTGTTTGAAGTGAGTAGATATGTTACGACGTCGGATGAAGATCTGATTGTGTTAGTTGATTTTCTTCCTGATATAGATAAGTTAGAGGCTATAGCCTTGTGTAACCGGATATTTAATAAGGACTTAACTGTGATAGATGCTTTGTCCGGACTCTTTAACCCTGCAATCACATCTATTCTTATAGCTAATGCCGGTGTTATGCCGAATCAACTGTATTCAGACTTGTCACCTCAAGACAAGGATATGATATTTGACATTGCCAAAGGTGTTTCTTTTATGGTTATTGGTTATCAAGGCTTCGATAAAGCTCAGGTTACCGCGGGTGGAGTTGATACCGCTATGATTGACATAGACACCTTAGAGTCTAAGCTTTATAAAGATATATACTTTGTCGGTGAAGTACTTGATGTAGATGGCAATTGTGGTGGATATAACCTGCAGTTTGCATTTGCAAGTGCTAACAGATGTGTGGATGCAATTATCAAGGAGTTTAATGATGATACGAATTAACCAGTTAAAGACTCCGATTGATGAATGTAATCTTAGGAGCATTATAGCCAAGAAGCTTAGAGTCAAGCCGGATGCATTTGAATATAATATATTAAGAAGGTCGATAGATTCAAGGCCTAAGCATCCTCTAAGACTTATATATTCAGTATCGGTTGATTTTAAAAATGCTGACGATGAGGCATTAGTCTTAAAACGTAGAGATAAAGATATCTTAATTTATAATCCCGTAGTATACCAACCTGTATTTGAGGATGTTAAGTTACCTAACAGGCCTATCGTGATAGGAATGGGACCTGCGGGGCTTTTTGCCGCTTATATTCTTGCTCTTAACGGACTTAATCCAATTATCTTTGAGCGAGGAGAGAAGGTTGAAGACAGGACCATTGCAGTAGAGCGATTCTTCAAAGAAGGTGTTCTTGATCCGGAATCTAATGTTCAATTCGGTGAGGGCGGAGCGGGAACATTTTCAGATGGTAAGCTTAACACTACGGTGAAGGACAAGTACGGAAGACAGACGTTTATACTTAAGAGTTTTGTTGATTTTGGTGCGCCTCACGATATTCTTTATGATAACAGGCCACATATAGGAACAGATTATCTTAAGAAGGTTATTATTAACCTAAGAGAAGAGATTATCAGACTTGGCGCCGAGATTCATTATAATACCACGGTTTCGTCGCTAATCGTTGATAATGGCAGTATTATGGGCGTCAAGGATTCTAAGGGTAATGAATATATTAGCGATAATGTTATTCTGGCTATTGGGCACAGTTCAAGAGATACTGTAAGAGAACTCTATAAGGAGGGCGTAGCAATGGAAGCTAAGCCTTTTGCTGTCGGCCTTAGAGTTGAGCATAAGAGAGAGTTCATTAATCATACCCAATATAATGAGCATGACAATCCCAAACTGCCTACGGCGTACTATAAACTTACGTATCATGCGCCTAACGGAAGAAATGTATTCTCGTTTTGTATGTGTCCGGGTGGATTTGTTGTCAACGCTTCATCAGAAGAAGGTCAGCTTGTTGTAAATGGTATGAGTGACTATGACAGGATGGAAGATAACTCTAACGCTGCGATTGTTGTATCTGTTACTCCTGATGATTATCCGGATGATTCACCTCTTTCGGGGATTGATTATCAGGTTGGTTTAGAGAAGGCTGCATACAATCTATGCAAGGGCAAGATTCCGACACAGAGATATAAGGATTTTAAGGATAATGTTGTCTCGACGGAATTCGGCGATATTGTTCCTGTACATAAAGGGGCAACTGCATTTGCCAATTTAAGAGAAATGTTGCCCGAATATGTCTCATCTGCTATAATAGATGGGATTGACTATTGGAATGGCAAGATTAATGGGTTCGCATCGGATGATGCATTGCTTTCAGGCGTTGAATCCAGGACATCTTCGCCGGTAAGAATCGTTAGAGACGAGAACTTCTATGGTACTTTTAAGGGACTCTATCCTTGCGGAGAGGGTGCAGGATATGCCGGTGGTATTATGTCTGCCGCTATTGATGGAATTAAGTGTGCCGAGAAGGTTATGAATAAGGAGCTTTAATTATGGATTACCGTAATGTTTTAAAGGATAAGAAGAGAATAGTTGTTAAGGTTGGCTCATCTACCATAGTTCACGAAGAGACAGGTAGAGTCAACTACGATAAGCTCGAGAGATTAGTAAGAATCCTGTGTGATATTAAGAATCGAGGCAAGGATGTTATATTGGTTTCATCGGGTGCTATCGGTGTTGGTTTTAACGCTTTAGGGCTTTCTAAGAGACCTAAGACTTTGTCTTTGAAGCAGGCTTGTGCCGCTGTTGGGCAAGGTCAGCTTATGATGATTTATCAGAAGATTTTCTCTGAATATCACCAGACGACAGCTCAGGTTCTTTTGACTAAGAGAGTGCTTACCAATGACAAGAGAAGACAGAATGTTATCAATACTTTCTTTGAGCTTATGCAACTCGATGTAATTCCTGTTGTTAACGAGAATGATACGGTTTCTACCCATGAGATAGAATTCGGTGATAATGACACTCTTTCTGCGGTTGTAGCGAGTCTTGTCAATGCAGATCTTTTGATACTTTTATCTGATATTGACGGAGTGTATGATGACGATCCACACAGCAATCCTGATGCCAAGATGTTTGATATAATCAAGGATGTTACAGATGATATCATGAATATGGCCAAGGACAGCTCATCATCCGTTGGAACCGGCGGAATGATTACCAAACTTCATGCTGCCAATATTGCCAATGCATCCGGATGTGATATGGTTATCACCAATGGTTCAGATCTTGACAATGTACCTAAGATTCTTAACGGTGAGAATGTGGGCACACTCTTTGTAAGAAATAAGATTAAAGACTTTGACATGAAGGAGTTTTTAAATGACTGAGGAGAAGATAGCACGAATTAACGAATTATACCACAAAAGCAAAAACGAAGGCCTTTCGGATGCTGAGAAGGAAGAACAGGCAAGACTCAGAAGAGAATATATTGACAGCGTTAGAAGTAACCTTAGATCTCAGCTTGACAATGTGAGATTTGTCAATCCTGACGGCTCGATTGAGGAGATTAAGAAAAATGTTTGATAAGAGTAGTTTAAGAGAGCAGATGCTTGATAAACGTATGTCTCTTGATGAGGATACTGTTAAGAATAGTTCAAGTGCAATTCTTAACAAGCTTACCAACCTACCTGATTATGACAACTCTAACACAATACTTGCATATTATCCTTTCAAAAATGAGATAGACACAATCCCGATTATCAATGATGCTTTAAGTAAAGGCAAGCGTGTAGGGCTTCCTGTAACATTAGAAGATCATCAGATGGCTTTTTATGAGATATGGGATATCTCTGAAGTTAAGCCCGGAAGATACGGTGTTATGGAACCTGCTATGGATATTTTGATTGATGACAGCGATGCGTTTATGATAGTGCCGGGCGTGGCATTTGATATGAGAAAGAACAGAATTGGATTTGGTGCGGGTTTTTATGATATTTATCTATCAAAATATCCGGACTTATATACTTGTGCTCTTGCTTATGATTTTCAGGTGATTGATGCATTTGAAACTGAAGAGCACGATAAAGCGATGGATGTTATAATCACCGAGTCGCAGCTTATTATTTGATAGGAGTAATCACATGTTAAATGATATTGATTTTGACAAGATTGATATTAACGGAAGTATCCCTGAAGACGAGACTGACAGGCAGTATTATTATATAGCCCAATGCAGAGAACATGTTACCAATCTTAAGAAAGTGATTGGAAGAGACTTAACTTGTTCTGTTAAGACTTTTGGATGTCAGATGAACGCAAGGGATAGTGAGAAGATTCTTGGTATGCTTATTCTTATGGGATACACACCTATTGAGAGTGAGGATGCCGATCTTGATGAGGGACGTGCCTCTACCTATTTCGTGGAGAATGGTTCGTATGCTAAGTTACGCACGCTGCAGATTGGCTACAATATGCCAGAGCGTTATCTGAAGAAACTAAATATGTCGCGTGCACGCTTCTATATTTCTGGAAATAACCTGCTAACGATCAAGTCGAGTGACTTGACCTGCTCTGATCCCGAGAACCCCAACTGGGCATATCCTAACAGTACATCACTTTCATTCGGTCTGCAATTGGGCTTCTAAAATAGTTATATAACAATCAGATAAGTACAGATATGAAAAAGAATATCATAAAATATACAGTTTGTATGTTAACTGTACTCCCTCTTTTGGGAGTAGGAGGATTACTCACCTCCTGTGACGACTTCATTGACGTGGAGCCCAAGGGTGTCATCGATGAGGATCTGGCTGGTTCGCAGCCCGAAGAGATGGTTACCGCTGCCTATGCCATGCTGGGTAACTGCTGGTACACATATCCCTTTAACCTGTGGCCTTATGGCGACGTGTCAAGCGACGATGCGTTGAAAGGTGGATCAGGTACTACCGATACAGGCTATCACCCCATGGAGGTATGGTCGACACTGACCTCAACACCGGGAGAACTTGACGAGTTATGGTACCGTTTGTTCTGTAACATCTCCCGTTGCAACCGTGCACTGGTGTCTCTCCATGAATTCGGTGAGAGCAAACTGGGTGCCGAACTGACTAAACAGCGTGAGGCAGAAGTGCTGTTCCTGCGTGCTCATAGTTACTTCAAACTGATACAGATGTTCCGCAAAGTACCTTGGGTGGACGAGGAGGTCTATCTGAAAAATGCTCAGGAACAGACACGTAACGATGAGTTTACCTACGAGGAACTGATGCAGAAGGTAATAGCCGACTTCCAGACTGCTTACGAGGTGTTGCCAGAGACACAGGCAGAGGGAGGCCGCGCCAACAAGATTGCTGCCGCCAGTTATCTGGCCAAGTGTTACCTGGTACTGGCATGGGGTGACGGCTACGAGGCAACAACGGGCGTGAACCATATCAATCAGGAGTATATGAACAAGGTGGTGGAGTACACTAATGTGGTGGTGAACTCTAACTATGGCTACCTGGAGGACTTCGGCGATATCTTCCTGCCTGAGTATAAGAACTCCAAGGAGAGCATCTTCGCCGTTCAGACATCCGATAAGGCTGATGATAACACAACATTCGGTCGGGCCAACTGGTCGAACCTGCTAAATGGGTGCTGGGGCATCTGGTCGTGCGGCTGGGACTTCCACAAGCCCACACAGAACCTGGTGAATGCATTTAAGACGAAAGACGGACTGCCAATGTTCGACGACTACAACAAACAGACAGCTTACCCTGTGAATGGTGCTCCTACAAGTCAGAAGTGGGATCCACGTCTCTTCCACACTGTAGGCATGCCTACTTTCCCATATAAGTATGAGACAGAGTACACGATGACCAAAGAAAATTCACGTACCCCCAATACCTATGGTTATTACACTTCACTGAAAGAAGTGCCGCAGCGCTCAAAAGGCGAGACCTATGACTATCCCTGGCAGGCCTTTGCCATGAACGACTATGTGTTCCGCTATACCGACGTGATGCTTATGCGTGCAGAGGCATTGGTAGAACTGAACCGCCTGAACGAGGCACGTGCTATTATCAATGATATCCGCCAGCGTGCCAAGAACTCCGTGGGTAAGCATAGCAGCTACACCGCTGACCAGTGCGACATCGCCCTCTATCCCGAGAGCTACTTCCAGACGAAAGAACAGGCTCGTCAGTGCCTGCGCTGGGAGCGCCGACTGGAGATGGCCATGGAGAACGGACGTTATTTCGATCTGCGCCGCTGGGGCATCGCCTCTCAGACGCTGAACAAATTCTTTGAGACGGAACAGACCGTAGAGTACGATGGACAGACCTAT
>CAMVPR010000032.1 GCA_947169385.1 uncultured Lachnospiraceae bacterium | reverse complement strand
AAGGCGGCAGATATGCTGTTTGGATAGGAGGCAGAGGGTTTGGACAATACAACGGTCAAAGTGAGCTGCTTTGGGGAAACCATGGGGACAGGTATGGTGGTTTTGCTCCTTTCTTCAGTAGTCTGTTTAGCATCGTCTGATTGTGCCAAAGAGTCAAAGAATCTATCAGGATATGCTGATAGGACCGATGCACATATAAACACAAACAGAATTATACATGTGAATATCTTTTTCATACGAATGCTCCTTTCCTGTATTGCCTGTATTTAATATAATAAAAAATTAAATATTGATTAGGCTTTTTACAATGAAAGTGCTTTTTTTATAACTTTGAAGATAACGGAGACATTAAATTATATTTAAACGAAACATAATAACAAAACCCACCGACTTCTCGCCGATGGGTTCAGTAATATACTATAATTATCGCATCTCTTTAGATAAACACTATTAACCTACTTGCTGCATCTTATTCGTTGCACTGTAACTATGAAAATCTGGTTGGTTTGCAATAAACTCAATTACATCACTTGAGAATAGTTTTTCAGGTTTTCACTTAACATTGACGGTAATCTTTTTAAAGATACCGTTCTGGGCGTAGGCATAGATTACGGCTTTGCCTTTTTTCTTGGCTTTTATCTTACCAGAGGATGAAACAGTCGCCACCTTGGTGTTCGATGACTCATACTGAATCTTTCTATGATCGTTAACTACTTTCTTTTTGTCCGCCTTGGTGTATTTTGCCTTCAGCGCGAAACTTTTGCCCTTTTTCAAGGTAAGCTTGCCCTTGTTAGCCTTCTTTGCCACTGTGACAGCTTTCGGGTTAGTGTACGTGCCACCTGTTGTCGCGATGTGAATCGTCTTAGACGCTTTCAGAATCTTGTTATCCGAGTCCACAGCCACCACGATAAATTTATAATAATTCCCGCTTAACACGTCCTGACCGTTTACCTGGGTATAGCTAACGGAGGTATTCGTTACCTCGGAGAGCTTCTGATAGGTGTTGAAATTTCCGGTCACAGGATTCTTTCCGCACTTGTTTCCGTAAACCGCATATTTGGTAGCTCCGCTCACTTTGTTCCATTTCAATGAAAGGGACTTTGTCGAAACAGAATTCTGCCGTGCCTGCAATGTGCCGAACGTGGAGTTCTTGATGTCATTGTCGCTCTCAATCACCTCGGTCAAGTAGCGATATGCCCCGGCCTCATCAGTGTCTGTACCGATTTCCGTAGGCTTGGGAATCAAATCTGCATTCAGCTTCAGGACATTAGACCACTCTGAGTAGATATCCGTACCCGGGTCTGATACACTCGTCTTCTGATTCGCATAATATCTGGCTCGAAACTCGATCGGTGTATCCTTCTTCGCCGGTTGCCCGTCAACAATCAAATGTTGCAGAGATGCCGTGAGATTTCCCGGTTTAATCTCAAAATCCGCATTCTGCAGCTCCGTCCAATCAGTTGCCCCGTAAGGCTTCGCATAGATATAGATCCGGAAATCACCACCGCGGGCTTTGATCTCCGTAATCTTTGCCGTAAGCTCGTCCGGTACCGCCAAATCGTAGGTAACAACAGGATAATCATTGGACAATTCTTCCGCCAGAGCCAGATTGGAAATCTGCGGAATCGGCATCGTCTCCGGCGTATAAGGTTTAAATCCGGCTGTATCCTTACCATAGGCCGCTGTCTCCGACCAGTCGGAAAAGATTGCAGTCCATGTGTCTTCTTTATCGGTTACAAAGCACCAGCGTACACGGACATACACCGTGTGCTTGGAAAAATCAATCGTAAGTGTCGGCTCTCCGTCGACTTTCTTTATCTCATATTGATCCGACTTTAACTGGTTTTTCAGGCCCGGGTTGCAGCCGTTGCCCACCCAGTCGGTGTTGTCGTCTGTCGGAGAAACACCACGAAGTATCCACATCTCGTTGGTAGTCTTCGCTCCAATGTCATTCCAATCCTCTACTACATCCCAAGGCCCGAGTGTGGTATTGCCGTTCTCATCACTACCGTTGGTGAATTGGTTGATATAGGGATAATCCCAATATTTCGTATGATGCCATCCGTTTACCTTGTCATCGATTGCCCAGTCCACATCGATATTGACATACAGGTTATCGTAACCGAGAGCGTTCAGCGTTGTTTTTTTGTAATCTTCATCATCATTTGCCTTGGACATATAAGTCGCTTGATCATCCGCCATGCTCCAGGCTAGATTCATCGTGGTCAGTGAATCTCCTCCCTCAAGCCAGCTTACAGACACGTTGGAGGGTGACGCAAGCTTAAATGGCAGATCAGAAGCTGCAGCCTCAGCCTTTCTCGTAACGCCTACACCAGCAAAAAGTGTTGCCAGAAGACATAGACTCATCAAAACAGAAGTTATTTTTTTTACATTCATCCCCATGCTCCTCTCTGCCCGCCAAGGGCGAAAAAATGGATAGTGACTTCCGAAAGGGGCAAAACTCCCGAAATCACTACCAATTTTAACATAAAACGCCTGAAAACTCAAGGTTTATTCCGATTCAAAAGCTCTGCAATCTCGCGCTAACAGCTCGGATAGAGATGACCGAGAAACCAGGGGGACAGGTGTGGTGGTTTTGCTAAAAATGTCATCCTGAGCGAAGCGAAGGATCTTTGACCTTCTTTAGAAGGTCAATGCTTCTTCAAGCTTTAGTATTCATAAAGTTACGGTAACTATTATACCGCATCGCTAAATTCAGCCTTCGCCTTCGGCTCGGCTTCATTAACCTCCCGGCATATATTCTCACTAAACTCGACCTTCTCTTCGTTCGGTCTCGCTAAGTGTTCATATTATCCCTCATTTCATTCGGGATAAAGATTCTTCGCTTACGCTCAGAATGACATGTATTTGGTATGTATTAGTATGTTAAAAGCTTAACTAAATGACATTGGTTAAAGGTTTTGTTATCAAGATTTTGATTGTTCCTGATTGATTTTCTTGGCTTTTTGTAGTACAATAACTAGGTTTATGTGTTTTGAGATATTTAAAATCTGAATATAAGTGCCGGATAGCAGGCATTTAGAACTGATACATAAGAATACGAAACACTTAAACCCGGGGTTTACACCCTTTAAAAAGCTTTCAGGAGGTTTTTATAATAAATGAAACTAGGTATAGTGGGATTACCCAACGTCGGCAAGAGTACATTATTCAATTCATTAACTAAGGCAGGTGCTTTGGCTGCCAACTATCCATTTGCTACAATTGACCCTAATGTGGGCGTTGTTACCGTACCGGATGAGAGAGTTGAGTTCCTCTCCAACATGTATAATTCCAAGAAGACTACCCATGCGGTTATAGAATTTGTTGATATCGCAGGACTTGTTAAGGGTGCCTCTAACGGAGAAGGTTTGGGTAACCAGTTCCTTGCCAATATCCGTGAGGTTGACGCTATAGTTCATGTGGTTAGATGTTTTGAGGATTCTAATATAGTTCACGTTGACGGAAGCATTGATCCTGTAAGGGATATAGAGACCATCAACCTTGAGCTTATATTTGCAGATATCGAAGTTTTGGACAGAAGGATTGCCAAGACTCAAAGAGGCGCTAAGAATGACAAGGAACTCGCTAAAGAGCTTGATATGCTCAACCGCTTAAAGGCACACTTAGAAGACAACAAAATGGCCAATTCATTTGAGTTGAATGACGAAGACGAGGAGAAGTGGTTTAATGAGTACAATCTCCTTACGGCTAAGCCTGTTATCTTTGCGGCAAATGTTGACGACTCGTCAATAGGTGATGCTGAAGAGTCTAACGAGTTCGTTAAGAAGGTTAGAGAGTACGCTGCTACATTCGGTGCAGAAGTATTTGTTGTGTGCGCTGAGATTGAGCAGGAGATATCGGAGCTTGATGACGATGAGAAGAAGGAATTCTTAGAGGAGTTAGGTCTTAAGGAGTCAGGTCTTGACAGACTTATCGCTGCAAGCTACAAGCTTCTTGGGCTTATAAGTTACCTGACATCAGGTGAGGATGAGACAAGAGCATGGACCATTACTATAGGAACCAAGGCTCCTAAGGCAGCGGGCAAGATTCATACTGACTTTGAGAGAGGTTTCATCAAGGCAGAGGTTGTCAATTTTAAGGACTTGAAAGAGCAGGGAAGCATGCTTGCCTGCAAGGAGAAGGGACTTGTAAGACAAGAGGGCAAGGAATATGTAATGCAGGACGGAGACGTTGTAACCTTTAAGTTCAACGTTTGATAAGGAGATACAATGAAGGGATTAAATGATATATCATTTCCCAACCTGGGGATATACTTATCAGATGTGCCAAGCGGAATCAGTATTGGCAATTTCGAGATAAAGTTCTACGGCCTTTTGATAGTTGTTGCATTTATACTTGCGTACTTTTTGTCGGCGAAGGAAGCTAAGAGAACCGGACAGAATGATGAACTGTACATAGATTGCTTCTTGGTTACAATCATTCCGGCTATTGTAGGTGCCAGACTCTACTACGTTATATTCAGGTGGGATAGCTATAAGGATGACTTGCTAAGCATTCTGAATATTCGACAGGGTGGATTGGGAGTTTACGGTGGAGTGATACTTGGTGTTCTTGCGATATTCATCTTCTCGCGTGTTAAGAAGGTATCATTTGCATTGCTATTAGATACCATTGTTCCATCACTCGCCTTGGGTCAGTGTATAGGGCGTTGGGGCAATTTCTTTAACAGAGAGGCATTCGGTGGCGACACTGACGGGCTTTTCGCGATGAGGATACCATCTGATTATGTCTATGTACATTATTCAACCAAGGATGTTACTGTGCATGCTGTAGATGGAGCGATGAGTTATATTGAGGTTCAACCGACTTTCTTATATGAGAGTGTGTTGTGTCTGTTGATATTCATCGTCCTCTCTATATTCAGAAAGAAACTTAAGAAGGTTGACGGTGAGGTGTTCCTGCTCTATGCTGTATTCTACGGTATAGGAAGGTTCGTAATAGAGAGCTTTAGAACAGATCAGCTTATACTCGCCACGTTAGGTGATACACCGATTCCTGTATCACAGGTGGTGGCTGTACTGTGTGTTATAGGTTCGATTATAGTGTTCATACACTTAAGAAGAAAGGCTAGTTTAGCATTTTACCAGGAAGAAGATTGATTAACGGTGCAACGGGATTATCCTGTTGCACTTTTTTAGTGGGTGGGTGTCCCACTTTTTTTTGTGGGGCGGTGTCCCACTTTTTTGTTTTTCGGGGAGAAAAGTGGGATATTACTCCACATTTGACACCGATATGGGATAACCCTCCACCACGTTTTTGGGTATAAAGATAAAAAAGTGATAAAAAATTGAAAAATTTTTGATGAAACTGTGAGAACAGAGGTTCCTGCTAACAAACACAATATATTGTGTTTTACAACGCACCGACCCAAGATGTTCTGTAAAACGTTCGAACAAAATTTTCCTCCACCTCGTCAACGCCTTGTAAAATCAAGGTTTTCTGTGAGAAAAATGCAAAAAAATACTTGAATAATGTCACGAGGTGGAGTAAAATGGTAACACAGTGGCGGAAATGTGGGACGAAGTGGAGTGAAATCGAGCGGACTTCCATAAGCATTGAAGAAAGGGGGCGATGGCGTGTTCGTAGGAACTAACAAACATTCTGTTGATGCTAAAGGACGCGTTATCGTTCCTGCCAAGTATCGTGGCGAATTGGGTAAAGAGTTTTATATCATCCGTGATTTTACGGGTGGTAATTGCTTGTCAGTATACCCAAGAGACGCGTGGGAAGAGCTAGTTGGTAAACTTAAACAATTCCCTAAAAGTAACCTTAATGCTCAGCGATTTGTAAGATCGATTGTAGCGGGGGCTGAGACTGGTGAAATAGACAGTCAGGGTCGAATGTTACTTAAAGCTGACCTTAAGGAGAAAACAGGCATCAAGAAGGATGTCGCCATCGTTGGAAACATTGACCATTTCGATATTTGGGACGTTGAGAAATGGGAAGAGTTTGACGGTGAGTCTCATGAAATGTTGGATGACAATCCTGATTTCTTAGCTACGTTAGCTGAATTGGACTTCTAGGAGTGAGCCTTATGGATTTTTCACACACATCCGTGCTGCTATCCGAGTCAATCGAGCAGCTTTCCATCAAGCCCCAAGGAATTTATGTAGACGGAACGCTTGGGGGCGGGGGACATTCGTATCACATCTGTGAGCGATTGTCCTCCGACGGAAAACTCATTGGTATCGACCAGGACGAGGATGCAATTAAAGCAGCGAGTGAGCGATTAGCTTCATTTTGTGACCGGACCACCATTGTTCGAAGCAATTACGAGAATATGCCTAAGATTCTTGATGACTTGAAGGTGGATAAAGTAGATGGCATTTTACTTGACTTAGGAGTGTCATCCCACCAGTTTGACGATGCAGAGCGAGGTTTCTCATATAGAGAAGATGCACCGCTTGACATGAGGATGGATGTAAGGCAGGAACTGACGGCGAGGGATATAGTTAATACCTATACCGAAAGTGAGCTTTACAAAATCATCAGAGATTACGGTGAAGATCAGTTCGCCAAGAACATCGCCAAGCATATAGTTATGAGAAGAGAGGAAGCACCGATTGAGACAACATTTGAATTGGTTGACGTAATCAAAGGTGCAATACCTGCTAAGGTAAGAGCCAAGAAAGGGCATCCTGCCAAGCAGACATTTCAGGCAATAAGAATTGCTTTGAATAGAGAACTTGATGTTTTAAACAGTGTCCTTGATTCTATGATTGACAGACTTAACCCGGGTGGGAGGATGTGTATTATCACATTCCATTCGCTTGAGGACAGGATAGTCAAGAAAGCTTTCAAGGATTACGAGAATCCTTGCACGTGCCCGCCGAATTTTCCGGTGTGTGTATGCGGCAATAAGCCAAAGGGCAAGGTAATAACCAGAAAGCCGATTCTTCCTACAGAGGAAGAAATTCTATCTAATAGCAGAGCCAAGAGTGCCAAGCTTAGGGTTTTTGAGCATTCTTGAGAACGATTAGCATGGGGGAATAGTAAATGGCAGAGTTAAACAGAAGATATCTTAATGAGTACTATGAGGAAGGCAGTGCTTTAAGAAAAGTTGCGCCTTTATACCAGCCGGAAGTAGAGCGCCCACAAGTTGAGCAACCGCAGGTTGACCCGAGACGTCAGGAGCGCGTTAGAAAGAACAGAGAAAAATATAATATTATAGACCTTAAGTACACTGTTTTGATGATGTGCGCATCTGTTATTTTACTATCTGCATGCGTGGGTTATCTAAAGGTTCAGGCGTCAATTGCTACTAAGAGAGTAGAGATTGCCGGACTTCAGCAGGAGCTTTCTGAGGTTACTAACGAGAATATCGCGAAGAGAGAGATGTTATACAGTAGCGTGGATCTCGGAACAATTTATTCTCGCGCATCAAAAGATTTGGGTATGAAATATGCTGACTCTAATCACACCATTATCTACCAAAGCTCTGATCCTGATTATGTAAGACAATATAAGGATATTCCATGATGAGCAAGTAGGTGATTTAGATGGCAGTTAAAAGCAATAAACACAAAAAAAGACGACGTGTAAACAGGCGGATGCTAGTGCATCTGCTTTTCGTCGTTGTAGCAGTATTTATATTTTTTGGAGTAGTTATTTTTAAGCTGGTTGAGTATCAGATAAGGGACACAGAGGCTTATAAGAAGAGCTCTCTTACGAGACAGGACTACAGTTCACAGACTATATATTATCGTCGAGGAGACATTCTCGACAGAAAGGGCTCATATCTTGCAACCAGCAAAAAGATATACAATCTTGTTATAGAGCCTAAGAATATCAAAGATTCGGCAAGGTTTTACGCAACCAAAACCAAGACCTACAAGGACATTACGCTTGCAGCTCTTGATAAGTACTTTGACGAGACCAATTCTAAGATCGAGACAATTCTCACAGAAAACGCCAATTCGTTTTACTATGTATTACAGACAAAGCTTACCTACGAGGATGTTGAGGATTATTTAGAGTATTCCAAAACAGACGAGGGTAAGTATGTAAGAGGAATCAACTTAGAAGAGAATTATGAGAGAAACTATCCTAACGGTTCTGCAGGATGTCATCTCATTGGATATACAAGTGCGGGAAATGTCGGTAACTGGGGCTTAGAGCAACAGTACAGTGACACTCTAAATGGAGCTGACGGCCGCAAATATCGTTATATGGATGAGAACGGCGCTATTGTTACTGAGGTGAAGAACGCTGAGGATGGTAACACCATAGTGTCAACGATGGATTTAAACATCCAGAACATTGTGGACAAGCAGGTCAAGAAATTTATGTCAAATGTTGGAGCCAAGAATGTATCGGTGCTTGTTATGGACCCACAGAACGGCGAAATACTTGCGATGTCTAACTCTAAAAGTTACGACCTCAATGATCCGTATAATGAAGATTATCTTAAATATGTTTCTTCTGACGCTGAGATTGCTGCTGCAGATGACGAAGGTAAGCTTCAGACACTTAATGAGGTGTGGCGTAACAGAGTAATCAGTGATACTTACGAGCCGGGTTCGACATTTAAGCCTTTTACAATGTGCGCAGCGCTTGATGAGGGTGTGACTTATGATGGCGATACCTTCGTGTGTGGTGGTAAACTTCACATAGGAGATCACGACATTAAATGTCATAATGTTAACGGAGACGGCCCGCTTTCACCGAAAATGGCAATTGCTAAGTCATGTAACGTTGCGATGATGTTGATAAACGAAAAGCTCGGAGCTAAGAGGTTTACGAAATATCAGAGTATATATGGCTTCGGACAATATACAGGTATAGATCTTCCGGGCGAGGCATCGGCTGCAGGCCTTATCTATAGTCCCGAGAATATTGGACCGACTGACTTGGCGGTTAACTCTTTCGGACAAGGTTTTAACTGTACCATGATTCAGTTGGGTGCAGGATTCTGTTCACTGATCAACGGAGGTAATTATTATCAGCCGCATGTTGTTAAAGAAATCAGGAACTCCGAGGGTGGTACCGTAGAAACGATAGATAAAAAGCTGATGAAGAAAACCGTTTCCAAATCAACTTCTAAACTCATAAGAAGTTACTTAAAAGAAGTTGTGGATTCAGGAACCGGTACCGGATGTCAGATTCCGGGATATGTGATTAGCGGTAAGACGGGAACTGCCGAGAAGCTCCCTCGTAATCAAGGTAGATACCTTCTCTCATTTATCGGTTTTGCGCCGTATGATCACCCTGAAGTGGTGGTTTATGTTACAATTGATGAGATTAATCTTCCTTCACAGGAGCAGACAAGTTACGCCGTGCATTTGGCAAGAAAGATATTTGCTCAGGTTCTTCCTTATCTTGGAATAGAGCAGGTAAAGGTCAAGGATGATGATAAAGAGATTGTAAATGTTAACGAGAATGGTACAGCAATAACGGATAACGGCGATAAGGCAAGTGATTACTTAAAGGAAAATGATGATGTCGCTGAGGTTACAACCGAGGAGGCTTCAACTGAAGCGCCTCAAGTCGAAAATACGGAAGCTACAACAGAAGCTGTTGTTCAACAATAAAACGGAGGGTTAACTATGGATATTGAAGGTAAAAAGGTAGTTGTTTTAGGAGCCGGCAAGAGTGGAATCGCTGCAAGTAATCTTCTTACAGCGAGTAAGGCAAATGTCACTTTGTATGATGGCAACGATAAACTTAAGGCAGAGGATTTTAACGGTAAGTTAAGCTCTGATGTAACATTTGCCTTTGGAGAAATGAATGAAGATGTTTATAAGGATGCTTTATTTGCAGTAATCAGTCCCGGGATATCAGTGGAGGCGGAATTCTTAAACGGCTTAAAGTCCAACAACATTCCTATTTGGAGCGAGGTTGAGCTAGCTTATAAGTTGGGCAAGGGAAGACTTGTTGCTATAACCGGAACCAATGGCAAGACCACAACTACATCTTTAGTGGGAGAGATAATGAAAGCGCACTTTGACAGTGTATTTGTTGTCGGTAATATCGGAACTCCTTATACCGAGTGCGTGTCAGACATGGTTGACGATACTGTGACTGTTGCGGAGATTTCAAGTTTTCAGCTTGAGACGATTATTGATTTTCATCCAAATGTCAGTGCGGTGTTAAATGTGACACCTGACCATCTTAACCGTCATCATACCATGGAGATCTACGCAGATACCAAGATGGCTGTTACCAAGAATCAGACGGCGGATGAGATATGCGTATTAAACTATGACGACGAGCTCACTAGAAAGATGGCGGACAAGATTCCTTCTAAGGCAAGATTTTTCAGCAGATTAGAAGAACTTGATGACGGTGTGTTCTTAAAAGATGGCTCAATCATTTTACGAAAAGACGGAAATGATACCAAGGTTATCGACATAACAGAGATTAAGCTTCTTGGTGCACACAACATAGAAAATGTCATGGCATCAATAGCTATGGCTGATGCTATGGATGTACCTGTCAGTGTGATTCACGATGTTGTCAGAGATTTTAGAGCTGTTGAGCACAGGATAGAATATGTTGACACAATAAACGGTGTGGATTATTATAATGATTCGAAGGGTACTAACCCGGATGCTGCCATCAAGGGAATTGAGGCGATGGTTAAGCCTACTTACCTTATCGGCGGCGGATACGATAAAGGAGTGCCGTTTGATGACTGGATTGATTCATTTGACGGCAAGGTAAGAAAGCTCATATTAATCGGTGTTACAGCCGAGATGATTGCAGATACTGCTAAGGCACATGGCTTTACTGATTATGAATTTGCCGACGACCTAAAAGACGCGGTTCAACGATGCCATAGCTATGCTAAGGAGGGCGAAGCGGTTCTTTTGAGTCCTGCTTGTGCAAGCTGGGATATGTTTGACAGCTATGAGCAGAGAGGTGAGCTTTTTAAGGAGTATGTTAAAGGATTGGAGTAACATATGCAGGGTGTAACTGTTAATGATGTACAACCAGATACAAGAGGCGTTAAAAGAAAACGCAAAAAGGGTCATATCGACTACAATCTCTTGGTTGTGGTGTGCATATTGATGGCTTTTGGACTTGTTATGGTTTATAGCTCAAGCTATTTTACCGCAAGTATCTCAAAGGCAGCAGATTACGACCCGGCTTATTATCTTAAACACCAGGCGTTATTCTCTGTAGTCGGTCTTGGGTTGGCGATATTTATAAGTTTTATCGATTACCATTTTTGGTACAATAAGAGCTGGCTGTTTTACATTTTCGTAATTGGTCTTATGGGATGGACGCTTATCGGAGGTAACGAGATAAATGGTGCGAAGCGTTGGATAACGTTGTTTGGCGTAACTTTCCAGCCTTCGGAGATTGCCAAGGTTGCTATTATCTTAAGTCTGGCCAAGCTGCTTAAGATGAATTACAAGAAGCTTAACAGGTTTCCGAAACTGCTGGTAATATGTGCATATGTTGCGGTGCCGGTTTTGCTTGCAGGTGTTGAGAACTTGAGTTCCGCTGTTATTATGGCGGGAATCATAGGAGTTATGTTGTTCTTTGCGGTGCCGAAGCTGAGGCACGTTATTGGACTTGGAGGCATTGCGGGAGTTGCGCTCTTTATTATCTATCAGGCTAAGGAGTACAGACAGAACCGTTTTGATGAGTGGATGAATGGCGGAGACGGACTTACAGGTGCGGTTACTCAGTCATCTGCTGCGATAAATGCAATAGGTTCCGGCGGGTTGTTTGGTAAAGGTATCGGTCAGAGCCTTCAGAAGATGGGAACTCTTTCCGAGGCGCATAATGATATGATATTCTCTATCATTTGCGAAGAATTCGGATTTGTCGGTGGAGTTGGAGTCATACTGCTCTTTGTAGTGCTTGTTTACAGAATGTTCAGAATAGTGGTTAATTCGTATGATTTATATGGAGCGTTGATTGTTGTAGGAGTTATGACTCATATAGGTGTGCAGGCACTTGTGAATGTTGCCGTTGTTACCGGAGTAATTCCTAACACCGGTGTAACTTTGCCGTTTATATCCTACGGTGGAACTTCACTGCTTTTTCTGTTTGGAGAGATAGGGCTTGTTCTCTCGGTTGCTAAATCCATGTTCAAGGAAGGATAGATATGGACAAAACAAATTTCACGGTGGTAACCCCACGAAAGAAGAAAAAAGTTAATAAGGGTCTTATCGCCGGGATAATTGTTATTTTGCTTGGAGTGGGCGTTGCGCTTGTAGCTACGCAGTTTAGCATAAAAGAAGTCGAGTTTAGCGGCAATGAGCATTATACCGATGAGGAGATGCTAAGAGAACTAAAAAAGATTAACTATATTGATAATTCGCTGATCTATACGTTGAGGTGTTCGTTTAGGAAGCCTAAAGGCATACCTTTTATTGAATCTATGGACATTGATTATGTCAATAATCACAAGATTTCTGTCACTGTCTACGAGAAGACTATGGCAGGATGTATAGAGAATATGGGCGGATATGTTTATTTCGATAAGGACGGAATCGTCTTAGAGAGCAATTCTAAGAGACTTGATGATGTTCCGCTTATCAAGGGACTTAAGTTTGACAAGATGGTTATAGGAGAGAAGCTTCCGTTTGAAGACAAGAAGACGGTTGGGTACATTCTTAATATAACTCAGCTCATAAGAAAGTATGAGCTTGATATTTCAACAGTCAAGTTTGAGAATTCTCAGGTGTTCCTGTATTACAAGAAGATTGTTGTTGCGTTAGGTTCCCCTGCAAATGTTGACGAGAAGATTGCAGAGCTTCCTAACATGCTTAAAGAAGCTAAAGGCCTTAAAGGTACTCTGCACATGGAGAATTTTACGGTTAATTCAGGCATTGCAGCATTTGACCCGAAGTGATAAGGTATTTGATATCATTTTGTAGTGGTGGTTTGATGTTTTTTTTCAATATCTTGTTATTTAGGGTTGATTATTTTTTAGAAAAACGATATTATATAATGTGTGTAATTTGAGTGAAGTGATTTTATGTGAACTATAAGCCGTCTAATATAAGTATTGTCGGTTGTTTGCTATATTTGCTTTCGCATTAAGGAGGAAGTACAGTGTTCGAGATTAAGCCAAATGATGATCAAGCGCAACCTAAGATATTTGTTATCGGTGTAGGCGGTGGAGGTAACAATGCCGTTAACCGGATGGCTGATGAACATATCGGAGGGGTTGAATTAGTTGGAATCAACACAGATAAGCAGACCTTAGACGCATGTAAGGCTCCTGTTAGAATTCAGATTGGCGAGAAGCTTACCAAGGGACTTGGTGCAGGCGCTAAGCCAGAGATTGGTGCCAACGCTGTTGAGGAGAATCGCGAAGAGATTAAGGATTTGATTAAAGATGCTGATATGGTGTTTGTTACCTGCGGTATGGGTGGCGGAACCGGTACAGGTGCAGCTCCTGTAGTTGCTGAGATTTCTAAGAGTCTTGGTATCTTGACTGTTGGTGTTGTAACTAAACCGTTTTCATTTGAGGGTAAACCTCGTATGAACAATGCATTGTCAGGCATTGAGAAATTATCAGCTAATGTAGATACATTGATTGTCGTTCCTAACGACAAGTTATTAGAGATATGTGACAAGAGAACCAAGCTTCCCGATGCTTTGAAGAAGGCTGACACAGTCTTGCAGCAGGGCGTTCAGGGTATTACCGATCTTATCTATCGTCCGGGTCTTATTGATCTTGACTTTGCTGATATTCAGACTGTCATGAGAGACAAGGGTGTTGCTCACATCGGTATCGGTAAGGCTTCAGGAGAGGACAAGGCAGTTCAGGCTATGAAGATTGCTATGAACAGTCCGCTTTTGGAGACAACGGTTCATGGAGCTTCAGATATTATCATCAACTTTTCGGGTGATATCGGTATTATGGATACCAACGAAGCTTTGGCATTTCTTAATGAAGAAGTTGGCGGAGAGCCTAATATTATATTCGGTACTGTTGAGAGCGGTGATGAGGTTGAGGATGAAATCAGTGTAACCATCGTTGCTACAGGACTTAAGGAAGGTAAGAAGGTCAATAAGGGCAATATGTTGAATGATTACATTGCTTCTACATATTCACAGGGAGCTGCTCCAAGATCAACAGTTGCTTCTCAGCCACAGGCTACAGTTTCAACTCCGGCAAGTGCTCAGACAAGCGCAGTTAAGCCGGCTACAACTGTACCTACACAGCCTGTTCAGCAGACTCAGCCTGTACAGCCTGCTATGACTAAGCCGGCTGACACTTTAAGACCTACCGAACAGGGTACATTTGCAACTCCTCCACAGGAGAAGAACAGCAAGATTGTCATTCCTGACTTCTTGTTATCAAGAAAGTAATTATTATGGGATACTTATTTTAGTATCCCTTTTTAAGAGTATATGCTAAGCGAGGTACGTAATGGCAACTAAAGCAACTAAGTCGGCTGCATCTGTTAAGTCGGCGAGTAAGACTAAGGCCGCCAAGGTCGCAACAACTAAGAAGGCAGCTACGGCCAAGAAGACTACCGTTACTGCTAGAGACCCACAGTTTATCATTGAATATGCCAATCAACGCATATCTACCGATGACATTCTTAAGAAGATTAAGGATGATCTTAAGAGCAAAGGAGCTAAAAGTACAGCCACTAAAGCGCTGGATGTTTATGTTCAGCCTGAGAATAACGATGTGTACTACGTTTCCAACTCCGGTACTGTTAAGGAGATAACGGGTAAAGTAGATTTGATCTGATAAGCTTTTCGTCTTCACGAGTTATGATAAGTGGTTATTGTGATTATAATTAATTGCAATAACCATTATTTTTTTAGATTTAAGAGGTGAACCCTATGAATATGAGCGGTGATAATGTAATTGATTTTATTACTTCAGAGAGCCTTAAGAAGCAGTATCTTGAGATACTTATAGATAAATCTGATATCGGTGTTGTTCAGTGTGAGGTTAATCCTACACTGAGTATTAAGGTTGCCAATGAATTCTTCTATCATTTGATTAATGTCGAGAAGAATGCATTTGACGAGTTGTATCACGGAAGCTTTATGGAGATTGTCAACAACACGGACAGACTTGATTTTAAGCAGAAGATTAAGAAGTCTGCAATGAAGGGTACCGATATCGAGGCTGAGATTCGTCTTAAGCGAGGAGATCATGACAGATTGCTTATACATTTTCAGGGAGTTTATGTTCAGGATCCTGATACAGAGTCCGATTATATTGTTGCTATAATCAAGGATATTGACCACTTGAATAAAGTAGAGAAGGAGCTTAAGTTCCAGAGCGTAAGGTATCATGTGCTTAAGAAGATTACCAATGAGCCGGTATTTGAGTATGATGATCTCTCTGACACCATGGTTATATCATTTAACGGAGAAGACAGGGATTCTGCGATTATTCATAATTTTAGAAGTGAGTTGAGAACCAGCGGATATGTTGCGCCTGAGGATGTTGAAAGGTTCCTTAAAGCATTTGACGAGTCGTTGAGTTTAGATGAACTCACTATTCAAGAGCTTAGAACCAATCTTTTCGACGGAGAGTACGTTTGGTACAGGGCGGTTTATACGACTATTGTTGATGTTGAGTCGGGAATGAGGAAGCTCATCGGCAAGATGGAGAATATCAATTCCACTAAGGTTAAGCAGATGGAACTTCTCAAGAAGTCGATGTATGATCCTCTTACCAAGCTCTATAATAGGGTTACGGCGAGACATTATATTGATGAATTCCTAGATAAACTTCCGGATAGCCAGCATGCTCTTATGATAGTTGATATCGATAATTTTAAGATGGTTAACGACAATTTGGGACATCTTTTTGGCGATACCGTACTTTCTAACTTTTCAGAGCAGCTTTCATCTATCTTCTCAGAGGATGAGGTTGTGGGACGTATAGGTGGAGACGAGTTTATGGTCTTTCTCCCTGAAGTCAGCGAGGAGGAGATAAAGCGTAAAGGTGAGCTTGCCTGCAAGATATTTGAGCATGTGTATTCAGGTAACTTGAGTGAGATTAATGTCTCTACGAGTATCGGTATAAGTGTATATCCTAACGACGGTTCTGATTACGAGAGCCTTTTTAGGGCTGCTGATCAGGCGTTATACGTGTCCAAGCAGCATGGTAAGAACCAGTATAATTTTTATAGTTCTGAATTTAAAGATGTTCTTGCGTCTGATGATAAGTCTCTCGGTGAGCATTATAAGATGGAGAATGCACGAGAGAATCGCAATAATCAGGCTACGAGAGACATGATTGAATTTGCCTTCCATATCTTGACAGAGACCAAAGATGTTGAGAGTGGAATAGGTCTTGTTTTGGAGTCTCTTTGTAAGAGGCTTGATATACAGTGTGGAATGCTTTATGAGGAGAGAGTTGTAGGAGACGGCGTGACCTTAAGCTTTTTCTGGGACAAGGTTCATGGTCTTATTACCAACACGAGTGCGAGAACTCTTAATCTAAGAGATTGGGCTGAACTGTCTACAATATTTGCAGAGAATGCGCAATGTCTTGTCGATGATATTGACAGGGTTAAGAATGTACCTAATTTCTACGAGTATTTAGAGTCGATAGAGGCAGGTTCGTTTCTGGCCGAGGCTATTAAGGACGATGGAGATATTGATGGTGCACTCATACTTATAAGTAAGGGTGGCGGAGATGTTTTTGGATCCGACGAGAAGAATATGGTTAGAGTTATCGTTAAGATTATCACATCATATCTTCTTCAGATTAGATATAACGAGCGTGTCAATAGAAAGATTGACAGGCTTACCAACTATGATGTTGTTACCGGAAGATATCATTTTGACAAGTTTAAGAGCGTGTTAAGAGAGATTCTTGATTGGGATGATATAGACGAAGATCAACAATTTGTAATCTTTTACACTGATATCTCGGGCTTTAAGAATATCAATGATATATATGGATATGCAATAGGAGATCAGGTGCTGTATGAACTGTCTGACCTCATCAGACAATGGAAAGGTTTCGTCATAGGCTGTAGGGATTACGCGGATCATTTTGTGACTCTTGTTAAGACTAAGAAGAGTGTTGATCCTGAAGATCTTGTTAAGCAGATGAATGTTGCATTCCAAGAGAAACAGACGAGGTTTATAAGACACGCGCTCAGTCTGTCTACAGGTGCGTATATTATCGAGGATTATTCAGAGAATGTTTCGCAAATGATAGACAAGGCTAACATTGCAAGAAAGTATGTCAAGAAGAGAGGACATCATGAGTTTAAGATTTATGATACCACTTTAGATGAGAGACATAGAAAGAGCCAGGTTATAGAGGATACCATGGAGAACGCACTTCAGCATGGTGAGTTCAAGGTGTTTATGCAACCTAAGTACGACTTAAAGACCGGCAAGATTGTTGCGGCCGAGGCTCTTACACGTTGGCAGAAGCCGGACAAGGGATTTATGTTCCCTGATGATTTCATTCCTGTTTTTGAACAGAATGGTTTTATTACGCAGGTTGATTTCTATGTTTTGGAGGTTGTCTGCAAGACGCTTAGAGAGCGTATAAGAGAGCATCAGCCTAATGTTAACATTTCCATCAATCAGAGTAGATACCTATTACACGATGAGGAGTACATAAGTAAGATTGAGCATATGATGGACAGGTACAATGTTCCGCCTGAACTCCTTGAATTCGAGCTTACAGAGTCTTTGTTCTTTGAAGACAGCAAGGCTATGATTGACATTATGCATCAGCTCAAGCAGCTTAATCTGCAGGTGTCAATTGACGATTTTGGTTCTGGCTATTCATCGCTTAATGTTCTTAAGGATGTTCCTGCTGATGTTATCAAGCTTGACAAGGAATTCTTGAATGAGAAGGAGAGCTCTAAAGAGAGTGAGATTATTATTCAGAAGACGGTCGAGATGGCTAAGGAGCTTAATAAGCGTGTAATCTGTGAGGGTGTCGAGACTTTAGAACAGGTAGAGTTTTTAAAGAGCATAGGTTGTGATATGGTTCAGGGCTTTTACTATGCCAAGCCGATGCCGATGGATGAATTCTTTAAGAAGCTTGAAGAAGAAATGTAATATGTCTAAAAACATGTTTATGAGCCTTTTTGATTGCCTTTAAAAGTGATATGTTGTATAATTTTACTAATTACAGTGTGCATTTTTGTATTTATTTCATGAAAGTGTACATTAACCTGTCAGATGTCATGTGTGATGGGGTATAATATAATAATTGAAAAGGAGACATATTGCTTATGATGAAGAAACTTTCCAACAGACTCATGCTTATGATTACTATTCCTTTACTTGCTGTATGTCTGGTGCTTTGCATAGTGGCATCTTATGAAGTAAAGCTTAATATGGAAGAGGCAGAATATGATCAGCTTATCAGTGTTACTAAGTCAGTTAAGGATATGTTGCACTTAACGACTGACGATGCTATTACACTTAATGAAGATGAAACTCTGTCGCTTGGTGGTGTCAATCTTAATGAGCACATTAAGGTGTTTGATGAGGTTAAAGAAGAGCGTGATATAGATATCACCCTGTTCTATGGCGATACAAGAAGGCTTACGACTATCAAAGATGCCAACGGAGACAGGCTTGTCGGAACCAAGGCTACGGACGCGGTTATCGATACCGTTCTTAAGGGTGGCAAGGATATGACATCAGACTCTGTAGTTATCAATGATACCCCATATTTTGTATATTATACACCTATGAAGGATCCTTCAGGTCAGGTTATAGGTATGTATTTTGCCGGTACGCCTAAGTTAAATGTTGAGAAGACGATTAAGAATGTTATTATCAAGATGGTTATTGTTGCTGCGATTTTTACTGTTATATGTATTGTAATCGCGGTTGCGCTTGGCGGAAGGATTGCCAACGCAGTCAAGTATGTTTCGAGTGAGATTCATAAGATTGCGACCGGTGATTTAAGTGCATTGGCCGATCCTACATATGCAGGCAAGATTGAGAACAGAGGCGATGAGATAGGTGATGTTATGATTTCAACTATCACGTTGAGAGACAAGTTTGAGGTGATAGTCGGCAAAATCAGACAGGTATCAAGTCAATTAGAGGATACATCCTTAGAGCTTGCCAAGTCATCAGAAAGCGCGCATATGATGACTGCAGATGTTGCTACCGCGGTTGATGAGGTTGCCAACGGCGCAACTACCCAGGCTACATCGACCATGGAGGCGCAGAATCAGACGGTTATCTTAAGCGGTGCTGTCACAACGATTTCTGACAATGTAACCGAGCTTTATTCTAATGTTGAGAACATGATAGATTCAAGCAAGGTTGTCAATAACAATATGAATGAACTTCTTAAATCCAACGAAGAGACACTTGTTGCAGTTGAGAAGATTAATGAGCAGGAAGCTATCACGGCTGAGTCTGTCAGGTCTATTCAGAAGGCTGCAGACATGATTACGGATATAGCTAGCCAGACTAACTTGCTTTCTCTTAATGCTTCTATTGAGGCTGCGAGAGCAGGTGAGGCAGGAAGAGGATTTGCTGTTGTTGCTTCCGAGATATCAGGTCTTGCAGAGCAGTCCAATGAATCAGCTAAAGAGATTTCGGTTATTATCGAGCAGCTTTTGCGTGAATCTGAAACATCACTTGCTGTTGCCAAGAATCTTAAAGAGGTTGCCGAAGTACAGGGAGAGAGGATTACAGAGACCAAAGATGCAATTGATGTTCTTTCGTCAGGTATTGAGCAGACCGGCAAGAGCAGTACTGCTATCGAGGGTCAGGTTGTTCATATCACGAGTGCAAGAGACAGCATTGTAGACCAGGTGGATTCACTTTCAGCTATCTCCGAGGAGAACGCAGCATCTGCTGAGGAGACTACTGCAAGTACTGCAGAGCTTAATGAGATGCTTCAGATTCTGAATGCGGATTCTGAGGAGCTTTCAGCTATAGCTACAGAGCTTAATAATGAGATTGCATTTTTCCATTAATTAGTATATAGTGTTATATGTAATGTGGGGCTATCAATTAAGATAGCCCCTTTTTATATAGTGGGGTGCGGTTTTATCTTCCCTGCTCGATTTATTTGGTGAAAGGAGTTATATATTATGTACGATATTGTTGTAATTGGTGCAGGAACTGCTGGTATGACAGCAGGCCTTTATGCGGCCAGAGGTGGTATGAAAGTTATTGTTTTAGAGGGTGAAGGTTATGGTGGTCAGATAGTGGTTTCGCCAGAGGTTGAGAACTATCCGGGTATAGCTAATGTGAGTGGATATGACTTTTCAGAAGGACTATATAAGCAGATGCTTGGTTGTGGGGCTGAGTATAAACAGGCTAAAGTAACTAAGATAGAGGGAGAGTTTGGTGATTTTAAGGTTATTACCGAGTCGGAGACATTTGACGCTAAAGCTGTGATTTTAGCAACAGGAGTTAAGAACAGGAAGCTTGGACTCCCTAACGAGGAGCAGATGACAGGACTTGGTGTTTCTTACTGTGCTACTTGTGATGGCAATTTCTTCAGAAAGAAGACTGTTGCGGTTAACGGTGGAGGCAATACCGCTTTAGAGGATGCTATCTTTTTGGCGAAGATATGCGAGAAGGTCTATGTTATTCACAGACGAGATGCTTTTAGAGGAGAAGAGGCGTATGTTAAGCAACTTAAGGCTCTTGACAATGTTGAGCTTATGACGCCTTACACGGTTGAGTCTATTAACGGAAATGATAGAGTTACATCGCTTACGCTTAATAATGTTCAGAGCAACGAGAAGGTTGATATCGATATCAACGGACTTTTTGTAGCGATTGGTCAGGTTCCCGGTAATCAGGCATTTGCCAATGTTGTGGAACTTGATGAAGCAGGATATATCAAGGCGTCAGAAGATACTGTGACTTCTAAGAAGGGTATATACGCAGCGGGAGATTGCAGAACTAAGGAAGTCAGACAGCTTACAACTGCAGCGGCAGATGGTGCAACTGCAGCGTATAAAGCTATTAATGACATTAACCTGATGTAATCCGGAGGATGATTTTTTGGGTAGATTTTGGTACACCAACAAAGAATATGCTCAGATGATTTATGAGCTAGCCGGAGTATGGGCGGATAGGGCTACATATACTGACGACAACAGTGAATACAGGCTTTATTATTACACGGATAAATCAAAGATTATCAAAGATAACTATGATTCGATATCTGAGAGAGTTACTAAAGCTGAAGGCGGGGACCTTAGATGGTCCTCGTATAATTCCTGCCTTATACTAACGGCAAATGAAAGGAGCTAATATGCAGATACAGTTTTTACCTGTGATTATGAATGATGACGTTGATTACCTTGCTGATATAGCTGATAAAGTTTGGCATGAGTATTTTCCTGTCATCTTAAGTGATGAACAGATTGATTATATGGTTGATAAGTTTCAGTCTAAAAAGGCGATTAAGGAACAGCTTGAAGAAGGTTATGAATACTATCTTATGAAGCTTGCGGATATCTATATCGGATATATCGGTATTCATCCGGAGCACAATATTAATCGCATGTTTCTTAGCAAATTATACATTTTAAAACCATATAGGGGCAAAGGCTATGCTACGCAGGCTTTCAATTTCTTAGAGGGGCTTTCGGTTGCTTACGGACTAGATAATATTTACCTTACTGTCAATAAGCATAACGATGCTTCAATCAAGGTGTATGAGCATAGAGGTTTTACTAAGATTGATGAACAAGTCACTGATATAGGTGGCGGTTTTGTTATGGACGATTATGTATATGAGTACAAGGTCTGAATTTAAGGTTGAAGATTTGAAACAGATATTGTAATATAGTTAATGTTGTAAAAGTAACATTTTTTAGGAGGGACATTATGGATTACCAAAGCGCAGGAGTTGACATTGAAGCCGGATATAAGTCGGTTGAACTTATGAAGGAGCACATTAAGAGGACGGTTAGAGATGAGGTTTTAGGCGGCATCGGAGGATTTGCCGGAGCTTTTGATCTTTCTAAGATTAAAGACATGGAGGAGCCTGTACTTCTTTCGGGAACTGATGGATGTGGAACTAAGGTTAAGCTTGCATTTCTGATGGATAAGCATGATACCATAGGTATAGATGCAGTTGCGATGTGTGTCAATGATATTGCCTGCTCAGGCGGAGAGCCTTTGTTTTTCCTTGATTATATAGCATGTGGTAAGAACTATCCTGACAAGATTGCCAAGATAGTATCAGGTGTTGCTGAGGGTTGTGTACAGTCCGGAGCAGCTTTGGTAGGTGGAGAGACAGCAGAACATCCTGGACTTATGCCTGAGGATGAATACGATCTTGCCGGATTTGCTGTAGGTGTGGTTGATAAGAAGGACCTTATTACAGGAGCGAGCATATCTGCCGGTGACGTACTTGTTGGTATTGCATCAACAGGTGTTCACAGCAACGGTTTCTCTTTGGTTAGAAAAGTATTCGAGATGACTAAGGAATCTTTAGATACCTACTATGACGAGCTTGGCACAACATTAGGTGAGTCTCTTATCACTCCTACTAAGATATATGTTAAGGGTCTTAAGGCTGTTAAGGATGCAGGCGTTACTATTAAGGGATGTAGCCACATTACCGGTGGTGGATTCTATGAGAATATTCCTCGTATGCTTCCTGACAATGTTAAGGCTATTGTTAAGAAGGATAGTTATCCTATTCCTCCTATCTTTGATTTGCTTAAGACCAAGGGAGATATTGATGAGCATATGATGTATAACACATTTAATATGGGACTTGGTATGGTGCTCGCACTTGAGAAAGGAACCGAGGACAAGACTATCGCTGCACTTAAAGATGCTGGATATGATGCGTTTGTTGTCGGTGAAGTTGTTGATGGCGAGAAGTCTTGCGAGTTAGTATAATAGCGAGGGATAACAGATGTTTAAGATTGCAGTTATGGTCAGTGGTGGCGGCACTAATTTGCAGGCTATTATTGACAGAATTAAAGACAATACAATTAGAGATGTAGAGATTTCGGTTGTAATAAGCAATAATGAGGGAGTGTATGCTCTTGAACGCGCTAAGGAAGCGGGAGTCGAGGGTATTGTTATCTCTCCTAAGTCTTATGATAACCGTGAAGAGTTTAATGAGGCACTTTTAAATGCAGTTGTTGAGAGAGATGTAGACCTAATAGTTCTGGCTGGATTCTTGGTTGTTATACCTGAGATTAT
This sequence comes from uncultured Lachnospiraceae bacterium, assembly GCA_947169385.1. Classification (GTDB taxonomy): domain Bacteria; phylum Bacillota; class Clostridia; order Lachnospirales; family Lachnospiraceae; genus NC2004. The sequence goes on along the minus strand of CAMVPR010000032.1, from coordinate 7,411 downwards.
GATTGATAAGTATGAGAATAGAATTATCAATGTTCATCCGTCGCTTATTCCAAGCTTTTGCGGTACGGGATATTATGGACTTAAGGTGCATGAGGCAGCTCTTAAGCGAGGTGTTAAGTATTCTGGAGCTACGGTTCATTTTGTTGATAAAGGTACTGATACAGGTCCTATCATTTTACAAAAGCCGGTTGAAGTAAAAGAGGATGATACCCCTGAGATTTTGCAGAGAAGAATCATGGAGGAAGCAGAATGGATATTGCTTCCTAAGGCGATTGATATGATTGCACATAACGAAGTTGAAGTTGTTGACGGTAAGGTTAGACATATAGGAGGTTTACAATGAAAGTTTTGATTATTGGTAGCGGCGGAAGAGAGCATGCTATCGCTAACAGTGTAGCTAAGAGTTCTAAGGTAGATAAGATTTACTGTGCTCCGGGTAATGCCGGTATTGCGTCGCTTGCCGAGTGTGTTGATATTAACGCTATGGATATCGACGGAATGGTAGCATTTGCCAAGGAGAAGGAGATAGATTTAGCTGTAGTTGGAATGGATGATCCTTTGGTTGCAGGTATGGTTGACGCTTTAGAGGCGGCCGGTATCAGAGCTTTTGGACCTAGAAAGAATGCTGCTATCATTGAGGGTAGCAAGGCTTTCTCTAAGGACCTTATGAAGAAATATGACATTCCTACGGCTGCTTATGAGGTGTTCACTTCTGCTGAAGATGCCAAGAATTACCTTGAAACTTCTAAGTATCCGATTGTTCTTAAGGCAGACGGTCTTGCTCTTGGTAAAGGTGTATTGATCTGCAATACCAAGGAGGAGGCTCTTGCCGGAGTTGACGAACTTATGCTTGACAAGAAGTTCGGTTCTGCAGGCGATACTATCGTGGTTGAGGAATTTATGACCGGTAGAGAGGTGTCTGTGCTTTGCTTCTCTGACGGTAAGACTATCTATCCTATGACATCAGCTCAGGATCATAAGCGTGCCAAGGATGGGGATCAGGGACTTAATACAGGTGGAATGGGTACATTTTCACCAAGTCCTTTCTATACAGATGAAGTTGATAAGTTCTGTAAAGAGAATATTTACAAGAAGACTATTGATGCTATGGCTTCGGAGGGTAGAGAGTTTAAGGGCGTATTGTTCTGCGGACTAATGCTTACACCTGATGGAGTTAAGGTGTTAGAGTACAACTGTAGATTCGGCGATCCTGAGGCACAGGTGGTTCTTCCTCGTATGAAGAATGATATCATCGACGTGTTTGAGGCGTGCATTGACGGAACTTTGGATAAGATCGACCTTCAATTTGAAGACAATGCGTGTGTGTGCGTAGTTTTGGCATCTGATGGATATCCACTTTCTTATGACAAGGGATTGCCAATTAGCGGATTAGATGCATTTGACGATAAGGATGGATATTACTGTTTCCACGCGGGCACTAAGTTTTCGGATGGCAAGATAGTGACAAATGGTGGAAGAGTGCTTGGAGTTACCGCTAAGGGAGATGATCTTAAGGCTGCGAGAAGCAATGCCTATGCTGCTACCGAGTGGGTAACATTTGACAACAAATACATGCGCAACGATATAGGTAAAGCTATTGACGAGGCGTAACATTAGGTTAATGATTATTACTTTATCCCGAACTTGGTTCGGGATAATTTACATTTTGGAGGAATTATGATTAAACTGGTTGCTTGCGATTTGGACGGAACTCTGCTTGATTCTAAGAAGCAGCTTCCTAGGGAGTTCCCTAAGATAATCGATGAGTTTAAAAAGCGAGGAATATATTTTGTGGTTGCATCCGGAAGGTCGTATGCAGGACTTAAGGAGATGTTCTCCGACTATGTGGACGACTTGGTTTTTATATGCGATAACGGAGCATTTGTTATGTATAAGGGCGAGAGACTTGTTCTTAAGCTTTTAAAGAGAGAGGAAGTCAACGAGCTTGTGATGTTTACAAGGGATATGGAAGGTTTAATCCTTCTCTGTGGAATGAAGGCGACTTATCACAGGTCGGCTCCTACTAAGGCTGCCAATGATGAGATTGCGACCTATTACACCAACAGAATTATCGTTGATGATGATATCGATGTTGATGATGATATTTTCAAAGTTGCTATCTATGACAATCTTAAATCAGAGGAACACTCATATCCTGAACTTGTAAAGCGTTATGGGGATAAATATAACGGGCAGACTTCAGGTGAACACTGGATGGATGTGATGGCCGGCGGAACTAATAAAGGAACAGCTCTTAAAGACATTCTAAAGAAGCTCGATGTAAGTTATGATGAGGCGATGGCATTTGGCGATTATATGAATGATTATGAGCTTTTGGAAAATGTCTATTACAGCTTTGCGATGGCAAATGGGCACGAGAAGATTAAGGAGTTAGCAAGATATCAAGCGGATTCTAATGACGATAATGGAGTGGTTAAGGCTATTTATGAATACGTGTTGTAATGGAGTGTTCGTTGTGTTATAGTATAAATATAACAAATGTAACTGATTCGAGGTGAGTCTATGGTTATTAATATTGATTTTGGCAGCGACGAGGCTATATATGTTCAACTTAGGAATCAGATAGTTCTTGGAATTGCCAAGGAAGAGATTAAGAACGGAGAGTCCCTTCCTTCTGTCAGACAGCTTGCTGATGAATTAGGCGTTAATATGCATACTGTCAATAAGGCTTATTCTATGCTTAAATCAGAGGGGTATCTAACTATGAATCGACAACGAGGTGCTGTTATATCGATAGAGTTAGAGTCTGTTCCTTATGATGAGATGTATGCGGCAATTAAGATGATTGTTGCAGAAGCTAAGTGCAGAGGGATGAGTGCAGAAGATTTGACGAAGATTGTCTCTGACTTTTATGAAAGATTATAAGTTTATGATTGAGGGCGTTTAACTATAACGCTCTGGATATAACATTTCCCGGAGGAATATACTATGGACAATAGATTTACAGAGAATGCCAATGTCGCACTTATGGAGGCGCAGAAGTTTGCGTGGAGCCATAACCAGGTGAGCATCGGTACCGAGCATCTTATTATCGGTCTGTTAAGAGAGCGACGCGGCGTTGCCTGCAGGATATTAGAGGAGAACGGTGTTGACGTTGAAGTATTGTTGAGGCTTACAGATCAGACACTCGGCGACGAAGGCGGAGTTGTTACAAGAAGTAAGGGTACTTATACACCAAGAGCGAGAGAGGTATTGACTAACGCGGTTAAAGAAGCCGAGAAATACGGTCAGGAGAGAGCGGGAACAGAGCATATTCTACTCTCTATACTAAAGTCTAGAGAGTGTGTTGGATTAAGGCTGCTTTCGAGCATTAGTGTAAGTGTGCAGAAGATTTTTCTTGATACGCTCAGTGTCTTGGGTGAAGATCCGATGAAGGCCAAGAGGGAGCTCGCTGCTCTTGGAAATACCAGAGGTCGTGCTCAACAGACAGCTACACCTATACTTGACAGATATACAAGGGATTTAACCGCTATATGTGAGTCGGGGAAGGTTGACCCTGTCATTGGTCGAGAGCATGAGATTAAGAGGATGATACAGATACTGAGCCGCAGAACCAAGAACAATCCTTGCCTGCTTGGTGAACCGGGTGTCGGTAAGACGGCGATTGTTGAAGGTCTCGCGCAGTATATTGCTGATGGAGCTTGTCCGGATTCTATAAAGGACAAGAGGGTGTTGGCACTCGATTTGACCGCAATGGTTGCCGGAACAAAGTATCGTGGAGAGTTTGAGGAGCGCATTAAGAAGCTTTTAGAGGAGCTTTCTCAAAGTGCCAACGTTCTCCTTTTTATCGATGAGATACACACTATCATAGGTGCCGGTAATGCTGAAGGTGCAATGGATGCTTCTAATATCCTTAAGCCTTCTCTGGCGAGAGGAGAGATTCAGGTTATTGGTGCTACGACGACTAATGAGTATCGTAAGCATATAGAGAAGGATGCGGCGTTAGAACGCAGATTTCAACCGGTTGAGGTGGTTGAACCTGATGAAGAGATGACATTTGACATTTTAAAAGGGCTTAAACCATACTACGAGAGTTTCCATCATTTGACTATAAGTGAGGAGGCTTTAAAATTGTCGGTTAATTTAAGTGCAAGATATATTATTGACCGTTTTATGCCTGATAAGGCAATCGATGTTATTGATGAAGCATGCGCTAGAAAGAGGATTGGCGACATAGATGATGACAACGAGATGGCTTCACTGAGGCGTGATATTGAGGTGCTTTCAGAGCAGAAGGAGCAGGCTTTGTTAAGCGGTAATATCAAGCAGATGAAGCATTTTATGACGTTGCAAGAGAATGCTAAGCAGAAGCTTAATAAGGCTATTAATGACAAGAATAAGTCAGAAGACTATTCTAAAAAGACTGTTGACGAGGCTGATATAAGAGCGGTTGTCTCGATGATGACGAAGGTGCCTTTAAAGCGTTTAGAGGCTGATGAGATGAACGAGCTTCTTCATTTGGAAGATGAGCTTCACAAGAGAGTAATCGGGCAGAATGAGGCTGTCAGTGCAGTCGCGCATGCGGTTAAGCGAGGCAGAGTAGGCATGAAGGAACCTAATCATCCTATAGGAACGTTCTTGTTTTTAGGCCCTACCGGTGTAGGTAAGACAGAGCTATGCAAGGCGTTGGCAGAGACGGTTTTTGGCGACGAGAAGAATATGATTAGGGTTGATATGTCAGAGTACATGGAGCAATACAGTGTGTCCAAGATGATAGGCTCGGCTCCCGGTTATGTAGGCTATGATGAGGGTGGTCAGCTGAGTGAGAAGGTCAGAAGGAATCCTTATTCTGTGCTGTTGTTTGATGAGATAGAGAAGGCGCACCCGGATGTGTTTAACATTTTACTTCAGGTGCTTGATGAGGGACATATCACTGATTCTAAAGGCAGAAAGGTTAGCTTTAAGAATACTATAATTATTATGACCTCCAATTGCGGAGCCAAGAATATAGTTGCTCCTAAGAACCTTGGATTTGCAAGTAATGTAAGCCCTACAATTGAGCATGAGAAGATGAAGGACAATGTCATGGATGAGGTTAAGAGACTCTTTAAACCGGAGTTCTTGAATCGAATTGATGAGATGATTGTGTTTGAGATGCTCAATAAAGACAACCTTAAGGACATCTGTAACCTCATGGTTGAGCGCGTTGCCAAGCGAGCTAAAGAGCAACTTGATATTGACCTTAAGTGCGATTTTCGAGCTGTAGACTACCTTCTTGAGAAGGGTACCGACCAGGTATACGGAGCAAGACCGCTTAGAAGAGCAGTTCTTACGCATCTTGAGGATAACCTTTCGGAAGCAATATTAAGAGGCGATATCAGCAAAGGTGACAGTGTAACAGTCACAACCAAGAAGAAGGAGATTTTCTTCAAAGTCAAATGATAATCTGTTCACTAATTGTTTACAATTTTTTCTACTTTTATCGGATTAAAATAGTGGCTATTTTGTGATAAATTTGTTATAATGTTTTTTAGGTAATAATTCAATAATATATAGGAGGAATCCAATATGGCAGTAGTTAGCGAGTTAATTCGTTCAGAGCAGGATGGATCTTTAAGTTTTGGTGATTATTCATTACCAACCAAGACCAAGAAAGCGGATTTTGAGCATGATGGAGACATCTACAAGATTAAGACATTTAAAGAGATTACCAGATTAGAGCGCAATGAAGCTTTAGTTTATGAGTCATCTCCGGGCACTGCAGTTCATGGACTTAAGGTATTTGGTGATGAGATATCATTTTCTGTAGAAGGACCAGAGGACGCTATGGTTACTCTTGAGTTAGAGGCAGACAGCGTTTATGAGGTTGTCAAGAACGGTTCGGAAGCAGGAGAGGTTAAGACTAATCTTGGTGGTAAGCTCCCAATCAGTGTGGAACTTGGAGCTGATCAAGAAGTATCTATTAAGGTTTCTAAGAAGTAGTGGCTAAAGCCAAGAAAGTATTTTTCTGTCAGGAATGTGGCTACGAATCTAGCAAGTGGCTTGGACAATGTCCTGCGTGTCAGGAGTGGAATACATTTGTTGAAGAGATGGTCAAGAAAGACAAGTCTTCACATTCGAGTGCTCTTACAAGCAGTAAGCCCGTTAAGCTTGATGAAGTTTCGGCACTTTCTGAGAGACGTATAAGTACACATATTGAAGAACTGGATCGAGTTTTAGGGAGCGGTATTGTAAGCGGCTCCCTAATTTTAGTTGGAGGAGATCCGGGTATAGGCAAGTCCACACTCTTGCTGCAGATATGTAAGAATCTAAGTCACGACAAGATGAAACTTTTGTATGTTTCGGGTGAGGAGTCTGTTCAACAGATTAAGATGCGCGCGGACAGAATAGGAACATTTTCAGACACTATGGAGGTTCTGTGCGAGACTTCGATAGATCAGATAGAGGCGTCTATTCTAAGTTCTAAACCTGAACTTGTAGTTATAGACTCCGTGCAGACTATGTACGCTGAAGATGTGGCATCCGCGGCAGGTAGTGTCTCTCAGGTCAGAGAAGTCACTGCGAGACTTATGCGCATAGCCAAGCAGAACGCCATTACAATCTTTATTGTAGGGCATGTAACCAAAGAAGGTGTAGTAGCAGGACCGAGAACCTTAGAGCATATGGTTGATACAGTGCTTTATTTTGAGGGAGAGCGACACGCTGTATATAGAGTTCTTAGAAGTGTCAAGAATAGATTTGGCTCAACTGATGAGATAGGCGTATTTGAAATGATGCCGGACGGACTTAGGGAAGTTGTCAATCCGTCTGAGGTTATGCTATCCGGAAGACCGGCTGATGCAGCAGGTTCTGTGGTGGTTGCATCTGTTGAAGGTACGAGACCTATACTTATCGAGATTCAGGCGTTGGTGTCTGAGACATCATTTAACATACCGAGAAGAACGACGGTGGGACTTGACTTTAACAGAGTCAATCTACTTATAGCTGTTCTTGATAAGAGAGCAGGATTGCATCTTGGAAGCTCGGATGCATATGTAAATGTTGCCGGTGGAATAAGACTTAACGAGCCGGCGATAGACTTGGGAATTGTTGTGGCGCTAGCGTCAAGTTTTAAGAATAAAGCATTGGATGCTGATACTATAGTCTTTGGTGAAGTTGGTTTGACGGGAGAGGTTAGAGGAGTATCTATGTCTCTCCAGAGAGTTAAGGAAGCTATGAAGCTTGGGTTTAAGACATGTATAATGCCTAAGACAGATTACGAGAGAGTCATTAAAGACAATGAGGATATAAAAGGCATTAAACTCATTGGAATCAGTAATGTTTCAGAGCTTTTATCCTACATTTAAAAAAATAAAATAAAAAAATGTAAAAAAATCATTGACAAACGACTTGGAGAATGTTATTATCATCTAGTCGCTGATAAACAGTGATTTTTTTACGCCCTAATTTA
>CAMVPR010000031.1 GCA_947169385.1 uncultured Lachnospiraceae bacterium | reverse complement strand
TTAAGCATTTGACGGAGAATTTCATAATATTTATCAAATGGGTGGCCATTGCTGTAATTATCGGTATAGTTGTAGGCCTGGTTGGTGTTTCGTTTCACAAGCTTTTGCATATGGCTGATGTCGTAAGGAATGACAATCCGTGGTTTCTATTTCTCCTTCCTATTGGAGGCTTGGTAATAGCCGGCCTTTATAAGTATTGGATGAAGGAACCTGACAAGGGAACCAACCTTGTAATATCAGCAATCGCTTCTAAAGAAGAGATAAGCCCTAAGTTGGCGCCTTTGATATATGTTTCTACTGTGATTACGCATTTCTTTGGTGGGTCAGCAGGTAGAGAGGGAGCTGCATTTCAGATTGGTGGATGTATCGGTAATCTCTTTGGCAGATGGTTTAAGCTTGACGAGAGTGACAATCACACTATTATCATGTGTGGCATGAGTGCCGGCTTTGCAGCACTTTTTGGAACACCGCTCGCTGCCGCAATCTTTGCAATGGAGATTGTAAGTGTCGGTGTAATGTATTATGCGGCTATTGTGCCTTGCTTTTTGGCTTCTTATGTGAGCTTTAATGTTGCGAGGTTCTTTAATGTAGTGCCGGTTAGTTTTAGGATTGCTTACGTTCCTGGAGTTGATGCTCCTACAATAGCTAAGAGCCTTGTTATTATGGTGCTTAGCGCCTCTATAAGCGGTATATTCTGCTTTATCCTTCATGAGAGCAGGAAGTACTATAAGAAGTATCTTCCTAATCCTTTTATCAGGATTGTTGTCGGAGCAGTTTTGGTTATAGGTCTTACCTTGTTGCTTGGCACAAGGATATATTCGGGAAGCGGTATGGATACGATTACAGCTTGTTTTGATATAGGATATGTTCCGTATTTCGCTTTCTTTATCAAGATGATTATGACTGCGCTGACTTTGGGTTCAGGCTTTAAGGGTGGAGAGATTGTGCCTAGTCTTTTTGTCGGTGCTACATTTGGACATACTATGGGCGTACTTCTTAATCTATCGACTGACTTTGCGTCGGGGATAGGTATGATAGGAGTTTTTTGTGGAGTAACTAATTGTCCGATTACTTCACTTCTTCTTACATTTGAGATGTTCGGGTACAGAGGAGTTATGTATTATGCTCTTACTGTTGCCATCAGTTATATGCTTTCCGGGTATTACGGATTATATAGTTCGCAGAAGATTATGTATTCTAAGACCAAGACAAGCTTTATCAACACGAGAACAAGTAACAGTGCCACCCGCTTTGGTGGAGGGAGTAAGGAATAATGGAGGATTTTATGAGTAGATTAATGAGAATGTTATCGGCGTATGTTATTATCATTTGCCTTGTTATTAATATGTGTCCGGTGGCGGTTAATGCGATAGATGACCAGGAAGCCAAGAGTCTTACAAGGGGTATAGACGTTTCGTGGTTTAACAGAGAGGTTGATTTTAAGAAGGTTGCCAAGCAAGGGTATAAGTCTGTTATGATTAGGATCGGAGCCGGTTCGACCTACACGGATCCTAATTTTGATGCTAACTATAAGAATGCAGGTAAGGCAGGTCTACTTAGAGGTATCTATTATTACAGTTATGCGACCAATGTTAAGGAAGCCAAGGCAGAGGCCAAGAGGACGCTTGCTCTTTTAGACGGAAGGAAGCTGGAGTTTCCGATTGCATTTGATATAGAGGAAGAGGCTGCTTTTAAGACCGGTAAGAAGAATTGTTCTGCTATGGTCAAGGCATACTGTGAGATTATCAAGAAAGCAGGTTATGATCCTGCGGTTTATGCTTCGACTAACAGTTTTAAACAGTATATAGATTACGATTCAATTTCTGCTTATAAGATATGGATTGCCAACTACGAATGCGATTATCCTGATTATCCTCATCCTTATTGGATGTGGCAGTATCAGCACAAGGCTGTAGCCGGCGCCAATACAGTTGGCGGAGATTGCGACCAGAATATCTATTATGGAGATTCCTTCGTTGAGGCTACTAAGGTTGATATAAGTGAGAATAAGCTTGATATTCAGTTGGGTGAAGGCCTTCCTTTTGAGGCTGATTTAAGTGCTTCTGTCGGACCTGATGATGCGTCTAACAAGCATATTAACTGGTATTCGGAAGATGAGAGTATTGCAACGGTTGACCAATCAGGCCATGTTACGGCACTTGATAACGGTACAGTCAATATTGTTGCATCATCTGTTAACGGAGTTGAGGCTAAGTGTGAAGTTACTGTTACTACTCCTTCAACTGCGATTGATATTATCACTGAGGATTTAACTATCGGCAAGGGAGAGACTATTGAACTTTCAGCTGCTCTTACGCCTTCTAATTCAACGGATGCGTTTTATCTTAAGAGTTCAGATGAGTCGATTGTACATGTAAATGAAGACGGTTCGCTAAAAGGTGTTAAGAAGGGGAAGGCTACTATTACGGCTACGACAGACAGTGGTATGACTACTGAGGTTGAGATTACGGTTAAGAAAGCCCCTTGGAGAGTATATCACAACAAGCTTTACAAGAAGATTAAGGTAGGAGAGACTTATAATATGGATATTCGCCTGCCTAAGAAGTCATACAGTAATCATATTGAGTATTATTCACAGAATACCAAGATTGCAGAGATAGATGACAAGGGAAATATTACAGGTAAGTCTGAGGGGTGGTGCCTTATTAAGGCGGAAGCGTTTAATGGCAAGAGGACTTGGACGTTGTTGGTTGTAGAGAAATGATTGTGAAATTGGGTTAAGTAGTGACGTCTGGGATATTATATATATCCACTGCAGACACGCTCCCGCTCGGGTGCGTGCAGCTTACGTTACTAAACTCACACTACGCTAATGCTTGTGTTCGTTAAGTAACGAGGCACGCAACGGTCTGCTTTAGGATATACACAATATCCCAGCCTGATTGGATAAGGCGGTAATTTCAGCATCATTTCTGATTTGGAGTGTTTGATGAAGAGAGTGATATAGTATTAGAGGATTAGTGACGTGTATATCATGTCATTCTGAGCGTAAGCGAAGAATCTTATCTGTGATGTGAGTATATTCATGATTATTACGGAATTGATTATGGAGATGCTAATTATACATGTCATTTTGAGCGTAAGCGAAGAATCTTTTTGAAGCGAGATAATTGAGCTAGAGAGTAGGAGGTATGACTATGAATCGAGTGATTTGGATTGTGCTTGACAGTGTTGGATGTGGTGAAGCCCCTGATGCTGATAAATTTGGTGATGTCGGCTCTAATACTATTAAGTCGGCGGCCGCTGCTATAGATGGCTTTGACCTCCCTAATATGAGACGCATAGGCTATGGCAATATCGATGGAATTGAGGGTGTTCGGCCTGTTGATGAGCCAATCGGCGCTTATGGCAAGCTTGCAGAGAAGTCTATGGGCAAGGATACTACAACAGGTCATTGGGAGATGGCAGGTATCATTACGCCTAATCCATTTCCTACTTATCCTGACGGATTCCCTGATGATGTGATGGATGCTTTTATGAAGGAAGCTAAGGTTGAAGGATATTATTGTAATAAGCCTTATTCCGGAACCAAGGTTATATATGATTATTGGGATGAGCATATGAAGACAGGATATCCTATCATATATACTTCAGGTGATTCTGTATTTCAGATTGCTGCGCATGAGGATGTTATTCCTGTTGAGAGATTATATGAACTTTGTAGAGCTGCAAGAAAGATTCTTACTGGTCCTCATGCTGTCGGAAGAGTTATTGCAAGACCTTTTGTCGGTACAAGGGATGATTTTACAAGGACTTCTAACAGAAGAGATTTCTCATTAAAGCCATCTGATGACAATATTCTTATGTATCTTAAGAATGCAGGACATAATGTATGCGCAGTCGGTAAGATTGAGGATATATTCGCAGGCTCGGGAATAACCGATGCTACACATACCAAGAACAATATGGATGGTATGGATGTAACATTTGACTATATGAAGAAGATTGATGAAGGCCTTATATACACCAATCTGGTTGAGTTTGACTCGACTTTTGGGCACAGAAGAGATGCTATCGGTTATGCTAACGGGCTTTTGGACTTTGACAGAAGACTTGGTGAGCTTTTTGAATTAATGACGGATGATGATCTTCTTGTAATTACTGCGGACCACGGCTGTGACCCTTCATTTAAAGGGACTGACCATACCAGAGAATATGTGCCGGTCCTTATGTACAGACATGGCATGAAGGGTGTTAATTTAGGTGTTTCTGATACATTTGCAGATATTGCACAGACTATCTCAGAGATGTTCGGATTAAAGAGATTCTCTGTGGGTAAGAGCTATTTGAGTCTTTTAGAAGGTCAATGTAACTATGTGTTATAGTAGTCATAAGACTATAATATCAATTATCCCTCGTTACACTCGGGATAAAGATTCTTTGCTACGCTCTTAAATGACATGTATTAGGTATATTTGGAGGATATTATGAGCGATAATGAAATCGATCAAGAGATTGAACCGGAATGCATTGATTCGCCAATACCACATATTAAAGATAACACAGAAAAATCTCCTAAATGGATATATGTGTTAGCGATTATATATGTGTTTGTGGTTTACTTTATATATCTTTATTACTCGTTTGATGAGGATACGGTTATAATAAGAAAAATACCTGTTTTGCTTCCTTGTTTTATTCCATTTATAATGGGTATTATCAATTTAATCGTATTGATTGCCAATAGTAGTAAACTGACGAGAAAGTCGCTCTTTACATGTTCGTTAATCATTAAATATTCGCTTATTCCATTCTATGTGTATGGAATAAGTATAATACTAGCTGCCCTAGCGTTTCTGATAGTACCATTTGCGTCATTATTAGCACCTGCCCTGGCTGCATTTATGATAATAGTTGGATATAGTGCGGTATTGGGAGCACTGCCGTTTTCGTTATTATATCTGATTAAATCACGCCGGGAGAAAGTAAATGGCACTCTAATTACAGTTCTGGCGATAATATGTCAATTCTTTTTTACTTGGGATGTGATTGCGATTATGATTCTGTCTTTTAAAGAGAAGAGACATAGAGTTATTACAATTTTGGCTATATTATTGTTTATTGGCTGGGGGATATATTTTGTGAAAAAAGAAATTTTAGAGTGACGAACCAAAATAGGAGGTTGTGCTTATGAGAATGTACGACATTATCGAGAAGAAGAAGCAGGGGAAGGAGCTGTCTAAAGAAGAGATTGAATATATAATTAGAGAATACAGCTCGGATAAGCTTCCTGATTATCAGGTGGCGGCTCTTTTAATGGCAATCTTCTTTAAGGGGATGACTATGGAGGAGACTGTCAATCTCACAATGGCTATGGCCAACAGTGGGGATGTGCTTGACCTGTCTAAGATTGATGGCATTAAGGTTGATAAGCACTCCACAGGTGGCGTGGGAGACAAGACTTCATTGGTTGTTGCTCCAATTGTAGCTTCACTTGGCGTCCCGGTTGCTAAGATGAGTGGGAGAGGCTTGGGGCATACCGGTGGTACGATTGATAAATTAGAGAGTTTCACAGGCTTTAAGACAGTCATATCAGATGATGATTTTATAAAGCAGGTCAATGATATTAAGATTGCCCTAGTCGGGCAGACCGCTAATTTAGCCCCTGCAGATAAGAAGCTATATGCGCTTAGGGATGTTACTGCAACAGTTAATCAGAAGAGCTTAATAGCAAGCTCTATTATGAGTAAGAAGATTGCATCAGGCGCAGATAAGATTGTATTAGATGTCAAATGTGGCTCGGGCGCTTTTATGAATAACTATGATGATGCTTATGATCTTGCAGCAATTATGGTTAACATAGGAGAGATGGTTGGTCGTGAGACTATCGCTATCATTTCCGATATGAACGAGCCGCTTGGAAGATATGTAGGTAACGCACTCGAGGTCAAGGAAGCTATTGATGTCTTAAGCGGCAAGGGTGAAGAGAGACTAAACGAGCTTTGCATAGCGTTGGCGTCTAATATGTATATGATGGGCTCTAATATGGATTCATATGATCTTGCCAAAGAAGAAGTCCTAAGGGTTGTCAGAGAAGGTAAGGCTCTTGATAAACTAGCTGAGTTCGTCAAGGCGCAAGGTGGAGATGACAATCAGGTATATCATCCTGATACTCTTCCTAAAGCTCTTTATTGCATGGATGTCCTTGCAGAAAGAGATGGATATCTTGCTTCTTGCCAAACCAGTGAAATTGGCATGACATCACTTATTCTAGGCGGTGGACGTGAGACTAAAGAGAGCGAGATTGATTTAAGCGTTGGAATCAGAGTTGATAAAAAGCTTGGCGACCATGTAAGTAAGGGCGAGAGGATAGCGGTTCTTTATGCAAATGAAAGCGAGAAGTTAGAATTGGCAAAAGGACGATTCCTAGGCGCTTATACATTTTCTGATACTGAGGTTAAGGTAGAGCCGTTAATCAAGAAGATTATTACAAGAAAGGATATAATGGCGTAGAAATATGAAGATTGTGATTATTATTGCTTTAGTCATATTGGTATTATGTCTTTGGGGATTTATAGAGGCTCATAATTTCTATGTTCATCGTTATGAGTACAAGAACAAGAAGATACCTCCTGCATTTGACAATGCTAAGATACTTTATCTTGTTGATCTTCACAATGTTCATTACGGTAAGTTTAATATGCGCCTTAAGAACAGCATAGATAAAGCTAATCCCGATTATGTTCTGATAGGTGGAGATTTCTTGTCTAAGAACGATGACACTTATGATTCGGCGATTGACCTTGTTACATGGCTTTGTTCAAAATACCCGGTGTATTTCGTCAATGGCAATCATGAGACCAAGATGAAGCTTTATCCTGAGGACTACAAGGGGATTTATAAGGAATTCTACGATATGGCGAAGGGAGTTAATTGTAACTATCTTTCCAATCAGAAGGTGTTCATTAAGAGGAATGATGATAAGATAGTTCTTGACTGTTTAGAGCTTTCGCTCGAATTCTACGGAATGCATGATAGGAAGGACTTGAGGAACGAAGATATCGTAAGAGCTTTAGGCAAGGTTGATAAAAGATATTTTAACCTCATGCTTGCGCACAGCCCGAGATACCTTGATGCATATTCCGAGTGGGGAGCTGACCTTGTGCTTTCCGGTCACAACCACGGTGGCTTGGCAAGAATCCCCGGTGTATGTGGCGTTATATCAACTGAGGCGAGATTATTCCCTAAGTATACTAAGGGATTTTACTATAAAGGAGACACTACGCTCCTTGTGTCCGCGGGAATTGGCGGGCATACGCTTCCGGTGAGGTTCTTTAACCTGCCTGAGGCACTTATTATTACACTTAAGAAAGAAGATTGATTATGGACTTACAATTTAAGGTGGAAGCCTTTACAGGCCCGCTGGATTTATTATTACATTTGATTGAGAAGAACAAGGTTAATATTTATGATATACCTATAGTTATGATTACGGAACAGTATCTTGATTATGTTGCCAAGATGGGTGACGATGACATGGATACCATGAGCGAGTTCCTCGTTATGGCGGCGACTTTGCTTAGAATTAAGGCTAAGATGCTTCTTCCTAAGGAAGTCAAAGAAGAGGAGGAAGTTGTAGATCCTAGAGCAGAACTTGTTGAGAGACTTATTGAGTACAAGAAGTACAAGTATGCTGCACTTGAACTTAAGGATATGGAGATTGATGCGTATAAGACGCTTTATCGTAAGCAGGAACTTCCTAAAGAAGTTGTTGAGTACATGCCGACAGTAGATGCGGCTGAGGTTATCAGTAATACAGATATAGATCTTGCAAGACTTAATGACATTTTCAACGAGGTCATGAAGAGAATGAGTGACAAAGTTGACCCTGTAAGATCCAAGTTCGGCAAGATTGAGAAAGAGAAGATAAGTGTCGAAGATAAGATTATTGATGTAAGAGCAAGGCTTAAGGGACTTAGCGGTATACATTTTAGGAGTCTTCTTAAAGCGCAGGCTAGTAAGCTTGAATTGGTTGTTACATTCCTAGCAATCTTAGAGCTTATGAAGAGCGGTTTCTTAAGCGTAAGACAGTCGCATTCATTTGGCGAAATATACTTAGATTCATTAGAAGGGTAGATTATGGGTACGAAAGAGTTATTGGCTTCTATTGAAGCGATATTATTTGCAATGGGGGAAGCTGTTCCTGTCAAGGATATAGCAGTTGCCATAGAACAGGACGAAGAGGTTACAGTTGGGTTATGTCATATGCTCATGGATAAGTATAACAATTCTGAGCATGGAATACATGTTATTGAGCTTGAGCAATCATTTCAAATGTGCACGAACCAGGAGTATTACGAGACTTTGACTAAGATAATCAACACTCCTAAGAAGCACGTTCTTACGGATGTAATGCTTGAGACTCTCTCTATTATTGCGTATTCACAGCCGGTTACCAAGGCTCAGATAGAGAAGATAAGAGGTGTGAAGTGCGATCACGCCGTCAACAAGCTATTGGAGTACAACCTTATTGAAGAGGTTGGAAGATTGGAGGCTCCGGGCAGGCCTATGCTTTTTGGTACGACGGAGGATTTCTTAAGATCATTTGGAGTAAGCTCTGTTGATGACCTTCCTGTCATTGATGAAGTTAAGCTTGAAGACTTTAAGCAGGAGGCTATTAAGGAAGCAGAACTTGAATTTAATGTCGAGGTGTAATGATGACCAAGGTTAGAAAAGATCAAAAAGAGGAGCTAAAGGGACGAATAAAACGTAAAAGTAAGAGTGGTCTTACTGCAGTTGTATTTGGTAGAGGACTCGTCATTGTCTTGATGGTTCTGTTACAACTCTATATATTCTTGTCTATGGTATTTTGGTTGAGCCAGTATGCTGTAGCTATCTATATAGGATTTGTGGTTCTTTCATCTATTGCTGTATTAGCGATAATCAACAGTGATTCTAACCCGGCGTTTAAGGTATCTTGGATGGTTCTTATAGCTTTGGCACCTATCGTCGGTGCGGCTTTATATGTATTTATGTCCAATCAGGCGGGATACAGAACTATTCAGGAGAGAATTAAGAGAAAGAAAGTCGAAGCAAGACCTTATCTTAGACAAGATAAAGAGATTCTAAACGAACTTTATGAGGATAGTCCGCACGTTGCCGGGGTTGCAAGATATGTCAAGCGTGCCTGTGGGCATCCTGTCTATAAACACAGTAACGCTAAATACTATCCTTTAGGGGACGATTTCCTGGAGGATTATATCAACGATTTAAAGAGTGCTACTGATTTCATTTTCATTGAATATTTCATAATTCACAATGGGTATATGTGGAACAGGATATTGGATGTTCTTAAAGAGAAGGCGGAGGCCGGAGTTAAGGTGAGGGTTATGTACGACGGGCTCTGCGCATTTACTTCGGTTCCTATTAATTATGCCAAGAAACTCACTAAGCACGGTATTGAGTGTAGAGTGTATGCTTCGATGAAACCTGCGCTTTCATCTGTTCAGAACAACCGTGACCACAGGAAGATTACCGTTATTGACGGGAAGATTGCTTATACCGGTGGTGTTAACTTAAGTGACGAGTACATCAACAAGATTGTCAGGTTCGGTCACTGGAAAGATTGCGCCATAAGGCTTACCGGAGATGTCGTATCATCGATGACCTGTATGTTTATGACTATGTGGGGAATAGATGATGCTAAGAATATCAAGAGAAATGTCTACGATGAAGAAGAGGAATACGACAGATTCCTAAAGGGCGCCGGTACTCACTCTGACATTTCAAATGATGGCTATATGATTCCTTATACTGATAATCCATATGATGATTATAATATTGCTAAGCATTTGTACTTAGATGTCATTAACAGAGCCAACGATTATGTTCACATTTTTACACCGTACCTTATACTTGATAACGAGACGGTTGAGGCTCTTTGTTATGCAGGTAACAGAGGTGTTGATGTTGCTATCATAGTTCCTCATATTCCTGACAAGAAATACGCATTTAAGCTTGGAAGGAATTATTATGAGAAGCTTATGCTTAACAAGGTCAAGATATATGAGTATACACCGGGGTTTGTTCACTCTAAGGTTATTGTTGCAGACGACAAGTACGCTATATGTGGAAGCTCTAATATGGATTTTAGGAGCTTTTATCTTCACTATGAGTGTGGAGTCTACATGTACAAGTGCTCAGAGATATTAGAGTTAGAGAGGGATTATCAGGAGACGGTTAAGAAATGCCAGAGGGAGACGCTTATTACAGTGAGGGAGTACTCTATCAGAAGCAAGATTGACGGGGCACTTTTAAAACTCATCGCGCCTTTGATGTAGAGGAGGTTTCATGAGAGAAGAGATTATAAAACTTCAACAGTTAATGAAGCAAGAGTATATCGATTATTATTATGTTGTAACAGCTGACTTTCATGGTTCTGAGTATACGGCACCTTATTTTGGGGTTAGAGAGTATCTTTCGGGATTTACCGGGTCCAATGGAAATTTGATAATTACCAAGAATGAATGTTATCTTTGGACTGACGGAAGATATTTTATTCAGGCAGAAAAGGAGCTTGAAGGTTCAGGTATAACCCTTATGAAGATGGGAGAGAAGGGAGTGCCTAACATTCCTGATTTCTTGGTGGACAATATGAATGATGGTGAGAGGCTTGCGTTTGACGGGCGTACGGTTTCTGCTGACATTTGCATAAGAATAAGTGACAAGCTAAAGGACAAGGATGTTGAGGTTGTTAAGGATATAGATCTTGGCGGTAGGGTATATGATGAGTCAGGGGTAAGACCTGAACTATCATTTAGTGAAATAACAGATTATCCTATAGAGTACGCCGGTATCAGAAGAGAAGATAAGCTTAAAAGAGTTAGAGAGTTTATGAAAGAGAATGATATTAATTGTTATTTGGTATCCTCTCTTGATGAGATTGCGTGGCTTATTAATCTTCGAGGACATGATGTACCTATGAATCCTGTGTTTATGTCCTATGCAGTTATATATGAAGACAAGGTATTGCTGTACCTTAATCTGTCATCAATCAGTGATGATTTAAAGAATGAGTTAATTAAGGCAAATGTTGAAGTTCGCGATTATTCTTCGTTTTATGATGATGTCAAAGCGCTGAGCGTGTCTTTTTATGTTGACAGGAACACAGCTAACTCGGTTGTTTATGACTATGCTTTATCAAGTGGCGGAGGGCATATAAAGTCATCAATTCCTCTGTTAAAGGCGGTTAAGAATGATACTGAGCTTAAAGGCATAAGGGATGCGCACGTTAAGGACGCAGTTGCATATGCAAGGTTTTTGACTTGGCTCTATGGCTTAGAGACTGACAGATTTGACAGATATGTGGATGAGAATGGTGATGTACTAACTGAGATTAAGCTTGCTGACAGGCTTGAAGCTGAGCGAAAGAAGATGGATGGCTACGTTGAACCAAGTTTTGATCCGATATCTGCTGTTGGTGAGCACGGCGCTGTTATTCATTACAGTGCAGACGAAGAATCGGACGCTGAGATTGTCAATGATACATTTCTTCTTATGGATACAGGATCTCAGTTTATAAGTGGAACAACGGATATTACAAGGACTGTAGCCTTGGGTAATGTTACTCCTAAGATGAAGGAATTATATACTGCAGTTCTTAAAGGGAATCTTAGGCTTATGAACACTAAGTTTATCAAGGGGGCAAGAGGAGAGAATCTTGATATAGTTGCAAGGACGCCTCTTTGGGAACTTGGGTACGACTTTAAACACGGAACAGGGCATGGAGTCGGATGTTATCTTAACGTACATGAGTCTCCGGTTGCGATAAGAAATAAGATATTTGATGACAGAGACAATTCCGCTGAGCTTGAGCCCGGTATGGTGCTTTCTAATGAGCCGGGAGTCTATATAGAAGGAGAGTTTGGGATAAGACTTGAGAATCTTCTTGAGGTTGTGCATTTAGAGAGTACCGATTACGGGGAATTTTACGGGTTTAGACCTCTGACATTGGTTCCGTTTGACAAGAATTCTATTCTTATTGAGCAGATGAGCTCTGAGGAGAAAGAGATGCTCAATGATTATCATATTCTTGTATATAACACTCTAAAGGACTACCTTGAAGATGAGGAGGATGAGGATGTGCTTGACTTCCTTTTTGATGCCACAAGACCTGTAAGATAACTATAAAAGTGCCTAAGTATTGTATTTAGACGCTTTTTTTGATGTTCATAAATAATTTAGCTGTTTTAAATAGTTTGTCTTGAACATTTGACACTTTGCGGTTATAATAGTACAAGCGAAAAATTGGTTTTTATCTTTTTTTTTGCGATAACAACCTAAAATAATATAATATGGAGGGCTAACAATGAGCAATTCAAACAATGTTTCAGCAAGAGAGAGAATAGCCTCTTTACTTGATGATTCAAGCTTCGTTGAAGTTGGAAGCTATGTTCAGGCAAGAAGCACTGACTTTAACGTTTCAGCAGCTGACAATCCGGCAGACGGCGTTGTCACCGGTTACGGTGTAATCGAGGGCAAGCTTGTTTATGTCTACAGTCAGGATGCTTCAGTATTTGGAGGCGCTATTGGCGAGATGCATGCCAAGAAGATCGCTAACATTTACAATATGGCGCTTAAGATGGGCGCACCTGTAATCGGTCTTATCGACTGTGCAGGATTACGTTTACAGGAGGCAACAGATGCCTTATACGGTTTTGGTTCTATATTTAAGAAGCAGGCCTATGCATCCGGGGTTATACCACAGATAACAGGAATTTTTGGCAATTGTGGAGGAGGTTGCTCTATCATTCCTGCTATGAGCGATTTCACTTTCATGACTAAGGATGCCAAGCTCTTTGTCAACAGTCCTAATGCAATAAAGGGCAATTCAGAGGAGAAGTGCGACACAGCATCTGCTTCTTATCAGGCAGAGCAGGCTGGTTCTGTTGATGGTATCTTCGATACCGAGGCAGAGGTATTAGGTCAGATTAGACAACTCGTGTCTATTCTTCCTTCTAACAACGAAGAGGATGCACTTGATGAGAATTGTCAGGATGATCTTAATCGTGAGATTGCAGGCATGGAAGGATATGTTAATGATCCTAGAAGTGCATTGATTTCACTTTCTGATGGCAATTTCTTCTTAGAGTCTAAGAAGGACTACGCTACAGGTGTGCTTACAGCATTTATCAAGCTTAATGGTGCTACAGTTGGTTGTGTTGCCAACGCGTCTGAGGAGATGACGATATGTCCTAACTGTACAGATAAGGCTACAGAGTTCATTAAGTTCTGTGATTCATTCAATATTCCAATCTTAACTTTGGTTAACGTTAAGAATTTCAAGGCTACCGAGTGCGCTGAGAAGCGTATGTCTAAGGCAGCAGGAAGACTTATATTCAATTATGTTAACGCTACAGTGCCTAAGGTTACTGTTTATACCGGTGAGGTATTTGGTACAGCTGGTTTAGCATTTGCTTCTAAGACAACCGGTGCTGATATTGTGTATGCATGGCCTGATGCTAAGTTCTCAACCATGAAGGCTGAGGATGCAGTGTCTATCATCTGTGCTGATGAGCTTAACAAGGCTAAAGACAAGAAGGCTGCTAAGGACGAGCTTGTTAAGGAGTTCGTTGACAAGCAGAGCAGTTCACTTGCTGCAGCTAAGAGAGGTTATATCGATGATATCATTGAGCCTGCTGCAACAAGAAAGCGTGTTATAGCTGCGTTTGAGATGCTTTACACTAAGAGAGAAGAAAGACCTCTGAAGAAACATGGAACAGTGTAAAGGGGTGATTTAGATGTTGATGTTAGCAAGTCAAGGAGGAGATGCACTTAATCCTACAGTCTCAATCATGGTAGCCAACTCTTTGATGGGTATTTTGATTGTATTCTGTGTGCTTATTTTCATTTCCTTTATCATAAGTTTGTTTAGGTATTTGCCGGGTTCCGGCGCAGCTAAGCCAAAAGCAGCACCTAAGGCAGCTCCACAACCTAAGGCAGCACCTAAGGCGCCGGCTAAGGCTTCAGAGAATCTCGTTAATGATCAAGAGCTTGTTGCTGTTATTACAGCGGCTATTTATGCATATGAGAGCTCTGTTGGTGGAGCAAGCGTAAGTGGTGATCCGCTTATCGTACGTTCAATCAGAAGAGCAAGATAAATATTTAGGAGGAATTATCTAATGAAGAATTATAAGATTACCGTTAATGGTACTACATATGACGTAACTGTTGAGGACGGAGTAGGAGGATCAGCTCCTGTAGCTGCTGCTCCAGCACCTGCTGCAGCTCCTGCACCTGCAGCCGCAGCACCAGCTGCACCTAAGGCTTCTTCAGGTTCTGCAGGTAGTGTTACAGTTAACTCACCTATGCCTGGTAAGATTTTATCGGTTAAGGCATCTGAGGGTCAGTCAGTTTCTAAGGGTGACGTACTTATGGTCCTTGAGGCTATGAAGATGGAGAATGAGATTGTAGCTCCTTCTGATGGAACTGTTGCAAGTATTAATGTTAACGAAGGTGCTTCAGTAGAGGCAGGAGACCTTCTTGCATCATTGAACTAATCGATTGATATGTCGACTACTTTTATCAGGAGGTAATACCTAGATGGATTATGTTGTTAATACATTGGAGAATTTGGCCGGTCAGACAGCATTTACCACACTTTATTGGGGTAATTATGTTATGATCTTGGTTGCCTTTTTCTTCTTGTTTTTGGCAATAGCTAAAGGTTTTGAGCCATTACTTTTGGTTCCGATATCTTTTGGTATGTTGCTATCTAATATGTTCCCCGGCATTATTGCCGAAGGCGGACTTTTGCATTATTTTTATATGCTCGATGAAGCGAGTATATTGCCTTCACTCATTTTCCTGGGTGTAGGAGCAATGACGGACTTCGGTCCATTAATTGCGAACCCTAAGAGTTTTGTCTTAGGTGCGGCTGCACAGTTCGGTATCTATGCCGCTTATTTCCTTGCCATGGCAATGGGATTTAACGGTAAGGAAGCTGCAGCTATCTCTATTATCGGTGGTGCGGATGGTCCTACATCAATCTTCCTTGCAGGTAAGCTTGGACTTGGTGATACGCTTATGGGACCTATCGCGGTTGCAGCTTATTCTTACATGGCTTTGGTTCCTGTTATTCAGCCACCAATCATGAAGCTTCTTACAACCGATAAAGAGCGTAAGATTAAGATGGGACAGCTTCGTCCTGTCAGCAAGTTAGAGCGTATCTTATTCCCTATTGTTGTTACTGTAGTTGTTGTTCTTTTGCTTCCTACTACAGCACCACTTGTAGGTATGCTTATGCTCGGTAACCTCTTTAGAGAGTGTGGCGTTGTTAAGCAGCTTACAGAGACTGCTTCTAACGCATTGATGTATATCGTTGTTATCTTACTTGGTACCTCAGTTGGTGCTACAACTACCGCACAGGCATTCCTTAAGCTTTCTACTCTTAAGATTGTGCTTCTTGGACTTATTGCATTTGCATTTGGTACTGCAGCAGGTGTCATCTTTGGTAAGATTATGTGTAAGGTTACCAAGGGAGGCGTTAATCCTCTTATCGGTTCTGCAGGTGTATCTGCGGTGCCTATGGCAGCCAGAGTATCACAGAATGTCGGTTCAGAATATGACCCTACCAACTTCCTTTTGATGCATGCGATGGGACCTAACGTTGCGGGAGTTATTGGTACAGCGGTTGCGGCCGGTACATTTATGGCGATATTTGGTGTATTTTGATTATTAATTGATTAACATATATAGTTTAGGAGGATTATTTTATGGGTAATAAGAAGAATGGCAAGAAATCTTCTCAAGAGAACTCTTCACCTAAGAAGGAGCAGGAGAAGGTTCAGGCTACTAATACCGAATCTAAGTCAGGAGCTAAGAAACCTGTTAAGATTACTGAGACCGTGCTTCGTGACGCACATCAGTCTCTTATCGCTACTCGTATGACCACCGAGCAGATGCTTCCTATCATTGACAAGATGGATCAGGTTGGATACAACTCAGTAGAGTGCTGGGGTGGTGCTACATTTGACGCATGTTTACGTTTCCTTAAGGAAGATCCTTGGGTAAGATTAAGAAAGCTTAAAGACGGCTTCAAGAAGACACCTTTACAGATGCTTTTCAGAGGTCAGAACATCTTGGGATACAGCCCGTATCCGGATGATGTTGTTGAGTATTTCGTTCAGAAGTCAGCTGCCAATGGTATTGATATCATTCGTATCTTTGACTGTCTTAACGACCTTCGTAACCTTGAGACAGCTGTTAAGGCTGCCAACAAAGAGAAGGCTCACGCTCAGATAGCTCTTTCTTATACTCTTGGTGACGCTTATACAATGGATTATTGGAAAGATATCGCTAAGCGTATCGAGGAGATGGGTGCAGATTCTATCTGTATCAAGGATATGGCAGGACTTTTGGTTCCGGATGAGGCTACTAAGCTTGTTAAGGCTTTGAAGTCAGGAACTAAACTTCCTATTGATATTCATACTCACTATACTTCAGGTATGGCTGCAATGACTTATATGAAGGCAGTTGAGGCAGGTGCTGATATCATCGATACAGCAATGAGCCCACTTGCTATGGGTACTTCACAGCCAGCTACAGAGGTTATGGCTCGTGCATTTAAGGGTACCCCTTATGATCCGGAATTTGACCAGAAGTTACTTGCTGAGATAGCAGATCACTTTAGACCTCTTCGTGAAGAGTGGCTTGAGAGCGGCTTACTTAGCCCTAAGGTTATGGGTGTTAACGTTAAGACATTACAGTATCAGGTTCCCGGTGGAATGTTATCTAACCTTGTTTCTCAGCTTAAGGATATGCATGCTGAAGACAAGTTTGATGAAGTACTTGAAGAGGTTCCTAGAGTTCGTAAGGACTTTGGTGAGCCACCACTTGTTACTCCTTCATCACAGATTGTAGGTACTCAGGCTGTTCTTAATGTCGTAACAGGCGAGAGATATAAGATGCTTACTAAGGAGTCTAAGGACTTGCTTGTTGGTAAGTACGGTCAGACAGTTAAACCTATGAATAAAGATGTTCAGAAGAAGGCTCTTGACAGTCTCGGAATGAAGAAGCCTATCACATATCGTCCTGCTGACGATATTGAGCCGGGCTTAGAGAAGTTCGAGAAGGAGATAGTAGAGTACAAGCAGCAGGATGAGGATGTGCTTTCATACGCACTCTTCCCACAGGTTGCAACTGACTTCTTCAAATATCGTCAGGCTCAGGACACCGGTTTTGATGCATCTAAGGGCGATACAGTCAACAAGACTTATCCGGTTTAATTGATTAATACCAGATATATGCATTTGATAATGGATGTTGAAGCTTAATTGCTTCAACATCTGTTTTTAACTTTATATTACAAATGGTGAGGTATAGATAATATGGACGAGAACATGAGTCTCATGGACAGGATTAACGAGAAATATCCTAAGTTCAGTAAAGGTCAGAAGAGAATTGCAGATTTTATTAGAGAGAATTATGACCTGGCTTCAACCTACACGGCTGCTAAGCTTGGTAAGGAGGTTGGCGTCAGCGAATCCACTGTAGTAAGATTTGCATGTGAGCTTGATTATGATGGATATCCAGAATTGTTAAAGGCTGTCGCATCAACCGTCAGAACTCATTCTACATCAATTCAGCGTCTTGAGACGGCTTATAAGAGAAGCGAGCAGAAGGAAGACCTGCTTACAAGTATCCTTAATTCTGATAGGGCTCGTATTAAGGAGACTTTGGAGAATATTGACTATGATATGTTTGAAAAAGTCGTCAAAGTCATATCTAAGGCTGATAGTATCTACATCCTAGGAGTTCGAGGAACCTGGTATGTAGCCGGCCTTTTGGGACATTATTTTAGAATGATATTTGATAAGGTGTACGTTCTTGAGGGTAATGACAATATCGATACATTAGAGCAGATAAGCAGGATTAAGAGCGATGACTGTTTTATCGGAATCAGTTTTCCGAGGTATTCACAGCGTACTCGTACTGCGATGAAGCTTGCTAAGAGTCATGGTGCCAAGACTATTGCGATTACAGATGGTATTGAGAGTCCACTCTTAGAGTATGCGGATTATCCGCTTATTGCTAAGAGTGATGTTATGGCGATTGTTGATTCGCTTACAGCACCTATATCTGTTATAAATGCTCTCATTGTAGCAGTGTGCATGGAGAAGAAAGACGATCTTGAGAAGAGACTTCATGTATTAGAGGAGCTTTGGGACGAATATAAGGTGTATGATGACCATATGATAGAGTAGGAAGGTTAGAATGTACGATCTGATTATTATTGGCGGAGGAGCAGCAGGCATGCTCTCTGCCATAGGTGCAGCTAAAGCATATATTGACCGGGGAATTAATGACTATAGTATTGTATTGATTGAGAAGAACGAGAAGCTTGGCAAGAAACTGTTCATTACAGGTAAGGGCAGATGCAATATTACCAATGCCTGCGATATAGAGGATCTTTTTAAGGCTGTTAAGAGTAATCCAAAGTTCCTTTATAGCGCATTTTATACATTTTCAAATGATTCTATGATAGAGCTTCTTAATGAGTTCGGACTTAATACCAAGGTAGAGAGAGGCGGAAGAGTGTTCCCATGCTCCGATCATTCTTCTGACGTAATCAAGGCTTTAACTAAGGCTCTTGATAGATATGGTATCGAGGTTATGCTTAATACTGCTGTTAAAGATCTCATTATATCTGATGATACAGTGTCCGGAGTGACATTAAGCAACGGAAGTCTTAAGGCTAAATCAGTTGTTGTCGCTACAGGAGGATATTCTTATCAGACTACAGGCTCGACGGGAGACGGTTATAAGTGGGCTAAGAAGAGCGGCCATAAGTATGTTGAGGTTACGCCTTCTCTAGTTCCTTTTGAGACATATGGTGATACCGCTAAGGATTTGATGGGACTTTCACTTAGGAATATCGATGTAACGCTTTATAACGACAGTAAGCCTATTTATAAAGATCGTGGTGAGATGCTTTTTACACATTTTGGACTGAGCGGACCGTTGATTCTTTCGGCGAGTGCCGAGCTTAAGACTAAAGACAGAGACGCAATCAAGGAAGGCAAGCTTCATTTGTCTATTGATCTAAAGCCTGCACTTGATGAGAAGCAATTAGATGACAGATTGATAAGAGACTTTGACCGATACAGCAAGAAAGAGTTCAAGAATTCATTAAATGAACTTCTCCCGTCTAAGATGATTCCTGTTATTGTTGATTTATCAGGGATTGATCCTATGAAGAAAGCAGGAGTCATAACTAAGGAAGAGAGACATAAGTTATTATCTTTACTTAAAGACTTCAGGTTTAAGATCAAGGGACTTAGGGACTTTAATGAGGCTATCATTACTAAGGGTGGAGTTGATGTCAAGAGCATCAATCCAAGTACTATGGAGTCTAAACTCATTAAGGGACTTTATTTTGCCGGAGAAGTCATTGACTTAGATGCGGTCACAGGTGGATTTAACCTTCAGATTGCATGGTCGACAGGATATTTAGCAGGCTATTCGTCTGCATTTGATAAATGAAAGGAGAATATTATGTTTAATATTGCTATTGATGGACCTGCCGGAGCGGGTAAGAGCACAATCGCCAAGGAGATTGCCAAGAAGATTAATTTCGTATATGTAGATACAGGTGCAATGTTTCGCTCTATGGCCTTATATCTTTTAAATAACAATATCGATCCTGAGAATGAAGAACTTGTTTCAAAGAGTTGCCCTGATATGGATATCACTATCACTTATGTAGATGGTGAGCAGCAGGTGATTCTCAACGGGGAGAATGTATCAGGTAAGATTAGAACCGAAGAAGTCGGCAAGACTGCATCTACGATTGCCAAGTATGGTGCTGTAAGAACCAAGCTTTTAGAGCTTCAGAGGGCTTTGGCAGCTAAAGAACAGGTAATTATGGACGGAAGAGATATAGGAACTGCGGTTCTTCCTAACGCTGAATTGAAGGTATACTTGACCGCTTCGAGTGATGAGAGAGCCAGAAGAAGAGTAAAGCAGCTTGAAGAGAACGGCATGGCCGCAGATTTCGAAGAAATCAAAGCAGATATTATAAAGCGAGATGAGCAGGATATGAACAGAGAAATTGCTCCTTTGAAGCAGGCAGATGATGCCATTCTCGTTGATAGTTCGGATATGAGCGTAGAAGAGGTAATAGACCACATTGTATCATTATATCAGGAGAGAGCTTAATTGAAAGTAATATTAGCTAAGCATGCGGGTTTTTGCTTTGGAGTTAAGAGGGCTGTTGAGCTTGCATATAAAGAAGCAGGCAAGAAGCATGTCTACACTTACGGCCCGATTATTCATAACGAAGAGGTTGTTGCCGACTTAGAGAGCAAAGGCATCAGTGTGATTAACACTATTGAAGACATAAAAGCTATAGAAGAGCCTGATGCGACCATAATCTTAAGATCACACGGAGTCGGCAGGAAGGTTTATGAGCTTATTGAGGAGAAAGGCTTTCGATATGTTGACACAACATGTCCGTTTGTAAAGAAGATACATAAACTTGTAAGTGAAGTAAATCCCGATAATGTTAAGGTAATTATAACAGGAGATCCTAACCACCCTGAAGTAAATGCGATTTGTGAGTGGTGTAACGATCCTCCTATTGTAATTGATAGTGTTGCAAATGCTGATAAATTAGAGCTTTCTAATGATTTTCAGTATAGGTTGGTATCGCAGACAACATTTAACTATAATAAATTTAAAGATATAGTTGAAATTTTGTCAAAAAAAGGTTATTATATAGAGGTATGTAATACTATTTGTAATGCGACCGAAGAACGTCAGTCTGAGGCGGCAGCTTTGGCGAAGAAAGTTGACGCAATGATTGTCATCGGGGGCAGAAATAGTTCTAACACCCAGAAACTATATGACATTAGTAAGGCAGCATGTAATCGCACTTACTATATACAGACACTTGTTGATTTGGATCTAACCTTGTTGGACTCCATTGGTAGCGTTGGTATTACAGCAGGGGCGTCAACCCCACATAATATTATTCAGGAGGTTCATGATAGCATGGCAGAAGAGAATTTTGATGAGTTGTTGGAGCAGAGCTTCGAGAACAAAAACAACGTTCGCAATGGTGCAACCGTTAGTGGAACTGTAATCAGCGTTAAGGAGGATGAGATTGTTCTTAATATAGGTTACAAAGCGGACGGAATCATTACCAGAGCTGAGTACACCAACGAGCAAGGCGTAGATCTTACAACTAAAGTAGCTGTCGGAGACACTATGAACGCTAAAGTCGTTAAGGTTAATGACGGTGAAGGACAAGTCCTTTTAAGCTACAAGAGATTAGCTGCAGACAAGTCTAACGAGAAGCTTGAAGAAGCGTTCAACAACAACGAAGTATTAACAGGAAAGGTTGTAGAGGTTAGAGACGGTGGATTGATCGTTTCTTATGAGGAGTCAAGGGTATTTATTCCTGCAAGCCTTGTTTCGGACCAGTTCGAGCGTAACCTTTCTAAGTATCAGGATCAGGAAGTTAAGTTCGTTATTACAGAATTTAACCCACACAAGAGAAGAATCATCGGTGACAGAAAGCAGCTCCTTGCTGAAGAGCATGAGGCAGCTAAGAAGGCATTGTTCGAGAGAATCAATGCCGGCGATGTTGTTGATGGTGTAGTTAAGAATCTTACAGACTTCGGTGCTTTCGTTGATTTAGGCGGAGCAGACGGATTACTTCATATCTCTGAGATGTCTTGGGGACATGTTGAGAATCCTAAGAAGATGTTTAAGGTTGGACAGGAGCTTAAAGTTCTTATCAAGGATATCCAGGGTGAGAAGATTGCTCTTAGTCTTAAGTTTGATGACCAGAATCCATGGCTTGATGCCGAGAGCAAGTATGCGGTTGGTAACAAGGTTAAGGGTAAAGTTGCTCGTATGACAGATTTCGGTGCATTCATCGAGTTAGAGCCAGGTGTAGATGCTTTACTTCACGTTTCACAGATCTCTTTGAAGCGTATTGATAAGCCGGCTGATGAGCTTAAGATTGGTCAGGAGGTCGAGGCTGAGGTTGTTGGTCTTGAGCCAGAGAATCATAAGATCAGCTTGAGCATTAAGAAGCTTTTAAAGCCTGAAGCTACTGACGCTGCTGAGGAAGCAGTTGTAGAGGTAGATGCTTCTGAGGTCGAGGATGCTGTAGAGCTTGAAGATTGATTTTTAGATTAGCAGTCATTATTGGGTGTCTATACCTCGGGTTATAGACACCTTTTATTGTTTATTAGACGACCTAAAGTGAGGATGGCGTATGTACGAATATAATGAATTTTCAAAAGATGTATACAAATTAACAGGAATAGATCTTTCTCTTTATAAAGAGAGACAGATGAAGAGAAGAATAGACGCATTGATTGCAAGGCATAAGCTTAACGGATATGAGGAATTCGTTAAAGTGATTAAGACCGACAAGGATCTTTATGAGGATTTCTTATCTTACTTGACTATCAATGTTTCTGAATTCTACAGGAATCCTGTGCAATGGAAGACATTGGAGAACACTATGCTTCCAAGGCTTATGAGCGCCGCTAAAGGTCGTCCTTTAAAGGTGTGGAGCGCAGCTTGTTCAACAGGTGATGAGCCTTATTCTCTGGTTATGCTTCTTTCTAAGTATATGCCGATTAATAAGGTCACTATTGATGCCACCGATATAGATAAGCAGATTATAGAGAAGGCACAGCAGGGTATATATAACGGCAAGAGTATCAAGGGTCTTCCTGATGAGTTCAAGAATAAGTATTTTGAACAGCTTGGAAGGGATTCATTCAAGATTAGCGATGAAGTTAAGAAGAGAGTTAATTTCAGACAGCACAATCTCTTGGCGGACAGATACCAGGGTGGATATGACCTTATTCTTTGCAGAAATGTTATGATTTACTTTACAGAGGAAGCTAAGGATGAGATTTATCGTAATTTCTATAAGTCTTTAGTACCTGGTGGTGTACTGTTTGTTGGCAGTACAGAGCAGATGATTAAAGCAGACGAGATAGGCTTCAAGTCAGAGGCTTCATTTTTCTACATTAAACCTTGAAACGAGGGATAATATGCGTATCAATAAATATCTTAGCTCTATGGGAGTGTGTTCAAGGCGAGAGGCTGATAAGGCACTTGTTAATGGCGATATCACTATTAACGGCAATGTGGCTACACTTGGTGACCAAGTTGAGGACGGGGACGTCGTTACATATATGGGCAGGGTTGTTGAAGACAAGCCTGATTTCGTACTTATTGCCTATAATAAGCCTGTCGGAGTAGTATGCTCTACCAAGGAGAAGGATAACATAATAGATGCTATCAACTATCCTGTCAGGATATATCCTATCGGAAGACTGGATAAGGATAGCGAAGGACTGATCTTGCTGACTAACCAGGGTGAATTTCACAATCTTATAAGTCACGCGAGATATGAGCACGAGAAAGAGTACGAGGTTATAGTTGACAAGACTATAACCTCGGATTTTATAGAGAATATGAGGAATGGAGTGAGAATCTTAGACAAGGTCACCAAGCCGTGTAAGGTCAAGAAGACGTCTAAGAACAGCTTCAATATCATATTGACCGAGGGAATCAATCGTCAGATCAGGCGTATGTGCGATGCTCTCGGATACAGGGTTAGGTCGCTTAAGAGAGTTAGAGTTATGAATATCACTTTGGGAGACCTTAAACCCGGTGAATATAAAGATATTAAAGGTGATGAGCTGGACAAGCTTAAGTCTATGCTCATGTGAGGTATTTATGGCGGTAGATGATAGCAGAGTAACAAGAATTAAAGAGCTTAACAAGGTGTTGAGAGAGGCATCTAAGGCTTATTACAGCGAAGACAGGGAGATTATGACTAACTTCGAATATGATGCCTTATATGATGAGTTGGTGAGCTTAGAGAATGAGACAGGAATTGTGCTTAATGGTAGTCCTACTCAGAATGTTGGATACGAGGTTTTGAGTGATCTTAAGAAAGTGGTTCATGAGTCACCAATGCTCAGTCTTGACAAGACCAAAGATGTCTACGCTTTGGCATCATTTGTCGGTAATAAAGAAGGAGTGTTATCTTTTAAGGAAGATGGACTCACCACGGTGCTTACATATGAAGACGGTAAGCTTATTCAGGCTGTCACGAGAGGTAACGGAACAGTAGGTGAGGATATCACGCATAATGCAAGGACTTTTGTTAATATTCCTTCAGGTATCAGTTATAAAGGTCGACTTATAATTCGCGGAGAGTCAGTTATTACTTATAGCGAGTTTAACAGAATTAACAAGTCGTTGTCATTTGACGAGCAATACAAGAATCCTAGGAATCTGTGCAGTGGTACGGTTAGACAGCTTGACAGCGCTATCTGTGCTGCAAGGAGTGTCAGATTTATTGCATTTAACCTTATAGGCATTGATGAGTCGATGGGACTTGATACTATTATCAAGAGATTTGATTATCTTGAGGAGCTTGGATTTGAGGTTGTTCAGCATAAGCTTGTCACTAAAGATACTATTCCTGATACTGTAGAAGAGTTTTCTAAGAGCATTCCTGATAATGACATCCCTAGTGACGGATTGGTTCTTTCTTTTAACGACATTGCTTACGGCGAGTCTTTGGGAAGGACTGCGAAGTTCCCAAGACACTCTATTGCTTTTAAATGGAAGGATGAGACCGCAGAGACCCGATATATCAAGACTTTCTGGAGTGCTTCAAGAACCGGACTTATCAATCCGGTTGCAACTTTTGAGCCTGTTGAGCTTGAAGGAACGACTGTTACAAGGGCAAGTCTTCATAATGTGAGTATATTTGAGTCGTTTGAGTTAGGAGAGGGAGATACCATAACGGTTTATAAGGCCAATATGATTATACCTCAACTTGCTGACAATACTACAAGAAGCAATAAAGAGACAGTTCCTAATATATGTCCTGTGTGCCATAAAGACACTATTATCAAGGAGGACAACGGTGTTAAGGTGCTTTATTGCAACAATGATAAGTGTCCTGCTAAGCAGATTAAGAAATTTTCTTATTATGTTTCACGAGATGCAGCTAATATAGACGGTATGAGTGATGCTACTATCGAGAAACTTATCTCGGCAGGTTGTCTAAGCGAGCTCTATGATTTATATCATCTTGACAGATATGAGGATAGAATCGTGATGATGGAGGGCTTCGGAGATAAGAGTTACAAGAATCTCATAAAAGCGGTTGATGATAGCAGAAGTATGACACTTCCGGCTTTTATCTATAGTTTGGGAATCAATAATGTCGGTCTTTCTAATGCCAAGCTTATAGTCAAGCATTATAAAGGCGATTTAGATAAGATAAGACGTGCAGATATTGAGGAGTTAAGTAATATTGACAATATAGGTGAGGTTATTGCGACTTCGGTTCACGATTACTTTGGCAATCCGGAGTTGAGTGATGTTGTTGATAAGCTTCTTGGCGAGGTTTCTATTATCAATGAGGATTATCCTGATGATGAGGATGCTATCTTTAGTAATCTTACATTTGTCATAACAGGAAGTCTTAATTCATACAGTAACCGCAAGGAGTTATCAGAAGAGATTGAGAAGCTTGGAGGCAAGGTGGCAGGATCTGTTTCGTCTAAGACGGATTATCTTATTAACAATGATGCTACTTCTAATTCTTCTAAGAACAAGAAGGCCAAAGAGCTTGGTGTTAAGATTATTACAGAAGAAGAATATATAAAGCTTAAAGGTTAATGGTGAGCGATTATGAATATGTATTTGGACAGAAAGAGGGAGAAGAGGAGAGAGTTCTTTAGACAGCTCGTTAATTATATTCTTACGGTGATTATTGCTTTAGCTTTGGCATTTTGCTTTGTGCAATTTCTCTTTCAGACGACTTCGGTTGTCGGAGATTCTATGTCCCCTGTTCTTGTTAACAAGGATGACGCGTTGCTTTTTAAGGGAGCGTATACATTTGGTTCTCCTAAGAGAAATGACATAATTAAGTTCACTGTTGAGAAGTCTGACAAGAAACATGAGTATATTAAGAGAGTTGTTGCACTACCGGGAGAGACGGTGCAGATAGTAGACGGGGTGTTATATATTGACGGTAAGGAATCTAAAGATGTAACATTTACCGATACTATTGCTTCACCGGGCATTGCCGAGAAAGAGATTAAGCTCGGTAAGAAGGAATATTTTGTTATGGGTGACAACTGCAATAACAGCGAGGATTCCAGGTTCTCTAATGTCGGAGCGGTTAAGGATGAGGACATTAACGGTCGTATTATCGCGACTATTGACGGTTTCCACATAAGTAAGATTAAATAAAAGAGGTAAGATATGGACGTACAGTGGTATCCCGGTCATATGACGAAGGCTCGTCGTATGATGGAGGAGAATATCAAATTAATAGATATAGTAGTTGAGATAGTTGATGCCAGGGTTCCTATGAGTAGCAGAAATCCGGATATAGACAAGATGGCTAACAATAAGAAACGTATTCTTCTTCTTAACAAGTCAGATCTTGCTGACGATTCTATTACGGATAAATGGATAGAACACTTTAAGAGTAAGGGTTTCTATGTCTTAAAGCTTGATTCAAGAAAGGCTAATCAAGCCAAGAAGACTATGAAACTTATCGAAGAGGCTTCTAAAGAGAAAATCGAAAGAGACCTTAAGAGAGGTATTAAGAACAGACCTGTAAGGATTATGATTGCCGGTATTCCTAATGTAGGCAAGTCAACATTTATCAATTCTTTAGCAGGTAAGGGTGTTGCTAAGACCGGAGATAAGCCGGGTGTTACCAAGGGTAAGCAATGGATTAAGATTGGCAAGAACATTGATCTTTTAGATACTCCGGGTATATTGTGGCCTAAATTCGAGGATAAAGAAACAGGTATAAGGCTTGCAATGATAGGCTCTGTCAATGATGAGATTCTGTCTAGGGAAGAACTTGCCGTTATGCTTCTCGGTTTGATTAAGGATAGATATCCGGGTTTGATTAGAGATAGATATGAAGTTGAAGAGATTGAAGACGCTTATAAACTTTTAGAGGATATAGCTGTTAAGAGAAACTGCATCAAGAAGGGTGCTGCAGCAGATACACTTAAGGCTGCTGACATTGTTTTGGATGAGTTTAGAGGCGGTGTAATAGGTCGATTTAGCCTTGATACATTAGATTGATAAGGAGACTTAATATGTCTGAAATTGATGAGAATTATTACGCGTTGCCCGAAGATTTTCGTATTAAGAGTCTAGACGAGATGAATTCTCTTAATTACTCTAAATACGAGGGCATGATAACATATTTCGACAAAGAAAAAGATATTCCTGAGCCAATCAAGACTGTTGAGGAGCTTAATCAGGTTCACGAGAAGGCACCTATCTACTATGGTCGAGGTGGCGAGAAATACGGGGCTTCTGCACATCTTACCAAAGAAGCTCAGAGTAGGCATATTGTAGATGCTGAGGCTAAGGGTATCATCAGAGAGACGGCAGGTGGTGGCGGTCACTCATATAGCTCTATGGGAGGTATGAATTCAGAATATCTTTCTTCGCTTTTGTTAGATGATGATTATGATGAGGCACTGGTTAACAATCAACAGCATGTTGATGATTTAGATGACGATATTGAAGAAGAGGTTGAGGCTATACTTGTTGACGATGATGATGATTTTATCATCCACGATAAAGATACTTCACCTTCGTTATCTCTTGATCAGACCAATGTTAACACTACATATGTCAATCATATAGAGGAGGAGCCTTATGTAGTAGGAGGTAATGTTAACAATGCCAACTATATTCCTTCCAGGATAGAATTAGCCAATAGTTCGTCTAATAACGTTACTCCTAATGTATCTTCTGCAAATGTTAAGACTAAAGATAAGTCTTCCGGTGTGCTTCCTACAATGATATCATTTGGCGTAGCATTTTTGGTAGCTTGCGTTCTTGCCCTTTTGATAGTGAAGTTTGTTGCGATACCTTCGATATTGTCAGGTGATTCTATGAACAACACTATTATGAATGGTGATAAGATACTTATTGAGAAGGTTTCTTATAGGTTCTCTAAGCCGAAGAGATATGACATTGTCGTGTTTACAGGTCCTGACGGATCTGACTATGTCAAGAGAATTATCGGGCTTCCGGGTGAGGTTATAACAGCTTCAGAAGGATATATTTATGTTAATGGACAGATGCTTGCTGACGATATATATGGTAAGGAGTTAATGAATACTTATAACTATGGAGATCTTGAAGAGGGCATTTATCTCGATGATGACGAGTATTGCGTTTTGGGAGATAACAGAAATGACAGTTTAGACAGTAGGAATTATGTTGTCGGTAAGCTGTCGTCAGAAGATTTTAAGGGTAGAGTATGTTTTAAACTCTGGCCTCTTAAGGCTATTAAGTGAGAGTAGATATGGAATCAATTAAAGATATTAAGGCTAAGCTTGATGTATCAAGTATTGAAGCTATTGACAGTTTTGTTAATGAATATAAGGACGATGATAGGGCAGGAGTACAATCTTTGATTGCTAAGGCTATTAAGAGTAAGGATGCCCTTAATAAAGAGTATGAGAGACTCGAGGCGATGAAACACTATGAGAGAGAGAACTCATGGGCTACATATATTGCAGGAGTCGACGAGGTTGGAAGAGGACCACTTGCTGGTCCTGTTGTAACCTGTGCGTTGATATTACCTAAAGATGCTAACATATTGTATGTCAATGATTCTAAGAAGCTCTCTAAGAAGAAACGTGAGGAGCTTTATGATGAGATATTAGATACAGCTCTAAGCTATTCCATCGGAATAAGAGATCATAAGGTTATAGATGAGATTAACATCTTAAATGCTACGCTTAGTGCAATGGCTGACTCGGTTAACTCTTTATCTATAAAGCCTGACTTGGTATTGGTTGATGCGGTACATATTCCTGATGTTGATATCAAGCAGGAGTCTATTATTAAGGGTGATGCCAAATCAATATCTATTGCCGCTGCGAGTATTGTAGCTAAGGTATATAGAGATAGATTGATGGAAGAGTATTCTAAAAAGTATCCGGAGTATGGATTTGAATCTAATATGGGATACGGTTCGGCTAAGCATATAGAGGCAATTAAAGAATACGGACCTTGTCCAATTCATAGAATGTCATTTATAGGCAATTTTATTTAACATTTGATGTTTCAGGCGGTGATTATATATGGAGATTATTACAACTGCACCGGCAGCGACTGCTGCCAAGAGCGGCAACTATAGTTCAGCTTCCGCGTCTTCTTCATATTCTAAAAGTGTTATGGCTTCCCAGGCTTTAAGAAGCAGTGGTGGAGTCAGTGAAGTCAATATATCCGCTTTAGAGAAAGGCGATGTATTTAAAGGAGAAATCACCAATCTTACCGGCAAGTCTGTTACTGTATCTCTAGGCAATGGGCAGACTCTTGCCGCGA
Organism: uncultured Lachnospiraceae bacterium; assembly: GCA_947169385.1. GTDB lineage: Bacteria > Bacillota > Clostridia > Lachnospirales > Lachnospiraceae > NC2004. The sequence continues at coordinate 2,316 of CAMVPR010000031.1, read as the reverse complement.
CTTTGATGGACAATGTATCACTAAACATTGGTAACAATCTATATTTCGAAGTTAAGGAGAATACAGGCGACAAGGTATTTATAAGACCTTTGCTTGATGAGAAGTTCTCACCTGAGAATCAGACTATTGAGAAGTCGCTTCAATCAGCGGGATTACAGCTTAATGAGAAGAATATGGCTGTGGTTAAGGAACTTATGGATGCAGGTATGCCGATAGATCGCTCATCTATCATGAAGGTATTACAACAGAGCCTTAACAATCCTGACGCATCTCTTAAGACTATCGTTAATCTTTTGAGAGCAGATATTCCTGTCAACGATGTGAGTATTGAACAGTATGAGCAATATCAGAATCATGCAGCCAAGCTTAATACCCAGATAGATAATGTCAGCAATATGATAGCATCTATGTATGAGAGTTTAGGCGGTGAGGAGAGCTTTGCAGGAGATATATTAAGGTTTAATCAGGGGATAATAGATGCATTTACCAATCATTCATTTGAAGATCCGCTGCCTAACCTTCCTATATCACAGGCATTTGCAATGGATCAGGCAGAGATTGACGGGTTCTATAATCTTTCACTTCCACAGTTGGATGCTGAAGGTCAGCCTATCCTTAATGCTAACGGTACTCCTTATCCTGAGGGGGCAGTTTTATTAGATGCCGCTGGCAATCCTGTCCTAGAGCCTGACGGAAGTGTTAAACTTACAGATGAATTCGTTAATCAGGTAATGAAAGAGAATCCGGAGCTAAGTCGTGAGCAGGTGATTGCAGGTATTAAGAGCGGCGAGATTCCTTTCAATCAGTCGTCAAGCTTTCCTAACGAGATACAACAAGCATTTGCCAATCAATTAAGGTCAATCGGTGTGAGTGAGGATGCTATCAAGATGATGCTTGACCCTAACAATTCCGCTGAAGATCTTATGAAAGCAATACATGAGTATGTTGAGAGCAACACATCTCTGACGGATGACCAGATTAAGGGATTCTTCTCTTCAAGAGAGTATTCGGTTCTTGTAACAAGTGTAGCTGAGCATAACTTTAAGATGACGCCGGAACAGATAAAGGATAAGAACCTTGTTGATGCCTTCTTTACAAGGGTTGCAGAGACCAGTGAGAAGCTTGCTGACCTTGCAGGCGGATTTAGCGGTGGTCAGAATATGAGTGATGAAGCATCAAACATGAACAGGAACTTGCAGTTTATGGAGATGCTTAATGACAAGTATACATTTGCACAATTCCCATTATCTCTTTCTAATCAGGATACTAACAGCGAGTTATATGTATACACCAATAAGAAGAGTCTCAACAAGGACAAGAAGGATATAAGCGTTCTTCTTCATCTTGATATGGATAACTTAGGTTCGACGGATATTCATGTTCAGCTTAACGGTAACAAGGTTACAACGAGATTCTACATGGAAGACAATCGTTCAGTTAATACTGTCAGCATGAATATAGATCAGTTAGAAGAGAAACTTAACAAGATAGGCTTTTCGCTTAACTCTGAGGTGGTTAAGAGGGAGGCTTCTAAGAAGGAAGAAGTTAGTGACTTTACTAAGGATTTCCTCAATAAAGATATACCAGAGACGCAGACAATCAAGCGTTATACATTTGATATGAGAGCATAAGGGAGGAATATTTATGGCAGAGCGTAGAAAGAAGAGAACCGCCGTAGCCCTTTCTTATGAGCCGATAGAGGGAGCTCCTAAGATTGTTGCAGCCGGTGAAGGTCATATCGCCGAGAAGATTATAGAGACTGCTAAAGAGTCTGACGTACCTTTGTACAAGGATTCTAAGCTTGCTAAGACCCTTCTTAAGCTTGATATAGGAGATTATATTCCTGAAGAGCTTTATGGAGTTGTAGCGGAGATACTTGTATTTGTTGATGATATGGATAAGATAAAGGGCAAGCTTTTAAGATAGGAGTAATATGTCTAATTTAAGAAATGTTGGAGATATACACGAGGAACAGGTATGCAAATGCCTGGTACAGAACGGATATCACATATTAGAACGCAATTATAGAGTCCGTCAAGGCGAGATAGATATCATTGCCAATGATAACGAGTACCTTGTATTCGTTGAGGTTAAGTACCGAAAGGGCAAGATGTCCGGTGACGGATTTGATGCGGTAGACTATAAAAAGCAGAGGCAGATATCTAAAGTTGCCTTATATTACATGTCTTCACATAAGATTTCAGACAGCCAGGCTATACGGTTTGATGTGGCCAGTGTGTCTGATAAAGGGATAAATATAATAAAGAATGCATTTGACTTTCAATATATGACTTGAAAAAAGATTAAAACCACATT
>CAMVPR010000030.1 GCA_947169385.1 uncultured Lachnospiraceae bacterium | reverse complement strand
TGAAAGCGCCCTCGATAAGGTAAGGATTATAGAAGATCTTGGCTATGACAATATTGTTATATCTATCAAGTCTTCAGATGTTTTGATGAGTGTCAAGGCACATGAGCTTATTGCCGACAAGACTTGTTATCCACTTCATGTAGGTATTACTGAGTCCGGAACCGTTAAAAGCGGTAATATCAAGTCCTCTGTAGGTTTAGGTATCATTTTACACGAGGGTATAGGCGATACAATAAGAGTTTCACTGTCGGGTGATCCTGTTGAAGAGATTTATACTGCTAAGAAGATTCTTAAGACTTTAGGGCTAAGAACCGGAGGAATCGAGACTGTATCGTGTCCGACATGCGGTAGAACTGAGATTGATCTTATCGGACTTGCCAATCAGGTTGAGAATCTTGTAACCAATTATGAGCATCTTAACATCAAGGTTGCTGTTATGGGATGTGTTGTCAACGGTCCCGGTGAAGCCAAAGAAGCGGACCTTGGAATTGCTGGCGGTAAGGGCGAAGGCGTTCTTATCAAGAAAGGCAAGATTGTCAGGAAGCTTAAGGAGAGTGAGTTTTTGGGAGCTCTTAAGGAGGAATTAGATAATTGGAGTTAAATGATAACAGACTGTTTTTTAATGTTTTTCCGCATATTAATGTAGACAGCGACGTGAGGGATACATTTGAGGAAGTGTATGTTGAGCATGTTGTTAACAAGAAGGCTGAACATAAGATGTTTGTGGTGACTTTATGTGACCATATGATTATGTATGATGACATATATAAGATGGAGAATTTTCTGACCTCGTATGTTAGCAAGGCTTATGGCTGTCCGGTTGAGATTATTCCAAGATTCAATCTGTCTTCCGAATTTACAGATAAGATTGTTGTTGATAATTATTATAACAAGGGCGTTCTTAGTGAGTGGGAGAAGAAGAATCCGGTATATTATAGCCTTATTCACAGAGGCAAGTATGAGTATAATGACAAGGTTTTGACTATTGATGTTCCGGGCAGGATGATAAGTTCAGCGATCAACAATGCTATGATTGACGAGCTTAAGCACACTTTCAGTGTGAGATTTAACATTGATATTGATGTCGTGATTAACTATGATGGTGTTACGGATAATAGAATAGAATTAGAGCGTGAGCATTCTATTGACATTCAGGTAGGCAACATCATGAAGAATATAGACGAGTCTGCCGCTTCATTAGAGGCTGATTCTAATGCTCCTAAGAAAGAATCTAAGGAATCTAAGAAGACAGAAGCTTCTAATAAGCCTAATAAACAGAATGTTCCATCTTCAAGCGAGGAGTATGTAAGTAAGAATTCTCCTAAGAAGCCGTTTAAGAAGCGTATAAGCGATGACCCTGACGTGATTTATGGAAGAAATGTCGAGGGTGAGAGAATCGCAATCGAAGATATACAGGATGAGATTGGCGAGATTGTAATCAGCGGTATGGTATTTGGATTCGATGAGAGAGAATTGCGTACCGGTAAGGTTATATTAAGCTTTGCGATTACGGATTATACCGATTCTATTAGGTGTAAGTTGTTTATGTTCCCCGAAATGCTTGCTTCATTGAAGGAAGATTTCGTATCAGGTGGGTACTATACTGTTAAGGGTGTAGTGACATATGATACATATGATAATCAGCTTATGATAGGCAATATTATCGGTATTAAGAAGTCTTCCGACATTAGAAAGCATAGGATTGACAATGCCTTGGAGAAGCGTGTTGAGCTTAATCTTCACACAACTTTCAGCGAAGTCAGTGTTCTTGATGTCGGTAAAGCTATTAAGGCAGCTAAGTCTTGGGGACACAGCGCTATGGCTGTTACAGATTTCGGGTGCGCACAGGCATTTCCGGTAGCAGCACACTGCCTTGATAGAGGAGATGATTTTAAGCTTATTTACGGTATTGAGGCATATGTTGTTGACGATACCATACCTTTAGCGATTAACTCTAAGGGACAGACTTTAGATCACAGTTATGTAGTATTTGATATAGAGACGACCGGTTTTTATTCAAGCAAGAACAGTATTATTGAGATTGGTGCTGTTAAGGTTGTCGACGGCAAGGAAGTTGAGTATTTCAGTGAGTTTGTTAATCCTCATGTTCCGATTCCGTATAAGATTACTGAACTTACAAGTATTACCGATGATATGGTTAAGGATGCAGATGATATCAACGTAATACTTCCTAAGTTCATGGAGTTTATCGGTGATTCTGTGCTTGTTGCTCATAATGCCCAGTTTGACGTGGGATTTATAGAAGCTAATTGTAACAGGCAGGGGATAGCGCATGATTTTACCGTGCTTGATACGGTTGAACTCGGACATGCCTTACTTCCTGACCTTAACAGATTTAAACTCGATACGGTGGCTAAGAGACTCGGTATTAAGCTTGAGCATCACCATAGGGCGGTGGACGATGCAGGTGCTACTGCTAAGATATTTGTCAAGTTTATCGAGATGCTTAAGGAATTAGGTATTAACAATCTTGAAGAACTCAATAAATATGATGAGTTTAGAGATGATATAGTCAGAAAAGGTCGATTCTATCATGTCACGTTACTGATTAAGAATGAGATGGGAAGAGTTAATCTCAACAGACTTATATCTGCATCTAATATTACTTATTTTAACCAGCATCCTAAGATTCCTAAGAGCCTTCTTGATCAGTATAGAGAAGGATTAATAGTTGGTTCAGGTAACTATGAAGGCGAGATTTATAACGCATATAACAGGGATAAGCCTGAAGAATACATTAAGGAACGCGCTAAATATTATGATTATATTGAGATTATACCGCCATCTAATCTTGAACTATTGATAGAAGATGACAATGCCAAGTTTGATTCTAAAGAAGAGATTCATGATATGTTTAAGTGGGTCTGCGATATGGCAGATGATATTAATATACCTGTCTGCGCCACCGGAGATGTGTATTTTCTTAATCCTGAGGACAGCATTTATTGCTCGTTTTTAAGCAAGGCATCCGGTAGGCTTAAACATTTTGACGAGATACCTGCAAGGTATTTTAGAACTACAGATGAGATGTTAGATGAGTTCGGATTCTTGGGACTTGACAAGGCGAGAGAGGTTGTTGTTAAGAACACCAATCTTATTAGCGATATGATTGAGAGTATTTCTCCTGTTTATCCTGATAAATGTCCGCCACAGATTAAAGATTCTGAGAAGACGCTTACTGATATTTGCTATGACAAGGCACATGAGATATATGGACCTGACCTTCCTGAGATTGTTGTTGAGAGACTTGAGAGAGAGCTTAACTCAATTATAGGTAATGGATTTGCGGTTATGTACATCATTGCCCAGAAGCTAGTGTGGGATTCTAACGATCACGGATACTTGGTTGGTAGCCGTGGTTCGGTTGGGTCTTCATTTGTCGCAACCATGTCAGGTATTACCGAGGTTAATCCTCTGCCGGCGCATTATATTTGCCCTGAGTGTCACTACGTTGACTTTGATTCTGAGGATGTTAAGAAGTATCAGAGCATGGGTTCTTCAGGGTGTGATATGCCTGATAAGACTTGTCCTAAATGTGGGCATAATCTTAAGAAGGAAGGACATGATATTCCATTTGAGACATTCTTGGGATTTAAGGGAGATAAGGAGCCGGATATAGATCTTAACTTCTCGGGTGAGTATCAGGGATGTGCGCATAAGTATACAGAGGTGCTGTTTGGTGAAGGACATGCTTTTAGAGCCGGAACTGTCGGTACTGTCGCAGAGAAGACAGCTTACGGATATGTTCTTGGATACTATGAAGAGCTTGAGAGAGAGAAGATATTCAATGAAGCCAAGGCGGCAGGACTTGACGATAAGGAGGCCAGATTAAGGGCTAAAGAGGCAGAGATTACGGTCAAGAAGAGAAGATGTGAGCTTGAAAGGTTAGCTGTAGGATGTACAGGTGTTAAGCGTACGACGGGACAGCATCCGGGCGGAATCATAGTTGTGCCTCACAACATGGAGATTGACATGTTCACGGCTATTCAAAAGCCGGCTAATGATGTTAAGACAGACATTATTACAACGCATTTTGAGTATCATTCAATCGATCATAACCTTCTAAAGCTTGATATTCTCGGACACGATGATCCTTCAATGATCAGGCGTATGGAGGACGAGACAGGTATTGATGCCAAGACTATTCCTCTAGACGACCCCGGAGTTATGTCGCTGTTTAAGAATACTGAAGCACTTGGCATTACACCTGACGATATTGGTGGAGTTCCTTTAGGATCACTTGGAGTTCCTGAGCTTGGTACTGAGTTCGTTATACAGATGCTTCTTGATACCAAACCTAAGAGTTTCTCTGATTTGGTAAGAATATCAGGTCTTTCGCATGGTACTGATGTGTGGCTCGGTAACGCTCAAGATGTAATTAAACAAGGTTTCGCCGAACTTGAAGGATGTATATGCTGTCGTGACGATATTATGGTATACTTGATTAATAAGGGACTTGAGAAAGGACTCTCATTTACTATAATGGAGAGTGTGAGAAAGGGTAAAGGCCTTAAGGATGAATGGCTTCCTATCATGGCAGAGCACGGTGTTCCTGAGTGGTATGTAGATTCATGTAGAAAGATTAAATACATGTTCCCTAAGGCACATGCTGCTGCGTACGTTATGATGGCGTGGCGAATTGCTTGGTTTAAGGTCAATTATCCTGACGTTTATTACACGGCATATTTTAGTATCAGGGCCAAGAACATGGACTATCTTATGATGTGTAGAGGCCTGGAGACTTTAAGGTTTCATATGAAGCAGATTAAAGATAAGGACAAGAAAGATCGCTCGCCTAAGGAAGAGGATCTTTTAAAGGATATGCGTATCGTTGAGGAAATGTATGCCAGGGGCGTAGATTTTATGCCGATAACATTTGACAAGGTACACCCAACCAAGTTTATAAGAGTTGACGGTAAGATTATGCCGGCACTTAACTCTGTTGAAGGTGTTGGAGATTCTCAGGCGATTGCTATATGCGAAGCCTATAAAGAGAAGCCTTTCAGTTCTAAAGAGGACCTTATGAAGCGAGGCAAGGCGGGTAAGACAACAATTGAGAAGCTTGATGCATGTGGAATTACAAGCGATATGCAGGCAAGCGATCAGTTGACCTTTAGTTTTTTGATGTAGAATAATCTGATGGAAGACGTTACCGTCATTGACCGCTCTAAAACCCATATAAAATAAGGCTTTGGAGACTGCTGAATAAGTTTTTTCAATTTTTTTTAAATTTTACTTGCATTTGTTTGGCGACTGTGATATTATAGTCAAGTCGTCGAGCGAATCAAGTAATTTGCTCATCATATAAGGCTCGTTGGTCAAGCGGCTAAGACGCCGCCCTCTCACGGCGGAAACAGGGGTTCGATTCCCCTACGAGCTATTAGGTCAGGCGTAGAGCTTGACCTTTTTTCATATTATCACTTATTTCACTTTTTTGAGTGATATATTATATGTGTTGATTTAATCCATATTTTTGGGAGTTGATATAATGAGAATTATTAAGAAGAGCGTGGCTCTTGTTTTATGCGTCATCATGATATTAGGAGCAATTGGTCTTAACAAGACAGATTCTAACGCTGCAAGCCTGTATATAGTCAGGGTAGGGCTTACAGAGCATCTTAAAGCGCAGGATTCAATTAATATCTCCACTAAGAAGATAGCTATCGGATACTGCGTCAACAATACATTTTCAGAATATATACACTTTTATAATGCCAAGGGATTTACTTTTAAGCCGGCTACCGGTTATTACCTTGTTTCCAACAAGGTTTATCCAACCTATGCGAAGGCTATAGCTGCATACAATAAGGCGATGAAGATCTCGGCATCTAAGAAGTATACATACCTTTGTATGACAGGTAAGAATAAGTGGAACATTTATGTCGGCGGAGTTAACAACATAGATACGGTTAACGGCTTCAAGTCTAAGCTCAACAAGAAGCTTAAGACCACATTTTCAATTACTTCATATAACGGACACAGAGTTGTGATTTCAGGCGGCAAGACTAATCTTATGTATGATGGCGCGGATAGTGGTCAATATGTACAGATAGTGGCTAATGTCCTTAATTCCAAGGGTTCACAGACTCTGACAGCCAACGGATATGAGTACAGAGGTCGTATGGAGATTGCTCCTTACGGTGGAGATAAACTCACTGTTGTCAATGTTTTGAACATTGAGAACTACTTGAGGGGCTGTGTCGGAACTCAGATGGATGCCACATACCCACATGAGGCGTTGAGAGCACAGGCTGTTGCTTCAAGAACTTATGCAGAACACGTGTGTAACAATACCGGTGACACCAATGTTAAGGTGCCTTACACGTTAAATGATACAGCAAGCAGCCAGGAATACGGCGGATACTCTAAGGAGAATGCCAGATCAGTGACCGGTGTTACTTCTACCAGGGGTATTACTATCTTTGGCAACGGAGATCAGATTGAGTCCAGATACTTCTTGAGCAGTGGTGGTATGACTGAATCAGCGGTTAATATCTGGGGATTAGGTAAGGACTACCTTTCTTCTGTTGCTGATGCGGAAGATATTGTATATGGAGGAGAGCCATGGGTGAAGACATTGACTGCGAGTGAGCTTTCCGATAAGTTTAAAGTAGGCACGGTTACTAATGTGTCTATTGACAGCATGACGGATTCAGGAAGAATATATGCTCTTACTATAACCGGTGATGCGGGTTCTATTACATTAAAGGGCGAGAATATCCTCAATCAGCTTGACCTTCCAAGCAGTAGAGCAAGGATTATTACCAACGAAGACCCCAATACCAAGGTTAGCATATTAAGTGCAGAGGGCGTAACTGAGGTTGACTCACTTAAGAGTTGCTATGCTTTAAGTGGTAAGGACAGTGTGGCAAGCCTTGACAATGGTCTTAAGCAATTTGTTGCTATCGGTGCCGGTGATGCAAGAAGCTATATGGCGTCTATGGGTTATACCGAAGGGGCGTATACATTCGCAGGGGTAGGATATGGACATGGAGTAGGTATGAGTCAGGCCGGTGCTAAGGCGCTTGCTAAGAAGGGCAAGACCTACAAACAGATATTAAAGTACTATTACGGAAATCAGGTGACTATTCAATGAGTGAAGGAATGAGATTAAAAGACTATTATTACGATCTACCGAAGGAGCTTATTGCTCAGGATCCTTTGCTTAAGCGTGATTCTTCTAGACTTATGGTTATTGATAAGGATACAGGTGAATATGAACACAAGATTTTCTCTGATATAATTGATTATCTCAATCCGGAGGATTGCTTGGTTGTCAATAATACCAAGGTTATACCGGCGAGACTCTTTGGAGTTAAACACGAGACCGAGGCTGTGATTGAGATTCTTCTTTTGGAGCGTAAGAGTGACAACCTTTGGGAGTGCTTAGTTAAGCCTGGGAAGAAGGCGAGAGCAGGCGCTAAGCTCTCATTTGGTGACGGATTGCTTGAGGGTGAGATAGTAGATGTATTAGAGGATGGCAACAGACTTATTGAGTTTAAGTATGATGGAATCTTTGAGGAGATTCTTGACTCGTTAGGACAGATGCCGTTACCTCCTTATATCACTCACAAGCTTGAGGACAAGACACGTTATCAGACTGTGTATGCTAAGTATGACGGTTCTGCAGCTGCTCCGACAGCGGGACTTCATTTTACCAATGAATTATTGGATGATATTAGGGCTAAAGGTGTTGATATTGCAAGTGTTACACTTCATGTTGGACTTGGCACTTTTAGACCTGTCAAGGAAGATAATATACTTGACCATCACATGCATTCTGAGTATTATAATGTTGATGAGGAGAATGCAAGCCTTATCAATGCGGCTAAGAAGCGCGGTGGAAGGATTATATCCGTTGGTACGACTTCTACAAGAACATTGGAGTCGGTTGCTGACGAAGAGGGGCTTATTAAGGCTTCTAAGGGATATACAGATATATTTATATATCCGGGATACAGATTTAAGTGTGTAGACGCGCTTATAACGAATTTTCACCTTCCTGAATCAACGCTTTTAATGCTTGTTTCAGCATTTTCTGACAGAGAGAGAATGTTGAAATGCTATGAAGAAGCGGTTAAGGAGAGATATAGATTCTTCTCATTCGGTGATGCTATGTTTATTAAGTAATATAAAGGGGTTATAAGGATAAATTGTCTAAATGATAACTCTTCATTTTGTTTTGTTTTAAATGTTTAGGGAGACACTAATATGTATACGGCATATTCTGTTGATGATGACTATTTAATACTAGAGGAAATGAAAGATATTGTTCCGTGGCAGGAACATGGTTTTGAACTGGTTGGAAGCGCCACGGATCCTTTGGTTGCTTTTGAAGAGATTGCCAACATCAGACCGGATGTTATATTTGTTGATCTTAAGTTGCCTAGAATTGACGGGAACAGCTTTATAGCAAAGGTTCGTGAGATTGGATTGAATCCTGAATTTGTTATGGTGAGTGCTTATGATGAATTCGAGGGAGTTAGGGCTTTCTTTAAGCAGAACGGATTTGACTATATATTAAAGCCTATTGATTCTGAAGTTATTGGTATCGTTCTTAGGAAGATTCACACTAAGCTTTCTGCTAACAATCCTGTTAAGGACGATAATTCTAACGAAATTGAAGGTGATGAGACTACCGATAATCCTATATTTAACAGGCTTATTATGTATGTCAAAGACAATTATACCAGTTGTATTACATTAGATGATCTGTCTAAAGAGTTTGGATATAATCGTAATTATATCTGTAATATGTTTTCTAAATACCTTAATACGTCTTTTTCCAAGTATTTAACCAAGCTTAGGATGGAGAAGGCTGTCGAGTTACTGGATGACAATATGCTTATGAAGAAGGAGATTGCCAACAGGCTTGGGTATAAGGATTATTTTCATTTTTATAAAGTTTTCAAAGAATACTTTGGATATGCACCGGGCAAGCATAACAGTAATTGATTTATTGTTTTAACGGGAGTTTATACTTATGTCTAAGAATATGTTTCGGTTTGGGCAGGGAACTAGGGTTATTCTGATATTCTCTCTGCTTGAGATGATCACTTTGTGGTTTGTATTTTATCTTATTACTATCAGCGTTTTTAAAGCAGGTGTTGAGAAGCAGGTTAAAGTTACTTCTAAAGTGATGATTTCGGACGTTGAAGATAGAATTAGGTTCTTATGCGATGAGACCGTATCATTTTCCAAGAACAAGGAGATTAACAACGCTGTTAATTGTTCTGATTCTAACAGCTTTAATTATGCTTGTGACAATGTTGATAAGTTCATGAATACGATTCTATTCAATAAATCTGCAATCGAAAATGCTGTTATATACAATTCTAAAGGGCTTAGCTATATATTTAAGGGCGATATCCCTGACACAGTTCTTGATTCCATATATGAACGCATAACTACAACGGATAGCAAATATATAATTACAGAAATGAATGATACTTTGTATCTTGGAGTATGCGAAGTTATCGAAACTATAGACGGTTCTGACGGTTATTTGGTTACATTTATGAACCGGACCAATATCGAGAGAATATTTGACAACTATAAGGACATGTCCAATCTTGGTGTCATTATGATGAATGAAGATAATGTATTTGCTTCTAACAGAAATGTTGACATAAAACATCTTGATAGATTAAAGAGTCATGCTCAGTTTCGCATCGAGAAGGAGATAGGAGATACAGGATGTACTTTTTTGGTGTACAGTGACAGTGTTTTAGCTCAGGGGATTAGGGTTTATTTTGCTGTTTCTCTTGTTATCACGGTGTTGCTTTTTGTTATGATTGTTTTATCATTTGCAAGAAGAGCGAGTAAAGACTATGTTAGAATGCAGATTAAAGATATGCAGATTAAGAAGGAAGAGAACTATTTAAGCCTTCTTAAGAAGCAGATTAATGCGCATTTTACGGTTAATACCCTAAGTGCCGTCAGGACTCTTATAAGAAAAGGAGAGTTAGAGGAGGCGGGAGATATCAGTGACGGACTGTCGTTCCTCCTTAGATATGCCAATTCAGGTGAAGAGAATATTGACTTGATTGAAGAATTGTTCACTCTTGAACGGTACGCAGGGATTATGCAGATAAGATATCCCGGCAAATTCAAGTTTTTTGTCGAGGCGGGTGAGGAGTGTGAAAACGTCTCAATCCCAAGAATGCTTCTACAGCCTATTTTAGAAAATGCTATCATTCATGGTCTAGCCTCTACTTGCGGAACGATAAGGATAATTGCTTCGTCGGGGAAAGACACTGTTATCAAGATAATCGACAGTGGATGTGGTATAGATGAGGAGTCTCTAAAGAAGCTTAACTTAGAACTTGCCAACGCTACTAAAGATGAGGAGATTGACGATGGCTTAGAAGGGCACGGCAAGGCGCTTATTAACATCCAGAAGAGGATTTATATGCTTTTTGGTGGTTCGTATGGGATTTCGATTGATTCCGTAGTCGGTGAGTGGACGACGGTCACTGTTACTCTTCCAAGTATACCTATTGAATGAGTACAATGTGAAAATGATATATGTTTATCGTAATACTGTATATTTTAAAAACTCCTCATTAAGATTATAATCGTAATTGGTTAATGGTAATGAGCGTTAATTAATTATCGACTATTATATTAGGGGAGTTTTATAATAGATTGCGACTGATTTGGATTATTCCAGATTAGTCGTATTTTTTTTGGCATTCTGAGCATAATGTATTATTTCTTTGGGACGCCTCTCGGCTCGTTATAATTGACGCACCCGACAGCACTAAGCTATGTCGGACACGCTCTCGCTTCAATAAAAACGTAGCGGTACTAAATTCGTGCTGCGTATAACTTGCACTCATTAAGTACCGACGTTTTTAAAGAGTCCGACGTAAGCTTATGTGCCATCGGGTGCTGTTTGCTAAATGTTTAATTGTCATTCTGAGCGAAGCGAAGAATCTTTGACCTTCGAAGAAGGTCAATTACTTCTTGAGTTTTTCAAGATCTTTATAGAATTCAGGATAAGAGATATTAACACAGTCACCATCAATAAGAGTAGTAACTCCATCCGCATTAAGTCCCGCAATTGCAAATGTCATCGCAATTCTATGATCCTTCTTGGTATCTATTGTTGCACCGTGAAGAGCGCATGGTCCATGAATTATCATACCGTCTTCGGTCGCTTCGACATTAGCTCCCATGCTTGTTAAGTTATCTACCATAACAGCAATACGGTCTGATTCCTTAACTTTTAGCTCGGCAGCATCCTTAATGATAGTGTCTCCATCGGCGTAGCATGCCAATAGTGCCATAGTCGGAAGTTCGTCAATCAATCTCGGAATCACGCTTCCGCCGATTGTGGTTCCTTTTAGGTTACTTGTCTTAACAGTAATATCACCAACAGGCTCACCACCGCTTTCTCTCATGTTATCAATAGTAATTGCGCCACCCATTGCTTTAACAACTTCAATTATTCCGTCTCTTGTCGGGTTGAGGCCTACATTCTTGATTGTTATCTCTGAATCAGGTGTTATAAGTCCGGCTACAACGAAGTAAACTGCTGATGAGATGTCGCCCGGCACTGTTATGTGCTGAGCGTTAAGCTCGGTTGCCGGCTTAACCGTGGCAGTCTTGCCTTCTGATGTAATATCTGCACCAAATCCTTTAAGCATAAGCTCTGTATGGTTCCTTGAAAGCTCAGGTTCAATCACCTTGGTGACAGAGTCTGCGTAAAGTCCTGCTAGCAAGATGCTTGACTTAACCTGGGCAGATGCGACAGGAGAGTTATAGCTTATTCCGTGTAAAGATGAAGGATTGATCTTAAGTGGAGCACAGTCGTTGCCGTTAATGCTCGTGATATCGGCGCCCATCTGATTTAAAGGTGTCATTATACGCTTCATCGGTCGACGTCTTATTGACTCGTCACCGTCTAGAGTTGTACTAAAGCCCTGACCACTTAAGATTCCTGATATAAGTCTGGTTGTTGTACCTGAATTGCCCGCATAAAGAACCTTGTCCGGTTCCTTTAGACCGTGAAGCCCGCTGCCTTTAACGATGACATTGTTACCTTCATTTACGGTGATATCAACGCCCATAAGTCTGAAACATTCTATTGTTGATAAGCAGTCCGCACCCATAAGGAAGTTGTCGATCTCAGTAATTCCCTTAGATATTGAACCGAACATGACTGCTCTATGTGAAATACTCTTATCACCCGGAACAGTTACTTCTCCTTTAAGGTGATTGACTCTGCTAAACTCCATAATTATACCGCCTTTTAAACATTTTCTCCTATAATAGCAAATGTTTAGGGCGGTGTAAAGTATCTTAGTCAAGCTCGCACTTGATGAATAAAAACTTTTATAGTATAATTCTTTTTGGTTTTTATAATGTCGATAAGGAGTTATTCTATGTTAAATGAAGCTATCATTTATGCAACCAAGATGCACGATGGCCAGAAGAGGAAGGCTACCGACATTCCGTACATTGTACATCCGCTTGAGTGCGTTGCAATTGCATCGCGCATGACATCTGATGAGGAGATGCTTGCGGCCGCTGCCTTACATGATACCGTTGAGGACTGTAAGAGCAAGGGGGTTACGATTGACGAGATTAGGGAGCGCTTTGGTGAGCGAGTGGCACATTTTGTTGCACACGAGTCTGAAGACAAGTCTAAGACTTGGATTGAGAGGAAGCAGGCGACTGTTGAGGCTCTTAAGCATTCAACCAAGGAAGAGTGTATTCTGGTGTTGGCTGATAAGCTTTCTAACATGAGGTCTGTCGAGCACGACTACAGTATTCATGGTGAGAAGCTCTGGGAGCGTTTTAACATGAAGGACAAGGAGACTATTGGATGGTATTATCGTTCCATTATGGAGGCGATAAGTGACCAGGTTTCTGAATTTGAGGCGTTTGACGAGTATAAGAGACTTATAGATAAAGTATTTTAATAATTTGGAGGATTTAACAATGAAGAGTGATATTGAAATCGCACAGGAAGCTGAACTTAAACACATCAAAGAGGTAGCTTCTACCCTTGATATTAAGGAGGATGAGCTTGAGTTTTACGGTAAGTATAAGGCTAAGCTCTCGGATGAGCTTATTGACAGAGTTAAGTCAAATGAAGACGGCAAGCTTGTTCTTGTAACAGCTATCAATCCGACTCCTGCTGGAGAGGGTAAGACTACAGTTACTGTTGGTTTAGGAGAAGCTCTTCACAAGATGGGTAAGAAGTCTGTCATCGCTCTTCGTGAGCCTTCACTTGGACCTTGTTTCGGAATCAAGGGTGGTGCCGCAGGAGGCGGTATGGCTCAGGTTATACCTATGGAGGATTTGAACCTTCATTTTACAGGCGATTTTCACGCGATTACATCAGCTAACAACCTTTTAGCTGCAATGCTTGACAATCATCTTCATCAGGGCAACGAATTGAGAATCAATCCTAAGCAGATTGTATGGAAGAGATGTCTTGATATGAACGACAGAGCGTTAAGAAATATCGTTGTCGGTTTGGGTAACAAGATGGATGGTGTTGTCAGAGAGGATCATTTCCAGATTTCTGTTGCGTCTGAGATTATGGCTATTCTCTGTCTTGCTGAGGACATGCATGACCTTAAAGACAGACTTTCTAAGATTATTGTAGCTTACGACTATGATGGCAATCCTGTTACCGCTAAGGACCTTAAGGCTGTAGGTTCTATGGCAGCGCTTTTGAAGGATGCAATCAAGCCTAATATTATTCAGACATTAGAGCATTCTCCTGCTATCGTTCACGGAGGACCATTTGCCAATATCGCTCATGGTTGTAACTCAGTAAGAGCAACTAAGACAGCGCTTAAGCTTGCAGATATAGTTGTTACCGAGGCCGGATTCGGTGCTGACCTTGGTGCAGAGAAGTTCTTAGACATCAAATGCAGAAAGGCTAACTTAAACCCTGCTTGTATCGTACTTGTTGCTACAGTCAGAGCGCTTAAGTACAATGGTGGTGTAGCCAAGGCTGATTTGAGTAACGAGAATCTTGATGCCCTTAAGGCAGGTATTGTGAATCTAGAGAAGCATATCGAGAATCTTCAGAATTACGGAGTTCCTGTTGTTGTTACATTGAATAAGTTTATTACAGATACAGATGCAGAGCTTGATTACATCAAGAATTTCTGTGAGGAGAGAGGCTGTGAGTTCGCACTTTGTGAGGTGTGGGAGCACGGTGGAGAAGGCGGTATTGACCTTGCCAATAAGGTTCTTACATCTATCGAGAAGGGTAGCAATTTTAAGGTGCTTTATCCTGATGATATGAGCCTTGAAGATAAGGTTTCTACTATCGCTACTAAGATATACGGAGCTGCTAAAGTTACATATTCACCTGCAGCTAAGAGAACTCTTGACAATCTTCAGAATACAGGATTTGGTAATCTTCCGGTATGTATGGCTAAGACCCAGTATTCTCTTTCTGATGATCCTAAGAAACTTGGACGCCCTACCGGCTACGAGATTAATGTAAGAGATGTATATGTAAGTGCCGGAGCAGGATTCGTCGTTGTTATTACCGGTAGCATTATGACTATGCCGGGACTTCCTAAAGTTCCTGCGGCTCACGGCATTGATGTCAATGATGATGGCGTTATAACCGGTTTGTTCTAGAGGTAATACATGGCTGATATATTATTCATTTCCCTCGGATGTGAGAAGAACCTTTGTGACAGTGAGGTTATGTTGGGACTTTTAGCAGAGGCGGGACATAAGGTGGTTGATGACGAGACCAAGGCGGATATCATTGTCATCAATACCTGTTCATTTATACACGATGCTAAGGTTGAGAGTATCGATACCATTTTGGAGATGGCAGAACTTAAGAAGACAGGCAATCTTAAGGCTCTTGTGGTTACGGGATGCCTGTCGGAGAGATATAAAGACGAGATATTGTCTGAACTTCCGGAGGTTGATGCAATCGTCGGTGCAAGTTCTTATGATGCTATTGTTGAAGCAGTTGACGGTGCGTTAGCAGGCAAGCTTCCTGTTATCGATAAGGGTGTTGATTATACTCCTAGTTACACACCTAAGAGGATGCTTTCAACACCGCCTTATATGGCCTATCTTAAGATTGCCGAAGGTTGCAACAAGAGATGTACTTACTGTGCTATTCCTGCTATCAGAGGCCATTATAGAAGTGAGAGAATCGAGAACCTTGTCGATCAGGCTGAGAGATTTGCCCAGAATGGTGTTGTTGAGCTTACTTTGGTTGCACAGGAGACTACACTTTACGGTGTTGACATTTACGGTAAGAAGATGCTTCCTGAACTATTAAGAAAGCTTGCGGCCGTTGAAGGAATTGAGTGGATCAGGGTTCTTTATTGTTATCCTGAGGAGATTACAGGCGAGTTGATAGACGTTTTCGCAGAGGAGCCTAAGATATGTCATTATATTGATATGCCTATTCAGCACTCTGAGGATTCGGTTCTAAGTCGTATGGGAAGAAGAACCAACAAGGAAGAACTTACTAAGGCGATATCGGTACTAAGAGAGAGGATTCCTGATATCACAATAAGAACTACGCTTATTACAGGATTCCCGGGTGAGACTGAGGAAGAGTATGAGAGCATGTACAGGTTTGTCAACGAGATGGAGTTCGACAGACTTGGTGTGTTTAGCTATTCGCCTGAGGAGGGCACCAAAGCATTTGACATGCCTGACCAGATTGAGGATTCGGTTAAGGAATTTAGAAGAAACGAGCTTATGGAACTTCAGCAGGCTATTTCATACGAGAGGGACGAGAAGCTTGTCGGCAAGACTTTTAAGGTTTTGGTTGAAGGGTATCTCTATGAGGATGATATCTACACCGGAAGAACTTATATGGATACAGCTGATATAGACGGTAAGGTGTTCTTTACCTCTGAAGAAGAGTTGATTTCGGGCTCATTTGTAAATGTTAAGATAACTGATTTCAAGGAGTATGACTTGATCGGTGAGATTATATATGATTGATAATATGACATATGGAGGCTTATTATGAATTTACCTAACAAAATAACAATGGTAAGAGTTATATTGATACCATTCTTTGTAGTTTTTATGATTGTTCATTTTAATATGTATGTGACTGACGCAACTCCTTTTACGTCAAGCTGGGCTGCCTGGGCGGCTTTTATTACATTTGTTGCAGCATCGCTTACTGACGCTTTGGACGGACACATTGCAAGAAGCAGAGGTTTGGTTACCGATTTCGGTAAGTTTGCCGATCCTTTAGCAGACAAGCTTTTGGTTACATCAGCTATGATTCTCTTTGTAGAATATGGCAAGATTGCAGCGTGGGTTGTAATTGTTATAATTGCAAGAGAGTTCATTATCAGTGGATTCCGTATGATTGCTGCAGAGAAAGGCGTAGTTATAGCAGCAGGATGGTGGGGCAAGGTTAAGACTGCGGTTACTATGGTAACACTTGTATTTTTGCTCTTTGTAACAGCTATAGGTGTTAATGATGGCAGCGGCACAGTTTTATTCATAGTTGAGCAGGTGCTTATATACTTAAGCTGCTTCCTTACAATTATGTCGCTTATCGACTATCTTGTTCATAACAAAGGCGTAATAACCACCTTTTAAGGAGTGTTTACATGGATTCTTGTAGGTTTGACACTTATGTTGATGATTATTCGACTGAGAATGTAAGCTTTGCAGATATATACGAGAACAATGAGAAGCTTAGTTACTACATAATTATGCAGCTAAGAGAGAATGACGCGACGATATCATTTGCAGAAAGCTGTACCGGAGGGCTTTTAGCGGCAACTTTAGTCGGTGTACCCGGTTCGTCGGATGTATTTAACGAGAGCTTTGTTACATACGCTAATGAGGCCAAGGAGAAGCGTTTGGGCGTTCCGGATGAGATTCTTAAGACCGAGGGAGCGGTGTCCTATGAGACTGCCAAATACATGTCTATAGGCGTTGCTGATGCCGCTAAGAGTAACATCGGAGTCGGAATCACAGGAATTGCAGGTCCTAGTGGGGGAACTAAAGAGAAGCCTGTGGGTCTTGTATACATCGGGGTTACAGTTGAAGGCAAGACTCGCGTTACTAAGTGCAACTTTAAGGGAGACAGGCTTTCTGTGAGACTTAAGGCCGTCAATAAAGCGCTTAAGATGATTTGCGACGAGATTAAATAAATTTCTCTTTGACTTTTTGGGATTGTGTGTTATAATCCCTCTTGGAATACTTTAAATAGGACATGCACATCTGTTTGAAATTTTCGAACAAATGTGCATATTTTTGTTGACAAATGTTTTAAGATGGTATATTATAATATCAAGTTTCGAACAAGATTTCGGAGAAGGGTACATTTTTTTAGTAAAGGAGATTGATTATGGCTAAACAAGAAGACAAGTTGAAAGCACTTGATGCAGCGGTAATGCAGATTGAGAAGGAGTTCGGTAAGGGAGCTATTATGAAGCTTGGCGACAAGAGTAACACTTTTGTCGAGGCTACACCTACCGGTTCATTAAGTTTGGATGTAGCACTTGGAATTGGTGGTATTCCTAAGGGAAGGATTATTGAGATTTACGGTCCTGAGTCATCAGGTAAGACCACAGTTACACTTCATATGATTGCAGAGGTTCAGAAGCGTGGCGGTATTGCAGGATTTGTAGATGCAGAGCACGCACTTGATCCTGTATACGCTAAGAATATCGGAGTAGATATTGATAACTTATATATTTCTCAGCCGGACAGCGGTGAGCAGGCGTTAGAGATTACAGAGACCTTGGTTCGTTCCGGTGCTGTTGATATCGTTATCGTGGATTCGGTTGCAGCATTGGTTCCTAGAGCAGAGATAGAGGGAGATATGGGAGATTCTCACGTAGGTCTTCAGGCAAGACTTATGTCTCAGGCTCTTCGTAAGCTTACACCTGTTATCAGTTCATCTAACTGTACTGTTGTATTTATCAACCAGCTTCGTGAGAAGGTTGGCGTTATGTTCGGTAATCCTGAGACTACAACAGGTGGTCGTGCGTTGAAGTATTACTCAACTGTCAGAATGGATGTAAGACGTATCGAGACATTGAAGGCTAACGGTGAGAGTATCGGTAACAGAACTAGAGTTAAGGTTGTCAAGAACAAGATTGCACCTCCTCACAGAGAGGCAGAGTTTGATATCATGTTCGGAGAGGGTATCTCTAAGGTAGGTGATATTCTTGACCTTGCTACCAATATCGATGTTGTTTCCAAGAGCGGTGCATGGTACGCATACAAGGGAGACAAGATTGGCCAGGGTAGAGAGAACGCTAAGGCTTACCTTAAAGAGAATCCTGCTATCTGTAAGGAGATTGAGGATGCTGTAAGAACTTACTATGAGCTTCCTGTTTCAGATTCAGAGGTAGCTGAAGAAGAAGCACCAAAGAAGGCTGCTAAGAAGAAGGACGAGTAATATATGTATATTTCGGAGATTAGACCGATAGACTCTAAGAAGGCTCTCATCATTTTTGATGAAGAGCCTTCATTTAGACTATATAAGGGTGAGATCAGAAGATATAAACTCACGGCAGATTCAGAGATTTCAAGGGATATATATCTTGAGATTCTTAACAAAGTAATTAAGCCCAGATGCTTTAAGAGAGCGATGTATTTACTATCCAAGAAAGACTACACAGTTCATAAGCTTAGAGACAAGCTTGACAATTCGGATTATCCTAAGGATGTCATTGATATGACTGTGGACGACCTCATATCGCTTAAGTATCTAGACGATATCAGATTTGCAGAGAATTACATCAACTTCAGACATGGAAGTATGAGTCTTAAGAATATGAGACAGAAACTTATGTTGATGGGTATATCCAAGGATGATATAGAGCAAGCAATATATAATCTTTCTGAATACAATGTCGATATGGATTCATCGGATATGATTGCGGCCAAGAAGGACTTTTATAAGAAACTTAAGCGTATTAAGGACACGGATGAGAGAGTAGTCAGGAATAAATTATATTCATTTATGGCATCAAAGGGGTATTCGTATAAGATTACGGGTGAACTCATAGAAGAATTAGTTAATAACAACAATTATGACAAGAATTATTAGCTTTGCTTGACATTTTTGATAAAAATGTGTAGAATTGTTGTGTTGTACTGTGTGCATTTTTTGTTATTTTGAGCATATATACAATAATTTCTTTAAGGAGGTGCTCTAAAGTGGGCTGGCTATGGTGTGTCATTACAGCCGTCGTTGTCCTCGTGATTAGTATTCCTGTTACTTACAATGTCGCTATATCTAAGTATAAGTCAGATGTTGAGAGTAAGATAGGAAGCGCAGAATCAAGAGCTAGAGGTATTATAGACGATGCGCTTAAGACAGCAGATGCCACTAAGCGTGAAGCAGCCTTAGAAGCCAAGGAAGAGTCTATTCGTGTCAAGAATGAACTCGACAAGGAATCTAAGGAGCGTAGAGCCGAGCTTCAGAGATTAGAGAAGAGGGTACTCGACAAGGAAGAAGCTGTCGAGAAGAAGTCCAATTCTCTTGAGAAGAAGGAAGCTAAGGTTCAATCTAAAGAAGTTGAGCTTGATAAGAAGCAGGCTGAACTTGATGAGCTTCATGTTAAGACTTTACAGGAACTTGAAAGAATTTCAGGTTTAACCTCTGAACAGGCAAAAGACCATTTGTTGAAAAGTGTAGAAGACGATGTGAAACATGAGATGGCTGTGGTTATCAAGGAGACTGAGGCCAGAGCTAAGGATGAAGCAGACAAGAAGGCCAAGAACTACATTGTTCAGGCTATTCAGAAGTGTGCGGTTGACCAGGTTGCAGAGAGTACAGTATCACTTGTACAGCTTCCTAGTGACGAGATGAAGGGACCTATTATTGGTCGTGAGGGACGTAATATTCGTACCCTTGAACAGCTTACAGGAGTTGATCTTATCATTGACGATACTCCGGGTGCTGTTGTTTTATCAAGTTTCGATCCGATTAGAAGGGAGATTGCTCGTATTACATTAGAGAAGCTAATTGTAGACGGACGTATTCATCCTGCCAGAATCGAGGAGACCGTTGAGAAGGCTAAGCGCGAGGTTGAGAATCAGATGCGTGAAGCCGGAGAGTCTGCAGTACTTGAAGTTGGTGTAAGAGGAGTTAATCCGGAACTCGTTAAGCTCTTAGGTAAGATGAAGTATAGAACCAGCTTTGGACAGAATGTGCTTCTTCATTCTATCGAGGTAGCTCACCTTTGTGGATTATTTGCTGCTGAGATAGGTTTGGATGTTCGCATGGCTAAGAGAGCAGGTCTTTTACACGACATTGGTAAGGCTTTGGATAAGGAGATGGAAGGCTCCCACATTCAGATTGGTGTTGACTTATGTAAGAAGTATAAAGAGACACCGCTTATCATTAACGCAGTTGCCGCTCATCATGGTGACTGTGAACCGGAATCACTTATTGCAGTTTTGGTTCAGGCAGCTGATGCTATATCTGCTGCAAGACCGGGCGCAAGAAGAGATGCACTTGAGACATATACATCTAGATTAAAGGATCTTGAAGAAATCGCTGATAGCTTCAAGGGTGTTGAGAAATCTTTTGCCATTCAGGCTGGTAGAGAGATTCGTGTTATGGTTGTTCCTGAACAGGTATCTGATGCTGATATGGTTTTGATGGCTCGCGGTATTTCTAAGCAGATTGAAGAATCTCTTACATATCCGGGTCAGATTAAGGTCAATGTAATTCGTGAGTCACGAGTTACTGAATTTGCTAAATAAGAGCAGAGAGGGTGTCACTGTTGTGACGCCCTTTTTTAGTTTGTTGTTTTTGGTAACGTCAGTTAACTTTTAATGGAATTTTAACAAGAGATATGGTAAAATAGCAACAGTATACATTTTATAAGGTTAATTACAACTAAGGAGGTATGGTAATAATGGCTACATGGAACAGCAACTCTTTGGTTTATACCAATGACAACTGCGTAGGGTGCAACAAGTGTATTAGCGCTTGTAGTGTGCTTGGTGCATGTATTTCCGAGGAAGCAGATGAGAATGGAATATCTAAGATAGCTGTAGACGGTGACAGGTGTATCTCATGTGGTGCATGTATGGAAGCGTGCGAGCATGATGCTAGAGAGTATCGTGATGACACTGAGCGATTCTTTGATGATCTTAAGAAGGGTGAAGAGATATCAGTATTAATTGCTCCTGCGTTTAAAGCTAACTATCCAAGAGAGTACGAGAGTGTGCTTGGAGGTCTTAAGAAGCTTGGCGTCAAGCATTTTATCAGTGTATCCTTCGGTGCGGATATTACAACCTGGGGATATATCAATTATATTCAGCAGCATAACTATCTTGGTGGAATATCGCAACCATGTCCTGCTGTTGTCGGATATATCGAGAAATACGAGCCTTCTCTTATACCTATGTTGTTCCCGGTTCACAGTCCTATGATGTGTACCGCTATCTACGCCAGAAAAGAGATGGGGATTAAGCATAAGCTGGCATTTATAAGCCCTTGTATTGCCAAGAAGATTGAGATTGACGATCCTAACAACAAGGGATATATCAATTATAATGTCACATTTAATCATTTGATGGACTATGTTCGTAAGAATGGTGTTACAGGTCCTGCTTGTTCTGATGAGATTGAATATGGCTTGGGTTCATATTACCCTACTCCGGGTGGGCTTAAGGAGAATGTATATTGGCTTCTTGGTGAGAGTGTCTTTATCAGACAGATAGAAGGCGAGAAGAGGATGTATCATTTCCTTAGGGAGAATGCTGACAGAATCAGGAAGAAGACTACTCCTTATCTCTTTATTGATGCGCTTAACTGTGAGAGCGGATGTCTTTATGGTACAGGTACCGACCCTAAACTTCATAATTCTGATGATGTTTTATATAACATTTTAAAGATCAGGGAAGATGTTAAGAAGTTTGACAAGAAGGATAAGAGCGCATGGGCTAAGAATCTTTCTCCGGAGAAGAGGCTGGCTGCTCTTAATAAGCAGTTCTCTAAGCTTAATCTCAATGACTATATAAGAAAGTACACTGACAAGTCTGATAAGTGTGTTATTAAGGAACCTACCAACTCAGAGCTTAATGAGATTTTTGATACCATGAACAAGAATACCGATGAGTCAAGAAGGATTAACTGTTCATGCTGCGGTTATGAGACTTGCCACGATATGGCTGTTGCTATATATAATGGCTTCAATCACAAGGATAACTGTGTTCATTATCTTAAAGATTTGGTTGAGATTGAGAAGCAGGCAGCACAGGATACAGTCGAGTACGAGAAGGGACTTTTAGACAAGCAGAGAGAAGCTCTTTCTTCTACTATCGAAGAGGTTAATACACAATTTGAGGCGTTGAAGCACTCTATTGACGATTTGCTTGAGGGCAACAATTCTAACGCACGTGATTGTAACCAGATTTCTGCTGATGTAAGCTCTGTAGCTAATTTCTGTAAGGAATTAGAGAAGGCGCTTGTTGATATCAAGGAAGTTCTTACAGAGCTTGAGGGCAATAATGCCAAGGTTGTAGACATTGCTTCACAGACCAATCTCCTCGCTCTTAATGCAAGTATTGAGGCTGCCAGAGCAGGTGAGGCAGGAAGAGGTTTTGCGGTTGTTGCTGATGAGATTAACACACTTGCAGACAATTCTAAGACTACAGCTGTTGCAAGCAGTAACAACAATGTCACTATTAGGTCACACATGGATGTGATAGAGCATGACACAGAGAGCTTGCTTAAGACAGTTGCCGAAGTTGATATTAGGGCACAGACACTGGCTGCGTCTACAGAGGAGATTGCAGCGTCTACGTCTCAGGTTTCTGAGGTTATGGCTTCGGTAAGGGATATGCTCAGGAGGCTTGAGGAGGTTTCAAGGGAGAGGTAGTCATTTATACACATTTCTTTAAATTGGGAGATTGATTTATGATTACTAAGGATGAGTTGGAGCATTATTTATATGATGCCGATGAAGAACAATTAGAGGCATTGTATAGTGAAGCTCGTGAGAAGACCATTAAAGTATATGGCAAGAACATATACATAAGAGGACTTATTGAATTTACTAACTATTGTAAGAATGATTGTCTCTATTGCGGTATCAGAAGGAGTAATTCTTCTTTAAAGAGATACCGCTTAGAGCAATCAGATATAATAGATTGTGCAAATGAAGGCTACGAGCTTGGTTATCGTACCTTTGTGCTTCAGGGTGGAGAGGATCTTAGCTTCTCTGACAAAGATATCTGTGATATAGTTTACAATATTAAATCACTGCATAACGATGTTGCAGTTACCCTATCCATAGGAGAGAAAGAGAAGACAACATATAAAGCGTACTTTGATGCCGGGGCAGACAGATATCTTCTAAGGCATGAGACGGCGGATGAAGAGCACTATGCTAAGCTTCATCCTGAGGAGATGTCCCTGACTAACAGGAAGAGATGCCTTTACGATCTTAGAGATATCGGCTTTCAGGTTGGATGTGGCTTTATGGTTGGTTCGCCTTATCAGAATCCTGATACTTTGTATCAGGATTTATGCTTTATAGACGAATTAAAGCCTCATATGGTTGGTATCGGACCTTTTATATCCCATAAAGACACACCGTTTAAGGACGAGGCTAATGGTACGCTTAATTCTACTAGGATTCTTATAGCTTTGTTAAGACTTATGAATCCGAGACTATTAATTCCGGCAACCACCTCACTTGCCACGATTGCGCCTAATGGTCGTGAGCTTGGTATTCTATCCGGCGCCAATGTTGTTATGCCTAACTTATCTCCGGTGAGATTTAGAGAGCTGTATGCACTATATGACGGTAAGGTATGTATGGGAGAGGAAGCAGCACAGTGTATTAACTGTATTAGGGAGAGAATATCAGATATTGGATATGAGGTTATTGTAGACAGAGGAGATTATAAGGCGTAGAATTAATCGGAGGATTGTAATAATGATTTATGACAAGAAATCTTTAAAAGCAGACGAGTTTATCAATCACGAGGAGATTATTGACACTTTAGAATACGCTGATAAGCACAAGAATGATACTGTGCTTTTGGACGAGATATTAGCTAAAGCTAAACCACACTGGAAGGATGGCAAGTTAGACTGTAAAGGACTTGATCACAGAGAAGCATCAGTTCTGCTTGCAACAGAGCTTCCTGAATATCATGAGAAGATTATTAATCTTGCCAAAGAGATTAAGCAAGCATTTTATGGCAACAGAATAGTGCTTTTCGCACCATTATATCTTTCTAATTATTGTGTTAACGGATGCTTATACTGTCCTTATCACGTTGTCAATAAGACTATTCCCAGAAAGAAGCTAACCCAGGAAGAGATCAGAAATGAAGTAATTGCGCTTCAGGATATGGGTCATAAGCGCCTTGCTATTGAGGCGGGAGAGGATCCTAAGAACAATCCGATAGAATATATCCTTGAGAGCATCGATACCATTTACAATGTTCATCATAAGAATGGAGCCATAAGAAGGATTAATGTCAATATCGCTGCAACTTCGGTCGAGGAATATAAGATGCTTAAGGATGCTGAGATTGGCACTTATATTCTCTTTCAGGAGACCTACCATAAGGAAGGATATAAAGCTTTGCATCCATACGGACCTAAGTCAGACTACGATTATCATACCGAGGCTATGGATAGAGCGATGGATGGCGGTATTGATGATGTAGGGCTTGGCGTGCTTTTCGGACTTGATAAATACAGATACGAATTCGCAGGACTGTTAATGCATGCAGAACACCTTGAAGCCGTGCACGGTGTTGGACCACATACTATAAGCTTTCCAAGAGTCAAGCCTGCTGACGACATCGATCCTGATAAGTTTAACAACGGAATTGCCGACGAGATATTTGAGCGCATTATAGCTTGTGCAAGGATTGCCGTTCCATATACAGGTATGATTATCTCCACCAGAGAGAGTGAAAATGTCAGAAGATCTGCGTTAGAGATGGGTATATCACAGATAAGCGGTGGTTCGAGAACCAGTGTAGGCGGATATACGGAGGATGTAAGACCTCATGATACCGAACAGTTTGATGTATCCGATCAGAGAACCTTAGACGAGGTTGTCAGATGGCTTATGGAATGTGGATATATACCATCGTTTTGTACAGCTTGTTATAGAGCCGGCAGAACCGGAGACAGGTTTATGAGTCTGTGTAAGAGTGGACAGATTCAGAACTGCTGTCACCCAAATGCTCTTTTAACTTTAAGAGAGTATCTTGATGATTACGCATCTAAAGAGACATACGATATCGGTATGAAGATGATTATGGATGAACTTGGCAATATACCTAATTTGAACGTCAGAGAGAAGACTAAGGGCTTCTTAGAGAGTATAGATGGCGGCTCAAGAGATTTTAGATTCTAGGAGAAAGATATGAGTGACCTTAATGAAACGCCTTCATCGTTGAGAATACAGATAGGAATATTCGGAAAGACCAATGTAGGTAAGTCATCCCTTATTAATGCTCTAACTAATCAGGATGTATCGATAGTTTCAGATGTCAAGGGAACTACCACTGACCCTGTGTTTAAGAGTATGGAATTCGATGAGCTTGGACCTTGCCTTTTTATGGATACCCCGGGCTCTTATGACGACACATCACTATCGAAGAAGCGTCAGGACAAGATGGTTAAGATTATGCGACGAACCGACATTGCTGTTATCGTGGTAAATGACGAGTCTGACTTAGCTGATGAAGAACCAAGGATTGAGTGGTTTGATAAGAGGTCGGTTCCTGTGGTTATAGTTCAGAATAAGATAGATTTATCAGATTCACTTATTAAAGACGCAATCCATGTGAGTGTTAAGGATAATATAGGGCTTTTAAAGCTTTCGCAATCATTAACCGACATAGGTAAGAAGATACTTCAAGATGTTGATAAGGAGATTACAGGTGAGCTCTGTTCTTCTAAAGATGTTGTAATGCTTGTAATGCCACAGGATAGGTCGGCACCTAAGGGAAGGCTTATTCTTGCACAGGTTCAGACTATCAGAGAGCTTCTTGATAAGCATTGTATTATAATGTCTGTTACCCCTGAAGAGATAACAGATGCCCTAGATTCACTTAAAGAACCACCTAAACTTATAATTACCGATTCTCAGGTCTTTAAAACGGTAGACGAATTGAAGCCGAAAGATAGTGTTCTTACTTCATTTTCTGTATTGCTTGCAGGCGTTAAGGGCGATATCGATGTCTTTAAAGCAGGTGCAAATGCTATCGACACCCTTAAAGACGGAGCTAACATCCTTATCTCAGAGACCTGCACTCACGCGCCTTTAGAGGAAGATATAGGAAGGGTTAAGATACCTAACTTAATCAGGAAGAAGAAAGGTATAGACATTAATGTTACGATTGCTTCAGGATGGGATTTTCCGGAGGATCTTTCTTCATTTGATCTGATAATACAATGTGGAGGATGTGTAACCAACAGGCGAGAGATTATGTCAAGAATCAACGATGCCAAGGCTTGTAATGTTCCTATAACCAATTACGGAGTGGCGATAGCTAAGCTTAACGGTATTAATATTTGACGGTTTTCATGAAATATTCATATCAAAATTATTCATAATTAACCTAAAGAATCACAAAAATAAGGATATTATTAACAAAAAAAGAAATTTATAATATTTCAACTTGTATTTTTTGCTCTACTATATTAAAATAGCATTTGTGACATTTCATGTTAAATAACAATTCTTATTTAAAAAGGTGGTTTTATTTATGTCTTTAGAGTTATCTAAGAAAGCATTGGCGGTTAAACCTTCATCTACTTTAGCAATTACAGCTAAGGCTAAAGAGCTTAAAGCAGAAGGAATTGACGTAGTTGGTTTTGGTGCAGGAGAACCTGATTTTAATACTCCTGATAATATTTGCCAGGCAGCTATCAAGGCAATCAATGAAGGATTTACCAAATACACTCCTGCAGCAGGTACAGTTTCTTTAAAGAAAGCTGTCTGCAAGAAATTCAAGGAGTTCAACGGACTTGATTACACTCCTGATCAGATTGTAATCAGTAATGGTGGTAAGCACTCACTTACTAACATTTTCAATGCTATTCTTAATCCGGGTGATGAGGTTATGATACCTGCTCCATATTGGCTTAGCTATCCTGAGATGGTTAAGATGGCAGATGGTGTACCTGTTACCGTTCATACTTCATTTGAAAATGAATACAAAGCTACAGTAGCTGATTTCGAGAAAGCATTTACAGACAAGACTAAAGCTATTGTTTTAAATACCCCTTCTAATCCTACCGGTATGTTATATACAAGAGAGGAACTTCAGGCTATAGCAGATTTTGTTGTAGAGAAGGATATATATATTGTTTCTGATGAGATGTATGAGTATCTTACATACGGCAAGGCTGAGCATGTAAGTATTGCATCTTTAGGTGAAGAGATTTATAAGAGAACAATCACAGTCAGTGGTGTTGCTAAGAGTTATGCTATGACAGGATGGAGAATCGGTTATTGCGGTTCGCCTCTTAATGTCGCTAAGGCTATGGCTGCTATTCAGAGCCATGCAACTTCTAACCCTAACTCTATAGCACAGAAGGCTACAGAGGAAGCTTTGCTCGGACCTCAGGATTCTTTGGTTTCTATGAGAGAAGAGTTCAACAAGAGAAGAGAGTATATGTATAACAGAGTAGTCAATATGCCTCATGTAACCTGTCACGAGCCACAGGGAGCTTTCTATGTGTTTGTTGATGCAAGAGAGGCTACTAAGCTTTCTTATAAGGGCGAGGTTGTAGGTAGTGCAGCTAATATCGCCAAGATATTGATTGAGGATTACAATACAGCGGTTATTCCTTGCGAGGATTTTGCTGCTGACGGTCATTTCAGACTTTCTTATGCTATCTCAATGGAGATGATTGAGAAGGGATTAGATAGGATTGAGGATTTCTTGAATACTTTACAGTAATTATAACATGTTATTCTGAGCGTAAGCGAAGAATCTTTAAGATCTTTCGTCATATTCGTTCCTCAGGATGACATTTGTATGATGTGTTTTTATGGCATTGGTTATTTTGGTGTTGGTTTATCCGACACCTTTTTTATAAGGAGACATTATGGGAGCAGATGGATATAAGAAACTTGACAGAACCCTTGTACATAAGGGCGTTGTAGTATCATTTTACAAAGAACATATGAAGCTTCCCAACGGCAATGAGGCTGATTGGGACTATATCGCACATCCGGGCGGCGCGGCTTGCCTTCCTGTAACTAAGGATGGAGAGGTTATATTGGTATCTCAGTATCGTAATTCGCAGGATAGAATTACTTTAGAGATTCCTGCCGGCAAGAAGGATGGTAACGAGGCAAATGAAGTCACTGCGCTTAGAGAACTTGAAGAGGAGACCGGATATAGAGCAGACAAGATTATTCACCTTACAGACACTATTCCTGCGGTTGGATACAGTGATGAGGTTTTGGGTTTGTTTTATGCAGATAATTTAATAGAATCAAAGCAAAACTTAGATGAGGATGAGAAGATAGATTTGGTTAAGATACCACTAAGAAAGGCTGTTGACATGTGCGTTAGCGGTGAAATCATTGATTCTAAGACTGTTACAGCTATTTTGATGTATGCATTTACGGTTGCGAAGATTACATATTAATACTTATTTTTAACCGAATTTTGTTGCTTTTACGAGTAATCAGTAATATAATTAAAGCACTGCGTTGTTTTAAGGAGGGTGTCAATTGGACGACTGTTTACAGTATTTCATGGATGACCTTATAGCTAGAGGCAAGAGTGCCAATACATTATCTGCATATAAGAATGACTTGGATAAGTTTATCGCATACCTTAAGAGCGAAGGGATTACTGATATTGCAGACGTTTCTGAGACCAGAGTGAACAGCTACCTTCTTGAATTAGAGAGGAATGCATCAACAAGGACTGTTTCAAGAAATGTTGCATCAATCAAGGCTTTTTTTAGATTCTTAGATCATAAGAGGATTATTAACAGTGATATATGCTATAACCTAAAAGGACCTAAGATTGTTAAGAGCAACAGGATAACCCTTTCGGATAATGAGAGAGAGCTTATATATAACGCAGTTGACGGAGACGATATCAAGAGTATGCGTGATAGAGCTATCATTTCCTTATTGCTCAATACAAGTATCAAGGTTTCTGATCTTGTTTTGATTCAGGTGAAGGATATCAATATGGTGGCATCTTGTATTACTGTTTCGTCAAGCAACAAGGCTGTTACCTTGAATGACAAGGTTAAGCGGGATATATCTGTTTATTTAGAACAACATGACAATTATACCGATGAATCCTATCTTTTTTCAAGTAAGCAAGATAAGCCTTTAACAAGGCAGGGGGTTTGGAAGATGATTAGGGCATACGGTTTAAAAGCAGGCATCAATAAGAGTATCAATCCTAAGATGCTGACTAATTAATCTATCTAACAATGGAGGAGAACGTGATGGAAGATCAAAACTACACCGGTGTAATTGCGCCTGACAAGGTGCATGAGAACATGACCAATGCAGCAATTAACAAGGCAACTATGCCTCTTCACAAGCTTATAATACTTGGTATTATGGCAGGACTTTGCATTGCGCTTGGTGCAGAAGCCAGCAGTTGTGCTATGCACAGTATCGATAGCGTTGGAGTTGCAAGGATGGCTGCCGGCATAGTGTTCCCGGTAGGACTTATTGCTTTGGTTCTTGCGGGAGGAGAGCTTTTTACCGGTAACTGTATGATGCTTATGGGACTTGCTGACAAGAGGATTAAAGTCAGCGGGTTATTCAGGAACTGGCTTATTGTGTATTTTACCAATATGATTGGCGGAGTTTTGATTGCGCTTATCGTATCTCAGACCGGACAGTGGGATTACACCGGCGGTCAGCTTGGAGCATTGACTATTAAGATTGCACTTGGCAAGGTTACTCTTTCGCCGCTTACTGCTATCTGTTCAGGGATTATGTGTAATATCTTTGTATGTTTAGCAGTGCTTTTAGCAAGTTCTTCAAAGTCATTGCCGGGCAAGATACTTGCTATTATTGTACCAATCGCAGCATTTGTTATCTCAGGATTCGAGCACTGTGTTGCCAATATGTACTATATTCCTGCAGGTATTTTAGCTGCCAAGAATCCGGATTATGTTTCCAAAGCTAACGAAGTCTACGGAATTACAGCTGAACAGCTTGATAAGCTTAATATCGGATCATTTTTCTATAATAACCTGTTATATGTAACCATCGGCAATATTATCGGTGGTGGTGTTATTGTAGGTCTCATGTATTATTATGCATTTGTCTATAAGAAGAATGCTAAGTAATAAATCATTTTAATCGAAAGGAATCTTATATATGGGTCTTCACACAGAGAAAGTTGTGCCTAGTGCGCACGAAATCAGAGAACAGTATCCATTAAATGAGGAATTAGCTAAGATCAAGAGGGAGAGAGATTCTGAGATTAAAGATGTATTCACGGGAGCGTCTGACAAGTTTATTGTCATAATCGGACCTTGCTCTGCAGACAATGAGGATGCAGTGTGCGATTATGTTCAGAGGTTGGCAAGAGTTAACGAGCAGACCAAGGATAAGCTACTTATCATTCCTAGAATCTACACCAACAAGCCGCGTACAACAGGCGAAGGATATAAGGGCATACTTCATCAGCCGGATCCTGAGAAGAAGCCTGATATGGTACAGGGCATTATTGCTATAAGACACATGTTTTTAAGGTCATTAGAGGAGACACATCTTACTGCAGCTGATGAGATGCTTTATCCCGGCAACTGGAGATATATGGAGGATGTGCTTTCGTATGTTGCTGTCGGAGCGAGGTCTGTTGAAAATCAGCAGCACAGGCTTGTTGCGAGCGGAATAGATGTACCTGTGGGGATGAAGAATCCTACAAGCGGTGACCTTACCGTTATGATTAATGCTGTAATAGCTGCACAGGGTCATCATACTTTCCTTTATCATCACGAGCAGGTCAAATCAGACGGCAATCCTCTGTGTCACACAATTCTTAGGGGTTCACAGAACCAGTACGGTCAGAACAGCCCTAATTATCATTATGAGGATTTTAAGATGCTTTTGGACCTTTATGCCAAGCATGAGCTTCTTAATCCTGCATGTATAGTTGATGCCAACCACTGCAATTCGGGCAAGAAGTTCGAACAGCAGCCTCGTATAGTCAAGGAAGTGCTTCACTCAAGAAAGCTTGATAAAGATATTCACAACTTCGTTAAGGGAGTTATGATTGAGAGTTACATAGAGGACGGCAATCAGAAGATTGGAGAGGGTGTATATGGCAAGTCCATAACAGACCCTTGTCTTGGATGGAACAAAACAGAGAAGCTTCTCTATGAGATAGCGGACAGATTGTAATTTACAGCGTCGGAAGCGATTCCGGCGCTTTTTTTGTTAAGCTTCACTGTCAACTATCCTAACACAGGGGGAGGACAAATCTGTGACATCTCATGAGGTTAATAACATCATTACAAAAAAAGTGCAAATGCATAAAATATAGTAATGGTTATTGAAGTAAAAACAACTTAGTGATAAAATTATATTACTAAAATTCGTGCAATGCACATAAATAAGGAGTGGTACTGTGGAAATTAAGAGAGATTTATACCTTGAACAGTTAAAGACAAGAAAAGATAACGGGATGATTAAGGTTATCACAGGAATCAGGAGATGCGGCAAATCATTCCTGTTATTTGTGTTGTTTAAGAAATACTTATTGGAAAGTGGTGTAGATAATGAACACATCATTGAGATTGCTTTAGATGGCATTGAAAATGAGGAGCTGAGAGATCCAAAGAAGTGTTATCAGCATATTAAAGATGTTATGAAAGATGACAGGAAGTATTATCTTCTTTTGGATGAAGTACAGTTTATGCCACGATTTGAGGAAGTGCTGAACAGTTTGCTTCGTATCA
>CAMVPR010000029.1 GCA_947169385.1 uncultured Lachnospiraceae bacterium | reverse complement strand
AAGACTAAATTCTACTTTGAATATGAAGGGTAGAATTTAACTTTTCATTTTACGCACGAGATAAATATCACTTTTACCCCTTTTATTATTTTTAATTTATGTTATACTCATTTGTAAAATGGTTATTTATGTTTTATCGTGGGGATTTATTATGAAAACTAAGATTTTTATGGCGTTCCTTGCAACAATTATTGCTGTAGCAGGATTCATGGGTTATTCGATATATAAAAAGAAATCTACAGGCATTCTCCCTGACAATATATATATCAACAATATTCCATGTGGTGGAATGGCGCTAGGTGATACGAAAGCATTTCTTATTAACTCATACAATATGAATGATGTTGTTCTCACAATCAACGGCAGGGAATATACTTATCCCATCTCATCTTTAGCTGAGTTAAATGTTGACTCGATTGACAACTTCAAGATTCCGCTAAGCTACTATTTTATGCTTGGTGAGAACCATGTAACACTCGACTTCTACAATGTTAACTCCGATATGGTAAAGTCTACACTAGGTTCGCTAATTAAAGATAAACCTAAAAATGCTAAGATTAAGTACAAGAACGGAGAATTCTCAATCAGAGAAGAAGTTTATCAGGGTAATTTAGATGATATTTATACTGAGATAGATAAGAAGATTAGCCTTGGTAAGATTGACATAACAAGATTTGTTACTGCTCCGTCTACATTTACCGAAGACTTGATTGACGAGTGTGATAAACGCAACAATTATATAAACGAAGACACCAAGTTCTCCAACATTCCTGAGATAATCACAACAGATATCAAGAAGTCTCACATTGCCAAGAATAAGATAGATTATTCCTGGATTGATGAGTATGTCAACAACCTTTATATGAAATATTCTACCGCCGGTGGAACACATGTATTCACCGATGTGAATGGTAATACATTTGATGTCGTAGGTGGCACATACGGTTGGCTCATGGATTCAGACGCAACAAAAGCACGTGTTAAGTCTGACCTTAAGAAATGCAAGAACAAAACCAAAGCGGTGTTCTCACAAGAAGCCAATATCATTGGCTCTGCAGATATCGGAGACACTTATGTTGAGGTAAGCATTCCGGAACAGACCATTACTTATGTCAAGAAGGGTAAAGTAAAGCTACAAAGTGCGTGTGTAACAGGCAAGATGACCAAGAAGCGACACACCTATACAGGAGTATATTCAGTAATCGAGAAACGCAAAGATACATACCTTAAGGGTGCAACTTGGAACACACATGTAATGTATTTTATGCTTTTTAACTACGCCGGTCAGGGATTCCACGATGCCACATGGCGATCAGCATTTGGCGGCAATATATATGTGAGAAATGGAAGTCATGGGTGCGTTAATTTGCCATATAGCGTCGCAGAAGACTTGTATGGCAAGATAGACGTCGGAACCCCGGTCGTCATCCACTAACCGCCCTCCGGTGGCTTAAGCCACCCTGTATTAATGCGTGGGGAAAAATCTTCGCTTCGCGAATTAATAAAATAAAAAACGGTGGCTTATGCCACCCTGAGGATTATAGAGCATAATGTGTTATTTCAGAGGGCGTTGGCGCGTCTCGTTACTTAATGAGTGCAAGCAAAGTGCAGCACGAATTTAGTAACGTGAGCAACGCGTCTTCGAGCCGCGAAGCGTCCCGAAGAAATAACACATTGTGCTCACCGCTAATCCGCTACCTATTCAACCTCAATGATATAATGATCATACGCATTAATAATCCTGGTTTCTTTGTAGTTCCTCTCCCTCTTATTATTCATCCCATAATTCATGTGTATATGCCCATGCACAAAGAACTTAGGCGAATACTTATCAATCAACGACACAAAAGCCTCAAATCCCTCATGCACCTTATCATCTCCATCATATATATGATAAGCCGGCGCATGTGTAAGCAAAATATCAAAACCCCTGTTAAAGAATATCTTAGGCTTCAACTTCGCAACCCTGCTCTTCATCTCAAACTGCGTATACTGATGTGGCCCATTCTTATACCTTATCGAACCACCAAGTCCAAGAATCCTAATCCCGTTGTACTTATATATCTTATCCTCTATGCAAATGCATCCTTCCGGCGGTTTCGTCTCATAACTCGCGTCATGATTACCGTGAACATAAAGAATAGGCACCTTGGCATAAGTCGCAAGAAAAGAAAGAAACTCCGCCTTCAAATCTCCCGCAGACAAGATAAGATCGATATCATTTAACTTATCCATGGTAAAGAAATCCCAATAATATTTAGATTCTACATCAGCTAAAACTAATATCTTCATTAGTCTTGCTCCTCTCTTGCTACACCGGCAATCTCAACAACTTCTCTGACATTATCATCAAGATCAGACAGCATAGGAATATCACCAACTACATTATCAACCAACCACTCCATCTTGGTAAGGTCGTCAATATTAAGCGAAGGTCCACTCTCACTGTGCCTTAACACACCACTCTGATCCACGATATCACATACAAGATCCTCAAAAGAATCATTAACAATATGTTTCTTCATAACATTAACAAGCGCCCTAATCTCAGATGGAACCTCTCTTGAAACGATGAGATCAATAACCCCGGCAGACATTCCCCACCAGTAGTTATAAGCTTTCTCACTCTCCTGCCAATCACGCTTAAACGATCCATTCAGCACACTTCTAATCAAACGCTCGTAGAATATTCCCCAATGCCAAACAGGCATAACCATATTGACAGGGCCGGCATCACTTCGATAATACAGTCCAAACTCCCTTGAGCTGCTGTCAGGAGTTATAAAATCCTGACCTGATAAATATCTAATATCTTCCTTGACAAATGAAGCACCGTAATCGTAATCATTTGCCGTCGTCCAGCTAAGATATACCTTAGCACGAGGATTGGTAAACTTGGCTCCAATAGCAAATGCATTGATGTTAGTAGTAGTACCATAAAGCGGATAATCAGCAATATATCCAATCTTGTTGTTATCGGCCATCGCACCTGCAACCATACCTGTTAAGAACTTCGCCTCATACATCCTGGCGTGATACGTCCTAACATACCTGTGAGGGTTGTTAAGTGAACAGTTAAGAATCTTGACATCCTGATGTTCAACAGCCACTTTAAGCGAAGCATCAAGTAATCTAGGTGTAACTGTGAAAATGATATCGGCACCCATCTCAACCTCTTTAGTCAAGATATCAACCGCATCTTCAATATTAGGAATAGTCACCTTATCAGTTATAAGCTCGTCACCAAATCTATCCTCGACATAGAGACGACCAAGTTCATGCGTATATATCCAATCTGACGCACCGGGCTCCTTATCGTACACAAATACAACCTTGTATTGCTTCTCGCTCCAAGGAAGAAGATAATGTAAGAGCTTCTTACCGGCATTGTCCTTATCCTCAGAAGGATCGGTAAGAATATCCATCTGGTCCTCTTCTTTCTGAAGCACCAGCTCATTCCAAATCTTGCCGATAGCTTCTTTCATAAGAGAAGGCGTCATTTCCTTAATCTTGTCGTATCCGTAAATACTTAAGAAAGGTACAAATGCATCTCCGGACTTAATATGGAGCTTAGCTCCTCCCATCGCCTTAAATTCCTTACGAAACATAAAGAATACAGCGCTGAACTCCTTACGCTTCTCATCGCTCCAAGGCTCATCTCTTCCGCCTGTAAGATCAAGAATCTTACTAAACTCTCCAAGTCTTGAAACATATAGCGCATTTATACCTGCAATCTCATAGAAATCCATGAACTCATAATATATCTGATTCTGAAGAAGGTCAGACTTCGCCGGAACCTTTCTCGTAACCTCAGCAGATATAGTTACAGCCCCATAATACTTAAGAACACTGACTCTTTTATTGCCCTCAACAACATAGAATCTATTGAGATACTCATAGACCTTAATCGGATCTCTAATACCCTCTTCAACCTGTGCATCCGCAAGGTGTGACCATTTAGTCGAGAACTCAGTTCCGTTATCTAAAAGCGGCATAAAGTTCCTTGCAAACGCTTCCGTTCTGCCGGCAGTACTTGTTCCTACCACTCTGTCTAACGGAATATCACAAAGCCCAATCTCCACCTCCGAATCAATCTGAACATGCTTTAAAATATCATCAAGAACAGGAAGGTACGGATACTCACCATTAGAAATCGCCGATCTGTATTCTTTTTTACCAATTTTCTGCGCATCCAAATAATCTGTAACTGCCATATTGCCTCCTTATCCGATAAAAGCTATCTACTTCATCATCAAATCATATACTCTCTTAGCACTGTTATCATCTTTATACTTATATGTATCATCTACGAAATCATTTAGATGATACAACTCATCATACTTCTCCTCACTAAGATTAGACACTTCTCTAATCTTGTTAATTACTTCTTCTTCGTCAAATGTTACCGCCCCCGGAACATAGCTCTCATAATCATGATAGAAACCTCTTCCACTGTCACTAAACTCTTTAAGATCAGGCGCGTGAAATATCATCGGTCTCTTTAGCGCAGCATACTCAAACACAATCGACGAATAATCGCTAATCAGAATATCACTCGCAAAAAGAAGAGTATTAAGACTTCCATACGAACTAAAATCAACTACACCTTCAATTCCATCCTTATGTTGCTCATTAAATGTTTTTGCCACAAAAGGATGAAGCCTTATTCCGAGAACATAACCATCAGGAAGTTCACTCGCAACCTTCTTGACGTCAAGCATAAGCTTAGGATGCTCTACATCCTTATCTCTAAATGTCGGAGCATAAAGAATAATCTTCTTATTACGCAAATCAGGATAATCCTTATAGAATATCTCCTTCTGCTCATTAATATAAGCCTCTCCCTTAAACAAGCAGTCCGTCCTTGGCATTCCGGTGATAAACACCTTGTCCTCAGACATCGAAAAACTTCCGGAATATATACGCCTGGTAGTCTCGGAGCTCACAATCAAATGCGTGGTTTTAGCATTTGCCTTAATCTCTAAGTCCTTAAGACGACCTTCGTTGGCGTCTGAACCAATCTTCTTAATGACTCCTGTTCCGTGCCAAAGCTGAATAATCTTAACGCCCTTTTTAGGCTTAATAAAAGCATAAGGAAGAAACATATTATCCATAATAACATACTTACTTCTCGCCAAATGATAACTGCTGATAAAAAAGAACCTTAACGCCTTGGCAATACTCTTGCCAAAATGAGTATCCTCTCTTACAAGGCTGTAAAATGTGTAATCATCCTTGCTTGCCATATAGTCTCTCATAACCGCGACGTTACCTGTATCGCCTGCGTCGTGAGTCATAATGAGAAATACTTTCTTCTCATCAAGCTTAAAAATACAAAAAATGCGATAAAGAATCGCAAATATATGATATCCCAATTCTTTCATCGCATTTCACTCCTTTATTATTTGGCATTAAGCTTAGCTTCAATAAGCTCTGACACCTTCTTAGACGCATTACCGTCATCACATGAATTATATTTATCACTAAATGCCTTGTATTTGTCTTGCCAGTCCTCGTCTTTATAATTCCTGATTGCTTCTGCTAAACTCTTGGTATCTTCAACTATAGGCCCTGGTGCAGTTGCTAAGAAATCAAAGTAAAATCCTCTTAAATTGTTCTTATAATTCTCCATATCATAAGCAAAGAAGAACAAAGGACGCTTAAGCAAGCTGTAATCAAACATAACAGAAGAATAGTCTGTAATCAACATATCTGCCACAAGGTAAAGATCAGCAATATCAGCATGCTGATTGAACTCATAGATGAATCCTTTATACTTACTCCAATCAACCTTGTCCTCAACAAGATAATGATACTTGACTATCATTACGTATTCATCACTAAGAGCATCCCTCATGACATCGTAATCCATGTCGCTTACGAACTTATATCTACTCTTTGCAACGAACTGGTCATCTCTCCAGGTTGGCGCATAGAGGATAATCTTCTTATCCTTAGGAAGCTTAAGTCTTGTCTTTAATGCATCTATATCCTTGGCATTATTCTTCTTAAAAAGGACATCATTTCTTGGATACCCAATCTCAAGCATATCCTTATGAAAATCAAAACATCTTCTGAAAGTCTCAGTCGAGAACGGGTTCTGCGAAATCAAGTAATCCCATGTGTGAGAGTTCTTCTTAAAGTTCTCTCTGTATTTCTCAACGTCAGTACTTCCACCCATACTTAAGACATCCATATCAAGAGCAAGCTTCTTTAAAGGTGTTCCATGCCAGGTCTGAATATAGGTAACTCCTTTACGCTTAACAAGCCATTTAGGCATACGAGAATCTGACACCCAAACCTTGGCAATAGACATATAGTAGAGGTACTTTAATCTCGTTCTCCTTACGATACTTACTCTGCCGGGAATCTTGGTCTTGACATCCTCAATAGACCAGACAAATCTGTACTTCTTGTCTAATCCCTGCTCTATCATGTACTCATAAATCGCCCTTACATTACCGCTGTAATTTCGTCCGACATTTGACTCGAATACAACCACATCTTTAGATAGCGGTAAAATCTTAGTAAGGACAACATAGC
This sequence comes from uncultured Lachnospiraceae bacterium, assembly GCA_947169385.1. GTDB lineage: Bacteria > Bacillota > Clostridia > Lachnospirales > Lachnospiraceae > NC2004. The sequence goes on along the minus strand of CAMVPR010000029.1, from coordinate 25,552 downwards.
CCATAAGTGCAAGCTTACGAAGCGGCTTCTTAATCCATTTCATTGTTATTTCGCCTCTTTATCTGTAACTCCAAGGTCACTCTTAATCTTAGTTGTAGATATACCCTCTGTTCTAGGGAGGTATACAACCTCACAGTAATCCTTTAAGAAATCAAACTTACCGGTCCAGTCATGTCCCATTACGAATACATCAACATCATTGTTCTTGACATCGTCAATCTTCTGCTCCCATGTTTTCTCAGGAAGAACCTCGTCAACATACTTGATTGCCTCAAGTATAGTCTTTCTGTCTTCAAATGAGTAATAAGCTTTCTTGCCCTTAAGAGCGTTGAACTCATCTGTTGACACGACTACGATTAAGTAATCGCCAAGCTCCTTAGCCCTTCTTAAAATGTTGATGTGTCCCACATGCAACAAGTCAAATGTACCGTAAGTAATAACCTTCTTCATTGAAATATCCTCCTTAAACTACTTGTTATTTACTAATGCTTTTAATCTTTCTATCTCTGCCTGAGCTTCTATGAGTTTGTCATTGCTCTCTTTAAGCTCATCCTTAAGCTTCTTAACCTCTTCTTTACGGTGCTGCTTTAGTGACTTATCAAGTGACAGAAGCTCAACCTGATTAGGATCCTCACCATCATTAGCAGCAAGCATACGCTTATAAAACAATGCAACTTCTTCTATCTCACCAGCCTTGATAATCTGACCGTGATCAAGAACGATAGCCTTATTACATATCTTTCTAACCTGTCTTAATGAATGTGATACGAAGAGAACCGTCACACCCTTATCAAACATTCCAGTTACCTTCTTAAGACTCTTCTGCTTAAACTTGGCATCTCCTACAGAGAGAACCTCATCAAGAATCAGAATCTCAGGATCAACCACTGTCGCAATCGAGAATCCAAGTCTTGCCTTCATACCCGAAGAATAATTCTTGATAGGCATGTTGATGAAATCTCCAAGTTCCGAGAACTTGACTATCTCTTTATATTTAGATTCAAGAAATGACTTAGAATATCCAAGCACAGCACCATAGAGGAATATATTCTCCCTACCTGTGTACTCCTTATCAAAACCTGCACCAAGCTCAAGCAAAGGCACAACCTTACCTCTTGTAGAGACTGTTCCTTCGGTAGGTTTCATAACACCTGCAACAGTCTTAAGAAGCGTACTCTTACCCGCACCATTGGTGCCTAATATACCAAGATGGTCGCCCGGCTCAAGCGTAAAGCTGACATTCTTAAGAGCCCAGAACTCCTTATGTGATATCTGACCCTTGAACATCTTCATAGCATATTCCTTGATGCTGTCGACCTTCTCCTGATTCATATTAAATCTCATGGAAACATTGTCCACGACTACTGATGGCTTACCCATATCAATCACCTTATAAATGTAAAATAAAATCATCCTGCTTCTTGTAGAACACAATCAGTCCTATAAGGAAGCATCCAACAGAAAACAATCCCGAATAGAGAACCAGATTCCAGTGTATCGCCTCGCCGAACACACCGTCCCTAAACACTCTTATGCAAGCATAAAGAGGATTAATATCGAACAAAATCGCTTTAGAAGGGCTCTTCTCAACAATTGAATCTGTATAGTAGAATATAGCAGATCCATACATAATCATCATTAGGAATACACTCCAAATGTACTCAATATCTCTAAAGAACACATTCATGGTAGCAAGGATAAGTCCCACACCGCCTGACATAATAAGGATAATGATAAGTGGAATAATACAAGCAAATATCCTCCAGGTCGGGAACACACCCTCAAATATCATAAGTCCTAACAACACAATCATGGAAATGATAAAGATTACATAGTTAAATATAACCGAAGACAATGGGTACATATACTTAGGTACGTACACCTTCTTAATCATTCCTGAATTCTGCCTGATTGATTTCATGGCGCCATTAGTCGCACTTGAAAAGAAACTGTATAATAGTCTTCCTGATAGAATATACACAGGATATGACTCACCACTTCTTCCAAGTAACATACCGAATATAACAGTAAGTACAATAGTCGTAAGAAGCGGTTCAATGAGAGTCCACAAAATACCAAGATAAGATCTTCTGTACTTAAGCTTGACTCCCTTTTTAATCAGCTCAACCAACATGAACCGATATTTCATAAAATTCTTTGAAACTCTTTCTAGTTTATTCACTTTTTGTCCTCATCCTCGTAATTAAATACGTCTTCCATTTCAACAAACATCTTCTTAGCAAGTCGTCTCGCACTTCCCTTGGCATACGGTGTGTATCTCTTGGCAAATGCTTTAAGTCTGTCGCTATACATAACAGATATCTCCGGTTTCTTGATATCGTCTATAATCTCCTGAGTAGTTGTAATAACCGGCCCCGGCATATTCTCTTCATCTTCAAAATCAAGATAAAAATGCTCCTTGTTAGCCTTATATAAGTCAAGATCATATAGATAAAAATAAATCGGTCTGTTAAGCACACTATAGTCAAATACAAGTGAAGAATAATCTGTAATCAGATAATCAGATACCAATAAAAGCTCGTGAGCATCATTATATCTGCTGCAATCATAGATGAAACCACCATAGGCTTCATCAACCATAACATAATCAAGTATGTACTGGTTCATCCTCAAAAGAACAATATAATCTCCTTCAAGTTGCTCCTTCATCCTGTATAAACCAAGTTGTATTCTGTAATTGCCGGAAACGTCAGTCTCCTCTTCCTCTCTCCAACAAGGAGCATAAAGTATGACCTTCTTGTCAAGTGGGAGACCAAGTTTCTCCTTAATCTCATCTATGCTCTCCTGGTTATTATGTGAGATTAGGTAATCATTTCTCGGATGTCCAATCTCCAATATCTGATTAGGATTAACCTTAAGAGCGCTTAAATACTTCTCAGTCGTAAAGCGGTTACCACTTATAATAGCATCCCACTGCTCAACCTGAGCTTTAAGTCCCTTGTGTATCGCGGCAGTCTGCGTCGCATAAGCAGGAACATCATGAAACATCTTCTGCAAAGGAGTTCCCAGCCAGGTACATATAAATACCTGATCCTTGGACTTATACCACCATATAGGTTGTCTCGTATCCTTAATCCAATACTTACATCTTAAAGTATAATAAAAGTATCTTAAGGTATCTTTCTTAACTGTGGTACATCTTCCGTCAATCTCCGCTGCCAACTCTCTGTCGTTGGCAACCCAGATACACTTATATTCACCAGGATAATTCTCAAGCAAATACTTATATATATACTTAGGATCTCCGTAATACCTGTCTCCACCGTCACTCTCGAATAGAATATATCTGTCGAGGATATCCATGTTAGCAAACATCTTCTCGGCTAGATTCCTGATAAAGTTACTCTTCTTCTTAAAGCGATATTCTCTCTTCTTGAGCTTAACATACTTAGGCATATAATCGACGGCCTTCTTCATATTGCCCGATAACAAAAGCTTAAGATGCTCTCTCTCAGATTTTGGAAAACTCTTTATAACTCTCTTATCCACTCTGATAATTAATTTGTTGAAGCTTTCAAAGAGATGTTTCGCAAAATCTCTGTCCTTACTCTTGCTTATAAGCCTTACGACCACATTGACATACCTGGTACACATAGTCTCCTGCACAAGAAGCATAAGTGCCGGCTGACTTGTACACTGACTGTAAGCCTTATCGTAACATACAATGTAATCTTCAACCCTAGCCTGCCAAGGGAAGAACTTCTCGATACTGTACCTAAATGTACCACTCCTTCTGATATATGCACCTGTCTCCACAGACAACGTACTCTGTGCGTTAAGCAGCACTTTGCAAATGAAAGGTGCATCAGGATATATCTGAACATTTACATCGAACTCGATGTCATTCTCCTTTAGGAAACTCCTATAAAACATACAACCAAGAACAGTAAAGTCCTCTAAGTTATCCCTTAATCCAACCATATACTCAACCGCTTCCTGGTCGTAATTGGCAAGTGCCTGGTCGATAACAGGTCGTTGATCTAACTTACTCTGGTCATATTCATTAAGCAAAGTAAGCTCGTCTTCATACTCTTCATGATAACCGCTGGCCAACCTGTGAAGCGGTTTAACCCTTGTATAAACAAGAGGAACCGGAAGATTAGGAACAGCTTCCAATATGGTCTTTAAAGTTCCGTCTTCAAGATAGTCATCCGGATCAAGGAACATAACATACTCACTCTTGGTGTTGGCTAGCCCTGTGTTTCTTGCTGCAGAAAGACCGTGCTCAACATCGGTACTTACCTGCTTAATAGGTATCTTACCCGACAACTTCGAAGCAAGCGCATCTATATGTGCCTCGATAGTATCGGACTCAAAGTCTCTTACAACCAAGGCATCTATATTGTATATGTCCTGTCTTGCAAGACTTTCTAAACACTCATCTATATACTGAGGCTCTGTCAATAACGGAATAATAACCGTCAGTTTACTCATATTTCCCTCCAACTAATTACTCTTGGTGACAGTTACGGATATCTTACCTGATACGGTAACCTCCGCATCGTCAACATTTGAGTATTGTAAATCAAGCAAGTGGCTTCCGACCCCACATTTAGAAACATCAATCATTGGTACAAAATCAGAAGCTTTGAGCTTGTTAATCTCATCCTGGTACCCTGATATAATAAACTTAACAGTAGTTTCAGGATCTAATTTATAATTGTATTTAGGATTACCTCCCGAAATATCTATGTCTTCATCGGTAATAGTTATCGTCTTGGTAACGTACTTACCGACTTCAACCGTGACAGCAATCTGCTCATCAGGGTTAGCAAGATATACGCCCTCAGGAATGTACTCTGCAGGGTTAATGGTATACTGCTTGCTAGAGTGTATACCGCTTATATCCAAATCATCTATCGTAACCTCTGTAAGTGATGAAAGCACTTCATCAGAAGCCGCAACTGTGATAGTCTGTGGCTCGTAGGTAATGTTCTTAATGCTGTATCCGTCAGGCAAATCACCAACTGTCTCAACGTTAACAGCGATATTCTTACTCTTATATACACGAACAGTAACATTAACAGAATCATAATCAGCTGTCAACCTGTCTGCATCAAGTAAGTCTCCGTCACCGTTAAGATATACAAGTTCAACCTTGTTCTCAACATCCTTATACGCATTATCAACATTAACCATAGCCTGAACCGTCTTAATCTTCTTGATAAGACTTGCCGGTCCGGTAACCTGAACAAGGTTCGGTGTTGCAACTCTCTCTCCGACTGCATATCCTTCCTTTACAGTACCTTCTGTGATAACTGTTACAGGGAAGTTACTGCTTGCCTCGTCTTCAAGACTTACAGTAACTGTGTTGGCGTTTCTATAAATCTCAATATTAGAGCTTGTGGTCTTAGGAGTAATATCAACGCTCATTGCATTAACTTCAGACAAATGTGCAAGATCAGCCTGAACCACAAAATCATCCGCAGTAAGAGAATTAAGCACACTCTCCCTGCCCTTTACGATAAATGTAGCTGTCTTACCCTCCTTAACCTCGTAGACCTTATTGATAGAATCTAATACTGATTCATTGATAATCTCAACCGGAACGTCACTAAACTGCTTGGTCGTAACCGGATCCTCGATGTTGCCGACAACAAGCCATAGTAATCCCGCTATAAGGAAAGCTAATATCTTAAGATGTAAATTATTGGTTAGTATCCCCTTTAACTTCACGCTTCTTCATACGTCCTTTCCAAAGCTTAAACTTGTTAACATCAATCTTCTTCTTTCTGAAGTATTCTATCTTATCTCTAATCTCATCAGCGTCGCAATTCCTATAAATCTCGCCGCCGTAAACCAAAGATACCTGTCCATTCTCCTCGGACACAACAATGGTAAAGCTGTCCGATACCTCGCTTATACCAAGAGCAGCTCTATGTCTTGTTCCTAAGTGCTTATCAACATCCGGATTCTCTGTCAGCGGAAGGTAACAGGTTGCCGATACAACTCTGTCGTCCCTGATAATAACCGCTCCATCGTGAAGAGGTGTATTCTTCTCAAAAATGTTGATCAAAAGCTGTGAACTGACCTGGGCATCAATATTGATACCGGTTCTCTCATACTCGCCTAAAGCAACATCCTGCTCTACAACAATCAGGGCTCCGGTCTTATACTTAGCCATCTCGAATGTCGCTTTAACTATCTCATTGACAGTTCTCTTGCTTAACTTGCCATCGTTGCGATTCTTGTCATTTTCAATAACGAAACTGCCAAAGAACCTCTTTCTACCAAGCTGTTCAAGCGCCCTTCTAAGCTCCGGCTGGAACACGATAACAATAGCGATAATACCGACATTAAAGAGCCTTGTGAATATCCACACAATAGTGTTCAACTGGAATATGGCTGCTATAACCATGAAGCCTAAAATAACCATAAATCCCTTAAAAAGTGACCATGCCCTTGTCTTTTTGACCCATTTGAACAACTGATATATCAACACCGTAAGAATGATAATCTCAATGACATCAGTAACCCTAACGGTAGGAACAGACATCCAATATAGGTATTTTTCGATAAATTCTACAATTCTGTCCGTCAATACGTTCATCGGCTACTCATCATCTCCCACCTTCTTAGTACTCTCGGTAATAGTCTGCACGTTAACATCTCTCTCGGCTACATAAATCTTAGGTATAGCCTTAACGTAGTAATAATAATCGTCATCTTCAAATTGAACAATCTCAATGCGTCCGTAATCCAAAACTCCCTTAAAGAATTGAACTACAAATGCAATAACTCCCGATAAAAGAGAGCCTATAAGTATAGTCGCAAGCTCGATTTCATCATCTTCAATCATCATTGTACCGGCAAGCAACATAAATATCATAAGCGATGTACCTGCAACAATAGCAGAAAACCACGAGTACCTTATCGAACTTCTGTAGATAAGATATGTAAACATAATAGTTACTGCGATAATCACAATAAAAAGCAGCATCTCTTTATCTTTAAAAAGTGTATCCATAAGATAAGGAATCTGCGTGTCCGATACGTCATCGGTACTTGCATTAATAAGCGGTTCAAGCTGTCTTGCATGAATGCTAAAGTAGTATAACATCACCCCGCACACACAAGGAACGATTGCAACCGGTCCTATAAACATCGCCGCAACAAGCGGTATAAGGCAAGGAAGCTTCATAGTCAGAATCATAGAAACCATGACTATCCAACTCTTGCCGGGTATAAATCTTAAATAAAGCAAATATATAATCAAGAATAAAATCGCAAGCACTAACGAAACCTGAAGACTCAAACTCATGATATCGTAAACCGCAAACACAGAAGCTACAATATACACAGCTCCGTTAGGCAAGAACGCACATACAAATGATACCGGAATAACAACTATAAGGCTATATATACTATCATTATACCCGAACAGCCTCTTAAATATCATCAGGACGATGAATGCATAGAAGAACTTAAACACGGGTGTCAAAAAGCGCTCGTATCTCTGAAAAAACGCTTTGAGATAATCCCTAATAATCAATAAATTCGTCATTGTTTAACGGGTCTCCTTCCTGATGGCTAAATCTAGGTGAGCTGTCTCTCTCCGCAATGTAATAACCTCTAAGCTTCTTAAGAGTATCGTAATAGTCATTGACTCCCTCTCTTGCTTCCTCAAATCTCTTGCGATAGACAATCCTAGCAGCAATTGAATATATTATAAGCACAACTCCCCATCCGACCAATATCTTGATGAGTAGCGGCTTATACTGCATCTTGTTAAACAGATTGAATATCTCCTCGTAGTTAGCAAGAAAATAAAGCATGAGAAGCAAAATGTATCCAAAGGTAGCAGAAACCAGTGATTTAAGGATACTCCATCTGACAAAATCTCGTCTGAAATATCCGGCAATATGAAGATTGTTGTCACTCTCGTTCTTCTCATAGCATGCGCACTTGGTCATAATCCTGACCTTATCTTCATTAATCACCTTGCCACCTCCAATCCACACTTATCCACATTACATCATAATATTATATCATACTTCTACTCTCATAACCATAGTAAAATAACAAAAAGGTTAATTGAAGAGCACCTCCAATTAACCTTTATTAATCGCATGTGGTATTCAATTATTCTATCTTGTCTCAGTATCTAAAAGTCCTGATTTCTTAAACGCACAAACCCTATCCATCGGTATAGTAGCGTCAGGAAATGCCGGTGACTCATAACACACATAGATGTACGCACCCTTGATAGCTATTGACTCGTTCATACTTGGCATAGGAATCGAGTTCTTAGTATATCCTGTCTTGGTTATATTATCGCCATCCCATGTAACCTTATAGTAGTCAAGCTGGCAAATGTAAGAGGTCTTGGTGTTAGATGACTTATATGATCTTGAAAGCACCAGACATCCGTCTGTTGTAAATGCCATACCCTGAGTCCTTGAAGGAACCTGAAAACTTGAAACAGCCGAAATAGACGGAACACCACTCTTATTCTCTACCGTATAGCTGTAGATTGGCTGTTTGCCCTGAGAACCCGTACCAAAAGTTCCAATCCACAATCTGTTCTTGTAATAAGTACAGTATGATGCAGTGCTTTTAGTATCACAGAGGCAGACATAATCAACCTTTCTGTACACATCTCCCTCTTCGGCAGCTTGCTTAATCTCAGAATACTTCATACAAGCTATCTTCTCGCCATGGCACACCCAGACATTCTCACCATCATAAGCGACACCGCCGGCGTGAATCTGGTCCGGCAAAACTATCATTGTAAGATAGTCACCGCTGCCCTTCTCCATAACGTATATAATACTGTTCTCCTCACTGTTCTTGTCATATGCAGTGATAAGCAAGTAATCTCCTGCAAATGTCATACCCTGAGGACACATCCTGTCACTAAAGAATCCGCCGACATTAGCAGCAGAAGCGCCCGGAATGATAGAACTTCTCTTGTAGTTGATATACTTTCTAAACCATCCGGAAGTCTCGTAAGCAACAGATCCTTTAAAATCTGACAGTGATAAATAGTTAAATGCAGTAGTGTTGGTAGGTGGAACCTCCGCAGGGGTACCTGAGACCTCGTTAGACTCTTCAGAATACACTGTCAGCTCAGATGCCGTGCCCGCATCCAAAGTCCTGTACGCAGTAACCTTGAACTGATAATTATCACCGAACTTAACATTCTTAAGAACATAGTTATAAGTTCCCTGTAATGTTGAACCGGCTTTATAGTAGTTAGCGTCTCCGGATGACTTAACATATACATTGTATCCTGTGGCTCGATCACATTTGTCCCAGCTAACCCTAACCATGCTCTCTCCGCCCTTGGTCTTAGGAACAACCTTAACAGGAGTAGTTGTGGTCTTGATAACAGAAGATTGTACACCTTCATACGTCTGATGAACTCTATATCCTACTACTTTATATCTGTATGTTGTTGCAGATGTGAGTGCAGGGCTTATTCCGTCGGTATAAGTCGTAGCAGTAGTAGTACCAATCTTATTGTAAGTGGTATTGGTTCCATCCCTTCTGTAAAGCACATAACCGTCTGCATAATCATTCTTGTCCCAACTAAGCTTTATTGTTGAAACATCCATATCACTGGCTTTAAGGCCTGTGGTTACATAAGGTCCCGTCCTTAATGTAAGAGCCGGAGACTTCTCGCTGTAAAGTACAAGATTCTTACCTGAACTATCCTTACCGTAAATATAAAACGTCCTTATATAGAAAACAAAATCCTTACAAGCTGATACATCTATAGGTGTATATGTACCATCCCCTGAAGCCTCTGTCTTGGACTTAATGGTGTACGTGGTCGTACCTGCCGATATCTTGTTGGAAGTAGGTCCGCCGTAATAGTACCATTTGCCATATTGCTCGCTGTAATAACAGAGCTGATATCCCGTGATTCCATTGGCTTGAGCCCATGTAACCGTCATAGAAGAATCGGTCGAAGAAGACTCAGAGAAGTTGGTTGCATTTGCTGGATATACTGTGACATTAAGCTCTGCAGTAAGAGTCTGGGTGCTTGTAGTATAGGATGCAACAATCGTCTTAGTTCCAACACTTCCGGTTGTACCATATATGCTGCTTCCATCCTTGAGGGAGTACTTGACAAACACGTTGCTTATGGCCTCTCTCTCAGCACCCCCGTCTTTATAGCCGTATGTGACAAGCATAGCATTAGGATCAAAATTAGTTCCATACACATATCTGGGAACCGTGCTCTCTACAACAATCTTAGTGTACTCGACAGAGCCTACCGGATCACCGCTTGTAGCAGGATCGGTAACATCCCCGCTCTTAGCCTTACCTGATATCACCGACTTAGCAGTCTTAGTAGCCTTGCTAACTTTAGATGACTTCTTGGCAATCTTAACTTTAGCATCATTCGACTTGTCAGAAACAACCGTCTTAGCTTCTTGCTCCACCTTAACATTATCTATAACCACTGACTTCTCAATTGCGTCAGATTGAGCAGCAACCGCGTCTTTATAAGCTATACTGCTCGCAGTCCCGGTAAAACTAAAATGAGATATATCGCCTCCGCATACCTTCCCAAGCGATGTATCTCCTATCAATAGTGAAAACGCTATAATAAGCGCCAAAAAGCGCGAAAATATCTTCATAAAAAAAGATCCCCTTTCTCAGAATAAAAAAAGTATATCACATCCCTGTGAATAGGATGTGATATAGAAAATCAAGCATTTAATTAATCCTGACTAGAAATCTCTTTCCAGAAGTTGGTGTAATCCTTTCTGTCTTCATTGGTAAATGCAATCGCTGTTCTAGGGTGCTGATTAAGAATACCTGTCATCATGTACTGCCAATCATATCCCCACTTAGCGCCTGATTCCTTAAGAGGAACCATGTAGTTCTCAATAAACTTAATAACAGGATAAATATCGTACTTAGGATTTCTAAGGAATCCTAAAAGATTCTCCATTGTACAGTTACCTGCTCCTCTACCCATACCTGCGTATGTACCGTCAAGGTAATCAACTCCGTCTCCGACAGCTTCAATAGTATTGGCAAATGCAAGCTGCTGATTGTTATGAGTATGAACTCCGAGTTTCTTATCATACTTATCAGCATACTCTCTGTAAAGCTCTGCAACTCTCGACATCTGCTCCGGATACAAAGCTCCGTAGCTATCTACAATGTATATTACATCAACTGATGACTTACCCAACATCTCAAGTGCTACCTTGATATCGTTCTCCTGAGCTGTCGAAATAGCCATAAGGTTACATGTTACTTCGTATCCCTTTCTCTTGGCATCCTCAATCATATCGATTGCTCCCGGCATCTGGTGAACATAGGTAGCTACCCGTATCAAAGAAAATGGGCTGTTAGCCGCCTCATGTATATCTTCCTTGTAGTTACATCTTCCTACATCAGCCATACATGCAAGCTTAATCTTGTCGCTCTTCTCTCCGAAAAGCTCAAATATTCTATCATCATCACAGAACTTATATAATCCAAATTCTGACTCGTCAAACATCTCTTTATCTGCCTTGTAGCCGACCTCCATATAGTCAACTCCAGCCTTGATGTTGGTCTTATAAAGCTCTCTTGCAAATTCATCTGTAAATCTGAAATCATTAACCAATCCACCGTCTCTTAAAGTTGCATCGACAACTCTGATTGACTGTCTGTAATCCATCAAGTTCTCTAACTGTTTCATAATAAACCCTTCCTTTACCAGTAAAATAGCACATCTGACAGTTACCCCGCTTATGTGACTTGACTACTATAACACATATCAAAACACTTTGCAACTTTAAAGTGCTAAAGTTTTTTAATTTCTTCCAAAACCTCCTCGTATTCCTTGAGAATACTGTCGTGATTATCCTTTGCAAATGCAGTATTCCCGTCCTTTAGAGCCATCTCAACATTCTTAGCATGCTCAGACAAAGCTGTGGCACCTATGTTAAGCGAAGTAGATTTAAGAGAGTGAACCTGAACTCTATAGTCCTCAAAATCCTCTGCCTCTAGGTCTTTTTTGAGTTTATCGACTCTCTCATCATACGTCTCAATGTATACGGCAATAATCTGCTTATATAACTCTTCAATGCCGCCGCAATACTTTAATGCGACATCTTTGTCAATCAATGCTCGCTTGGCACCGGCTTTCTCCTTAGAAGTGCTTTCCTTAGACTGCTCCGCCTTAGGAGCTTCTCCCTTAACTTCATTCTGAGGCTTTATAGGTGTAGTATCCTTAACGCTCTCTGCCTGCTCAACATTTGAAGCTTCACTGTCCGCCTCAGCAGGCTTATTATTCTGTGATTTCAGTTCTTCTTCAGTAACAAATGTAACCTTCTTAGAAGGAATATACTTAAGAAGCAGTTCCTCAAGTTTCTGACCGTTAACAGGCTTAGACATATAATCGTCGAATCCTGCCTCAAGATACTTCTCTCTACTTCCAACTATTGCGTTGGCTGTGAGAGCAATAACCGGCGTACTCTCACAAGGAAAATCCGTCATACTCCTAATCTTCTTTAGAGTCTCCACGCCGTCCATTACAGGCATCATATGATCGAGTAAAATTACATCGAAACGCTCTCTCTCTATGAGTTTAAGACACTCCGCTCCGCTAAGCGCGGTTGTCACTCTAATCTGTGTGTACTTAAGAAGTTTCTTGATAACAACAAGGTTCATATCATTATCATCAACCGCAAGAACTTTGGCTTTAGGCGCAATATAATACTCGCGTTTCTTAATCTCCTCACCTACCGCCTTGTGTTCCTCAAGTCTTCTGTAGAAATCTCCTATTATCTCATCACCGGCAATCGACTGCGGAATATTGACAGTAAATGTAGATCCAACTCCGTATTCACTCTGAACCTCAATATTCCCCCTCATAAGTCCCACAAGCTTCTGAGTTAAAGAAAGCCCTAATCCGGTACCTTCTATAGCTCTATTGCGCTTCAAATCAAGTCTTTCAAAATTGGAGAATAATTTATGAATATCGTCCTTCTTAATACCAATTCCTGTGTCAGTAACACTTATGCGAAGCTTAACTTCCTTAAACAGCATCTCCCCGCTCACTTTGAGGGTAACCGACCCCTCTGTCGTATATTTGGCAGCGTTGTTGAGTATGTTAACCATAACCTGCCTGATTCTCGCACCGTCTCCGTACAATCTGTTAGGAAGATTATTGTCTACATCAATATCGAACTGAAGATTCTTCTGCTTAATCTTCAACTCAACCATATTGACAGCATCGCTTATCACGTCAGAAAGAGAGTATTCACTCTCCACAAGTTCCATCTTACCCGCCTCAATCTTAGAAAAATCAAGAATATCATTTATCAAAATAAGTAAAGCATTAGACGACTTCTTAATCAGATTGGCATACTCTTTGGTAGTTTTCTCTTTGGTATCTCTTAAGATCATCTCGTCCATACCCATTATAGCGTTAATAGGCGTTCTGATCTCATGAGACATATTGGCAAGGAAGTCACTCTTGGCTCTGTTAGCCTTGTCAGCTTCCTCCTTGGCTTTCTTGATAGCATCATCCTCGATATATCTGGCTTCGGCTCCATTGATAAACGCCGAGCCTATTACAATCATAAGGAACATTATTCCAAATACCCAGATAACAAGTCCTGTTATAAGAGATATACCTTTAGACACTACACTCTTCGGAACGTAACCGCACACCCTGAGATCGTACTCGTCTACATCAGCTCCAAAAAGGTAATAGTCACCATTTTCGGTCTTTAGATATTTGGCGGATGAACTCGAAACCGTAAGACTCTTAACTATCTCCCTGTAAGTGTTTACAAATTCCTCTTCGTAGAACAAGTCATGATCCGGCGCTCCAACAAGCGGTACGGTAAGCTTCCAGTTACTGTCAACCACTCCCGCGGTTCCCTGACCGCCGTAACTTTCAACGCCAAATCTGTCAGATATCTTACTGACCGGATACAATCTGTACAGTACGTATTTGACATTGTCGTTGCTGTATACAGGCACAGTAAAAAGCATACCCTCTGTCTCGCTGTAGATAACCTTCTTATAACCTCTTAGAGATTCCTGAACACCATAATACAAGGACCTATTCAAGTCATCTCCGGCAACGGTTTCCCCGTTAATGTCAATAAGTCCCATTACACTGTAGGCTCCGGAAACAGAAGAATTATATACGAGTCTATCTTTAATTCCATAGTCTTTCTCTATATACTTAGATATCGCCGTCATTTCCTTAAAATCAGCATCAATCTGCTCACCAAACTTGTCAGCGAGCTCAGATGCATTGAGCTTAACATTGCTTTCAATGTAGTTGATTATCAAGCTGTTAAGCCTAATTCCAAGAAACACTCCGATTATAAGTAATACCGCCAAAAAGCCTACTATAATTAAGAATCCCTTTTTTTCTTTTATTACCTTTTTCTTATTTGACATATATCTCTACACCTTCTACAAACCAATCCACATCATTCATAAGCTCTTCATCGGTGATTGACTCACCTTCTTTTGAACGAACAACACCGGTGTTGTCTTTTATTAAACCTGTAAATACATCTTTACCGGAAAGGATTCTCGCTTTGGCAGCCTCAATAAAGAGCATCTCGTTATTACTGACTGCCGGAGAGTATTCCGACAACCCTACTACTTCACGCTCAAGACCTAACCAGCACATATCCTTAGCAGTGCCGACCGCACCGTCCTCTCCTAATAACTCCTTGTAAAGCGCACCCCAATTACATACAACCGAAGTCAGATAATGATCAGAGTAACCTTTAAATGCCTCATGATATCCGATGGAATCAATTCCGTATTCTTCGGCAGTATCAATAACATTTGGCTGATTCTGATGGTATGTCAAAAGATCAACACCCACATCCTCAATAAGCTTCCTGGCTGCCTCTCTCTCAGCATTAGGATTGCTCCAGGAATCCGTCCATTTAACATAGACAGTTGCGTTCTCATTAACATTTCTCACGCCTAATGTAAATGCATCTATGCCCCTGACAACCTGAGGATTCTTCTTAGCAGCCACATAACCTATCTTGCCCGACTTTGAATGCATTCCCGCGAGAATACCGGCTAGATACCTTGCCTGATAGTAACGAACAAAGTATGAAGTATAGTTATCAGCCTTAACATCCGACGAAGTTCCGTAAAATGCAACTCCGGGATTAGCCTCTATGAGACTCTTACACTCAGAAGTAAATCCGTAACTGGTCAAGAATATTACGCCTGCATCCCTCTTTATAAGGTCTTCGCACACATCATCAACGTGGCCGCTCTCCTCGGTAACATTGTATTCCGTAAGCACCGAAATATCTGTTGATTCAGAGTATTCGTCTATTCCGTTGCAAAGCGATCTATTCCATCCGGAATCACTGCTGTCCCCGTTAAGGACAAATGCTACCTTGGAATAATCCACATCAGTCCGTCCGAAAAAGATAACAACAGCAACTATGGATACCATCAAAAACATAATCAAGGATACAAATATTATTCCTTGCGTAAACTTGTTCATTAGCTACCACTCCTGTTAGCACATAGTTTCTAATAACTGGCAAAGCTCATTAGGATCAATCGGCTTACTTAACGCATAATAGAATCCCTGCTCCGAATATGCCGCCATGTCTTCATTAGTCATGTTGGCACTCATCAACACGAAAGGAACCTCGTGATTCACACCACTGTAATCTTTAACCATCTTCTTAAATATCTCGGTTCCATTCATAACCGGCATCATATAATCAAGGAAAACGAGATCGAAAGGTTCATTCTCTAAAAGCCTCAAGCCTTCTTGACTGCTCTCTGTGACAACAATCTCCGCCTTAGTCATTCTGAGAAGCCCCTTTATAACCGTAAGACTCATCTCGTTATCGTCAACCACAAGTATCCTAAGTCCGAGAAGACTAGGCATTTCGACATTTGCACGAATACCTGTAACCTTGACATGATCGATATATCTGTCTGAACCGATAACCTCCTGATTAATGCTAATCTCGAATCTTGAGCCTCTGTCATAGTAGCTCTCGACATCGATTCGGCCGCCCATCAAGTCAACGAGATTCTTCACTATCGAAAGTCCAAGTCCCGCACCCTGAATACTTCTATTACGCTCCATATCGACTCGCTTGAAGTTATCAAATATTACCGGAAGATCCTCTTCTCTGATACCGACACCTGTATCTTCAACAACGAAATTAAGTCTTATTGTATCATGAGGATTGACTTCCACGTCCTCATCAGCATTCTTACGGTTGATAATCTTCCCCGTGATTGTCAAATCAACATCGCCTTTTTTGGTGAACTTAATTGCGTTGTCAAGAAGCTTAATCAGAATCTGTTCAATCCTCTCAACGTCGCCCATCAAAGAATCAGGAAGTTTATCATCCACATGTACAAGAAAATGTAAGCCCTTATCCCTGGCTTTGACTCTCATTTCACTCTCAACGTTATATACAAGCTTGGAAAGTTGATATTTCTCTTCCTTGATAGCAAACTGCCCCGCCTCAATCTTAGATATCTCAAGAACATCATTGATAATCTGTAACAACTCACCGCCGGACTTCTTCATATCAGAAGAATACTTAAGAATCTGAGGCTCCTTATTATTCCTTAGAATAATATCATTCATACCTAAGATAGCATTCATAGGAGTTCTTATCTCGTGCGAAGTGTTAGCTAGGAATGTACTCTTGGCAAGATTGGCTGCATTGGCTGTCATCTTAGCCTCAATAAGCTTTCTTCTGACATCAACCATATTCCTATAGTCACTTGACTCCAAAGAAAGATAAAGAACAAATATTGCAAATGATCCAAATAATCCCGTAAGTTTCAATCTTCCGTGCATAAGTGGCTGCATAACAGATGCGCCAACAATAAGCGAGAATGAGATTATAAGGAAAATCTTCTCTCTAAAATCTGTCTTCTTCATGTTGATGAAGAAGATAACCAAACTAAATAAAGTAAAGTAAATGCACGGTCCATATCCTATCGCAAGATATAAAGGCCCACTTATAAATACATGCTCAACTTCATCATAATTGCTTATAACCCCTGTAAAAGGATTAGTAAGCATCACAAACATAGTGACAGCAACTACAATACTGTTAAATATATTAAGCACTTTAGGAGCATTGAACTTACACGTAAATGCCATATACCCTGCAAATGATACCTCCGCCAAAAATGCAAATATGAAAGTAGATACATCAAAATACATCTTGATAATGTGAAATTTCGCATCCCAGGCTCTGGTGATTGGACCCAATATCTCCACCAGCGTAAGCAACGTTATATTAATAGCAAGATATCTGAATCTCTTACCGTTCTCACTGACCAATCTTCCTTGAGTAAACAAAAAGCCTAAGAGAATAAAATCATAGAGTATTGCCGCTGTTTCAAGCATCATATATTTATTGGTAAATATATATTCCTGCATATTCTATTCCCCCTCTCGCTCTTCAATAAGCTCTTCAGGAAGAAATCTGAAAAGCGTCCCAAAGAGTAACTGCTGCTTGAGAGGTTTACTCAAGTATTCGTCGAATCCCATATCCATAAACTTCTGTCTGGAATCAGCCAATGCGTCCGCCGTAACAACGATAATAGGAGTAGCATTGTTAGGATTCTCCACATCTTCTCTAATGGCACTAAACACCGCAGGACCGTCAATCGTAGGCATAAATGCATCGAGAAGAATAATGTCGAACTTCTCTTGCTTGGTAATATCTATTGCCTCAGCACCACCGTCAACAGTAGATACGTTAACCAACGTATCCTTCAAAAGTCCCTTAGCAACCTTTAAATTCATAGCGTTATCATCAACAACCAATACCTTAGCATCAGGCGCAACCATGCGCTTAGCCTTAACTTCTTCGACTTTCTTACCTGTCTGCTCTGTGTATTCTGAAACCTTGCCCTCGCCGGCAATCTTCTGTCTTACCTTGATTGTAAATGTTGTGCCAACGCCGTACTCACTTTCAACCTTTATGCTACCATTCATCCTGTCTATTATCTCCTTAACAATAGACAGACCCAGTCCGGTACCCTCTACATTCTTGTTCTTGTCATCAGCTTCAAAACGAGTGTAACTGTCAAAGAGCTTTTCTATATCATCTTTCTTGATACCAATACCGGTATCAGAGAACACAAAAGTCAAATCAACATACTCGTCGTCTGATTTGCCGTTTACTTTAAATGTTATGCTTCCCTCTTTGGTATACTTAACAGAGTTGTTAAGTATGTTGATAATAACCTGTCTGAGTCTGACACTGTCACCAATCAATCTGTCAGGAACGTTATCATCAACTTCAGTCTTAAACTCAAGCGACTTGTCCTTGGCTCTGGAGTTAATTATGATGTTAACTTCTCTCAAAACCTTGGCAAGATGGTATTCATTCTCGTCAAGAGTAAACTCACCACTCTCAATCTTAGATATGTCAAGAACATCGCTGACCGTAGCCAAAAGAGCGTCAATCGCCGACTTCATATCCTCCGCGTACATAACCGTCTCTTCGTCCTTACTCTCCTTGATAATAAGATCATTAAGACCGGATAAAGCGTTGATAGGAGTTCTGATCTCATGAGACATATCTGCAAGAAATGTTGACTTCATAGCATTGGCATTGTCCGCCTCAACTCTTGCCTTCTCAAGGCTCTCGGTAATCTCAAGCAACTTAGCGTGGTCCTCAGTCTCAACCGTAAAGTAAAGCGTAACAATACTGAGTGACGCAAAAAGACCTGTAACCGTAATACTGATATTGGAAATAGGTTGAATGATGACACCCAAAATTATCATAAGCGTAGCAAATGAAAGCGAAGTCTTAAGCTTACCGGGAATCCCCTTAAATGACACAGCAAATACAAACACTATGCTTACATAGTAGAAAATTGGAACCAGATTACCGACCGGAAAATAAAGCACCCCGTGAACAAAACCACCAATATTGTAATCATAAAGAGAAATTATTCCGGTAAAAAGATTAACTATAATCGCTATTGTATAAAAAACCAATATTACGTTATTTAGAATAACATACCAGTCGAATCTTCTACGTTTGAAAATGAAATAGTAGTAATCCATAATACCATATCCCAAATAACACGTAGAAAGATAAGCCATAGAATTGGCTATATTGATTGCATAATAATCCAAGGTTGTACCTTTTAGATCTTTGAACAACCCTCGTGCACACACTTCGGCAATAACCAAAATGGTCGCCAAATACAAAAGAACTTTAAACTTTCTTGCAATATCCTGACCACGCTTAGTCTGCAGGTTAGCAAACAAAATCAAGATAAGATCAAATCCTATGGCACACGCTTCCAAGTATGTTTCAGGATGCTTATACAAGACATCAATCATAACTACTGTCCCCCGTAATCTAATAGACAACTACCCTATAAACTATCAAAAACTTCACCTTCGATACTGTATATATCCGAAAATGCTATCTTCACATTGACAATCATCATATAACCCGCGCTCATGTCTATCTTAGCAAGAAGTCCCTTGGTTCTTATATATTCAACCACATTGGCATCCCTGTTAAAATGAACATGAACTACATCAACCACCGGTTTCTCTCCATCTTCAAAAACATGGCACAGATAATTGAATCTCAAATCTAAAACCTCTAAATCCTCCTCTGTCAACTCTTTATCGGGAGTCTTGACAACAGAAGCCTCGTCAATAGCCTCATTGTATCTCTTGAGAGCTGCAAATGGGGCAAATATCTTGGCTCTGTTCTCAATAGACATCGGCGGATGCTTGATGACAAACCTGTCATTTATATGAATCGGTCTGTCTAAATTAATGATATCACTGTAATCATAGCGTTTATCAGACATTTTCCAATTCCTCTGACTCATCCTCTTCCTTAGGAAGAAAATCTCCAACCTGATCTATCTCATCAAGGCATCGCTTAATTGTAGCGATAATCTCTTGAGGATCGCCGTCAACCACCTGTGCGCCGGAAGCGTTAGAATGTCCGCCACCGCCGAACTTCTCCATAACAACCTGTACGTTAATCATATCAATTGATCTGGCGCTTATATATATAGTTCCATCTATGTTAGACAAGACAAATGAAGCCCCGATACCGTCGACATCCAAAAGCTCGTTGGCAACCTGGGAAGCCACTACTGTAGGGCTGTCCACACCATCTGTAGGGAATATTGCAAATGCATACTGTCCTCTATACTGCTCTGCATCTCTGATAGCCTCAGCCTTATGTCTGATAGCATCCATACTGTCTCTGAACATCTTTCTGACTCTTACAACATCGCAGCCTTTTCGTCTCAAATAAGCCGCTGCCTCAAACGTCCTTGCACCTGTCTTCTGAACGAAGTTACCCGTGTCAATCATCATTCCGGCATAGAGAGCATCTGCCTCCATAGCGCTCATATCGATAGGCTGGTTGGTGTACTGAAGCACCTCGGCAACCATCTCACAAGCAGAAGAAGCGTAAGGCTCTACATAAGACAACACGGCGTTGGTGATAGCCTCACCGCTCTGTCTATGGTGATCAAATACGACTATCGTCTTGGTCATCTCAAGAAGCTCAGGGCACTCCGTGTAGCTTGGCCTGTTAACATCAACAATCATCAACAACGTGTCGGAATCCACAATCTTCTTCGCCTGCTCATTGTTGATAAACATATCATCATCATAAAGCGTATTATTGCGAAAATTGTCAAGTATAGGTCTAATCGACACAGTAGCCTCATTGATACATATATGAGCCTCCTTGTGATAAGCTTTGGCAAGAATGTACACACCGATTGCCGAACCGATTGCATCAGCATCCGGCAAATGATGACCCATAATAACTACTCTTTCCTTGTTCTCGATAATACCCTGTAATGCGTGTGCCTTAACACGCGCTCTAACTCGTGTATTCTTCTCTACTACGGTATTCTGTCCGCCGTAGTACTCAATCTTCTCGCCTTCCTTGATAACAACCTGATCTCCGCCTCGACCTAAAGCCATATCCATCGCAAGTCTTGCATCCGCGTAACAGGTCTGAAAATTAGGAGATCCCTTACCGATAGACATAGAGATTGTAACCGGAAGTTCATTACCGACGTTAATATCTCTTATCTCGTCTAACAATCCGAACTTCTCTGCCTTAAGCTGATTGAGATACTTCTGCTGAAATACGACGAAATACTTGTCTTTCTCAGGCTTCCTGATAATACCCTCTATATCGTTAATGGTCTTGTTAATCTTACGATCGACAAGAGCGATAAGAAGCGGCTGTCTAGCCTCCTCTATACTCTCTAACACTTCCTCAAAGTTGTCTATGTATATGAGACCTGCAACAAGTCGCTGATCAGTATAATCTTGCTGAAGCTTTCTAAATGCGGTCTCATCAAAGAAATATGCTACTATAAGCGTATTGGCATTCTTGTTGTCGAATCTGCTCAGATTAAACTCCTCATCTTCATCCTCGTCAACAACATCCTCGTGTATCATTCTGAACTGAATCTTATATTGCCTCTCCTCGTATGCCATGGAGAACTCGGTCACATCCTCAGGAGATGCAGGAAACATATCATCATGCATCATAGGGAAATAGGTATGAATATTGTCCTCAACCTCAGAAGAACCTACCATGTCTTCAAAACCCTTGTTGTGCCACAGAATCAAGCCATCAACATCGAGAAGCGCGTATGGAACAGCAAGTTGCTGAAGCATTGATCTCTGAACCTGTCCCTGCTCTATCGCGAAGCTGTATAACTGAGGCATAATCTTGGCCTTGTATGTAAAATATACTATGATTGCAATTATTGCATATAATGCCACACCACTTCCAACGATAATCGCTGTCTTCTGACTGTAGTCGAACACAACTATCGCTGCCATCATAAGAATTAAGAACAGCAACAGATAGAGTGGCATTCTAAAAAAACTGTCTATTTGTGGTTTGAGTGGACGCTTCTTCAACATCGACACCTCTTTCTTCTAAATATACTCCGCTTTAGTATACCATATATCTTGATTATGCGCCACAAAAAAGTGCTTCCTCACCTTGCCGGTATCATGTCATCTTAAGCGCAGCGAAGAATCTTTATCCCGAACCCTGTTCGGTATAACTCCTCTAAAACCATGGCCACATTTTATAATTGATATATACTCTGACTCTATGGTAAAATCATCATAATTCATATGACACACAGGAGGTAAAGCACATGAAACACTTACTAAACGGCAGCTGGGAGCTTATATGTGACGACAAAAAGCTTACCGATGTCACTATCCCGGGCTCGGTTTTATCAGGATTGTATAACTCAGGGCTTATTGAAGACCCTTTTTACAGAACCAACGAATATACTGTCAGAAGAGAGCTATATAAGGATTATACATTTACAACACATTTTGACATAGACATAAAAGAAGGCTCTGAATATATACTTGTATTTGAAGGAGTTGACACCGACTCCGAAATAACTCTTAACAAAGAACCTATCCTCCACACGGACAACATGTTTAGAAAGTACGAAACCGGGGATATAAAGAACCTCTTAAAAGCCAAAGATAACGAGCTTAGTGTTAAGATTAAATCACCATTTTCCATCATCTCCTCGCACGAGAACGCACCCGGCAAGGAGATTGACTATGTGAGCACAGGAGTGCTTCCGGGTGCTCAATATATGAGAAAAGCAGGGTCTTCATTCGGATGGGACTGGGGACCTCAGTTGCCCGACATGGGCATTCATAAAAATGTTTATATCGAGGAGATTAGCTCGGGAAGAATCCTTGACATTGAGACGAGACAGAAACATACTGATAACAAAGTCAATCTGTTTGTCGGCGCGTATCTTGACATTACCTCTAATGATTTAGAGCTTAACTTTACTCTAACCACACCTTCAGGAGAGAGTTTCGAGATCAAGGAAGATATCGTAAATGAAGATAAATACTCTATGAGAAGTGTATCATTTGACATAAATGACCCTATGCTTTGGTGGCCGAGAGGATACGGCGAACAGCTATTATATACCTTGAAGGTTGAGCTTAAGAAAGATAATGAGCCTGTTGATTTAAAGGAACTTAGGATTGGTCTAAGAACAATCACCGTCAACCGCGACAAGATAGATGATGGCGAGAATTTCGCAGTAACAGTTAACGGAGTGCAGATATTCTTAATGGGTGCCAATTATATTCCTGAAGATGTAATCTATAACAGGATTACCATCGGCACATATAAGAGGCTTATCAATGCAGCTACATTTGCCAATTATAACTGTCTTAGAGTGTGGGGCGGTGGGTACTATCCTGACGAGGAATTCCTTAGTCTTTTAGACGAGAACGGTATACTTCTGTGGCAGGATTTGATGTTTGCGTGCCTTGTCTACGAGGTAGATGATGATTTCCTTGAAAATGTTAAAGAGGAAGTTGATGAGAATATTAGACGATTATCTAATCATGCGTGTCTCGCCCTTGTAGCAGGCAATAATGAGATGGAATATGCTTGGAGTGAGTGGGATGGATATAGAGATCATTCCGAGGCTTTAAGACAGGATTACCTTAGATTATTTGAAGAGGAGTTTCCTAAGATTATCAGTGATATTTCTCCCGATATTTTCTATTGGCCATCCTCACCTTCTAAGGGAGGCGGCTTTAAAGATTCTCAGAAAGAAAATGCCGGAGACACCCACTACTGGGTAGTATGGCATGGCGAGGTGCCTTTTAGCGAGTACGAGAATCATTTATTCAGAATGTGTTCTGAGTTCGGATTCCAGTCATTTCCTGACATCAAAACTGTCAGGACTTATGCAGAGGATGAAGATATGAATATATTCTCCCCTGTTATGGAGTGCCATCAGAAGAATCCGTCTGCCAATGGTAAGATTATGAAGTATCTTGCCGACACCTTCAAGAATCCAAAGGATTTTGAAGAGCTGCTTTACGCCAGTCAGCTTATGCAGGCTCTCGCACTAAAGACAGCGGTTGACCATTTTAGAAGAAACAGAGGAGACTCAATGGGGGCGCTTTACTGGCAGATTAACGATAACTGGCCTGTCGCATCATGGAGCTCTGTTGACTATTACGGTAGATATAAAGCCGCTCATTATTACGCCAAGAGATTCTATAATCCGGTCTCTCCGACTATTGTTATTAAGAAAGAGGGATATGATATCGACTCTCCTATCACAAGCTTTAATCAGATGGCAAGTGAGTCTTCATTTGCACATGACAACAAAGCGCCGATGAGTTATGAGGTTGTTCCTTTTATAGCCAACGAGACCCTGAAAGCTATAACCGGAAGCTATGAGATATCGGTTGTTGATATGAGCTTTAATAAGCTTTATTGTGAGAGTGGCGAGATAAATGTTGACAGATTGAGCTTTAATTCAGGCAAAGGCTTTAAGCTTCCTGATGACGCTTATGCTCACAGAAGATATGTTATGGTTGTCGGAAGATTCGTCATTAACGGCGAGACTTACTATGATGTAAAGCCTTTGGTGCCATACAAGGAATTGAGCCTTGATAAAGCTGACATTAATGCGTCAACTGCTGTTAATAACGAAGAACTCATAATTACGCTTTCATCTGATAAGGTTGCTCTCTTCACGGAGATTATCTGTGATGATTATGACCTTATATTCTCGGACAATTATATAGATTTGGTTGATAATGACAAGAGAGTGATAAGGGCGAAGCTGCCTAAAGAGGCTCTTGACAATAACATTGTCCCTGAGATTAGGGTTAGGAGCTTGAGGGATATATATTAAGAGGGACTTTAAAACAATGTCATTTAGATAAGCTTTTAACATACTAAAAATGTCATTCTGAGGAACGAAGTGACGAAGGATCTTTAAGATCCTTCGCTTCGCTCAGAATGACATTTATGTTTGTGTTATATTTTATTTCACGCGCTTAATCTTAACGCTCTTAGATAATCCGGCCTTCTTAATCATCTTCTTAATTTTCTTAAATTCCTTCTTAGTGCCTTTGATTTTAATTGTGCCTTTCTTGGCAAGATGTTTAAATGCGTCCTTTTCCACCTTGGTTATGCCTGCGGCACTTATAATGACTGTCTTAGGTGTGGTCTCGCTGCCTTTAAGCATATTTTTTTTCAAGGTTGTAATCTTATAGGTTTTTCCGTTTGACTTGATAGTCTTAGGAATTGTCAGCTTACCATTCTTGGCAGTTGTCGTAATCCTGCTTAGAGCAACCTTATTCTTAGCAGTAACATTATAGCTTGCATCCACCTTGGTCTTACCGGTCTTGTTAACAGTCACAACGGTGTGCTTATCATTAAGGATTGTCTCTTTAACAGAAGCGTAATCTCCTGATGGTTTAACCGTCTTCTCCTCATGAACCTTAGTACCATCCGTCTCAACAATATCGGTAGTCGTCCTGGTGCTTCCATCTAAAGCTGTTTCTGTCACTATCTCCGTCTTGGTTCCATCTGCTTTATTAGTTTCTTCTTTTACGGTTACTTTTCCGTCAGGGGTTGTTAGCGTCTCTTTTACAGTTATGCTACCATCAGGACTTGTTACTGTCTCTTTTACGGTTACACTTCCGTCAGAGCTAGATCGGAAGAGCGCGTGTAGGGAAAGAGTGTAGATCTCGGTGGTCGCCGTATCA
>CAMVPR010000028.1 GCA_947169385.1 uncultured Lachnospiraceae bacterium | reverse complement strand
TGTTGCTATGGAAGAGCTTGCTAAGCCTGCAATCAAGGCTGTTAAGGACGGAGAGATTAAGCTTATTCCTGAGCGTATGAATAAGAATTACTATAATTGGCTTGAGAACATCAGGGATTGGTGTATTTCAAGACAGTTATGGTGGGGACATAGAATTCCTGCATATTATTGTCAGGATTGTAACGAGACTGTTGTAAGCAAGGAGATGCCTACAGTATGTCCTAAGTGTGGAGGCACTCATTTTAAGCAGGATGAGGATACATTAGATACATGGTTCTCTTCAGCTTTATGGCCTTTCTCAACTTTAGGATGGCCTCAAGATACTCCTGAGTATGAGTATTTCTATCCTACAGATGTACTTGTTACCGGATACGATATCATTTTCTTCTGGGTAATAAGAATGATCTTCTCAGGATTAGAGCATACAGGCAAGATTCCTTTCCACACTGTATTGTTCCATGGTCTTATCAGGGATGATCAGGGTAGAAAGATGAGTAAGTCGCTCGGTAACGGTATCGATCCACTTGAGGTTATTGATAAGTACGGTGCAGACGCACTTAGATTTACTCTTGTTACAGGTAATGCACCTGGTAATGACATGCGTTTTTACTGGCAGAGAGTTGAGGCCAGCCGTAATTTCGCTAACAAGGTATGGAATGCAAGTCGTTTCATAATGATGAATATGGATAAGTGTGACTTTAAGAATGTTACACTTAATGACCTTAAAGATGAAGATAAGTGGATTCTTTCTAAGCTTAATACCTTAGTTAAGGATGTCACCGACAATATGGAGAAATATGAGTTAGGTATTGCAGTTACCAAGCTTAACGATTTCTTATGGGAAGAGTTCTGCGATTGGTACATTGAGATGGTTAAGCCTAGACTTTGGGCTGAGAATGATGATACCAAGGCTGCTGCACTTTGGACACTTAATAAGGTGCTTATTGATTCACTTAAGCTTCTTCATCCATATATGCCTTTCATCACTGAGGAGATATTCTGTAATCTTCAGGATGAGGAAGAGTCAATCATGATTTCTGAATGGCCACAGTACAAGGATGAATATAACTTCGCTAAAGAAGAAGCAGATGTTGAGCTTATGAAGGAAGCGGTTAGAAATATCCGTAACCTTAGAGCTGAGATGAATGTTGCACCTTCAAGAAAGGCTAAAGTATTTGTTGTATCAGAGTCTGATGATGTCAGAGCAACATTTGACAAAGGTCAAATCTTCTTTGCACAGCTTGCTTATGCGTCTGAAGTTGTTATTCAGAGCGACAAGACAGGCATAGATGATGACGCGGTTTCAACAGTTATACATCAGGCTGTTATCTATATGCCATTTGCTGATTTGGTTGATGTTGCTAAGGAGATTGAGAGACTAGAGAAGGAGCAGAAGAGACTTAACGGTGAGATTAAGCGATGCGAAGGTATGCTTAACAACGAGAAGTTCTTAAGCAAGGCTCCTGAAGCTAAGGTTAACGAAGAGAAGGATAAACTTGCTAAATATAAAGAGATGTTGGCTACTGTTGACGAGCGTTTAGCAAGTCTTAAATAGAGGTTTTTAGATGAATGATTTATTGACTCAAAGCGACATCGACAAGATGAGCGAAGAGCTTGAATATCGTAAGGCTGAGCTTAGGCATGAACTTCTTGATCAGGTTAAGGAGGCCAAAGCTCAGGGAGACCTCTCTGAGAATTTTGAGTACAAAGCTGCCAAGCGTGAGAAGAATCGCAACGAGAGCAGAATCAGATACTTAGAGAGAATGATTAAGACCGCTAAGATTATAGATGATGATACGGCGGACGACGAAGTAGGTATTAATTCTAAGGTTACCATATATATTCCTGAGGATGGCGAAGAGGAGACTTACAAGATTGTAACAACTGTAAGGGGGGATGTTACAAGCGGCAGAGTGAGTAATGTGTCACCTATAGGTAAGGCTCTGATGAAGCACAAGGTTGGGGATAAGGTATCGATAAGAGTTAATGATAATTACAGTTACGAAGCGATAATTCGTAGTATTGAACAGGTAGGCGAAGAAGAATCTGACGAGTTGATGAGGTTTTAGTAAAAGCTTTTAATGTGCGGAGGTTATATGGCTGATATAAATAAAACTGATGAAATCACCCAGGATTTAGAAGGCGCTAATATTGTAGATAAGATCCTTAGCGACATTGACTATATGCAGGATAGTATGGATGCAAATGGTCAGATTAACGGCGTTAATGATAATGTAATTGAAGATGAGATTACCGAGAATACGGTAACAATTTCATTTGATCTTATGAGTGCTTCTATTACTTTGGTTCCTCCTAAGGAGGGTGAGACTTATACTAAAGATGATATCATTAACCTGCTTCATGAGAATGGAGTTTATTTTGGTGTGTCTGAAGCTATCATAGAGAGAGTCCTACTTGAGAAGAATTACAATAAGCCTGTAGCCGTCGCTTTTGGGCAATTACCTGTTGATGGAGAGAATGGTAAGTATATCTATCATTTTAATACTAATCCTAAAGCTAAGCCGAAGTTATTAGAAGATGGCTCTGTTGACTACCATCAGTTGAGCGCATACGAGAGTGTTAAGAAAGATCAGCTTATCGCAGAGTATGTTAAGGAGACTGTCGGCAAGTCAGGAAGAAGAGTTGACGGTGTAAGAATTGAGCCGGTTGTTGGTAAGCCGCTTCCTGCAATCAGGAGTAAGCATATCTACAGAGGTGATGACGAAGTGTCTTACTATTCAGATATTGATGGTAAGATTGAGTTCGATCCGACTAATGGTTTTATTTCAATCACCAACGTTTATACTGTATCGGGAGATGTTGATGCATCAACCGGAGATGTTAAGTTCCCGGGTAATGTCGAGATTACCGGTTCTATAAGATCAGGTTATAAAGTAGAAGCAGATGGCTCTGTAGTAGTCAACGGTATTGTTGAAGCAGCTACTATTAAGGCCGGTAAGGATGTCATGCTAAAAGGCGGCATGGTTGGTGCCGGCAAGGGTATATTGGTTGCGGGTGGCAATGTTGAAGGAAGATTCTTTGAACAGGCCAATATAGAGTGTGGCGGTTATCTGCATGCCAATTCTATTATCAACTGTTATGTTGACAGCAATGATCAGATTGAGTTACAAGGCTCTAAAGGAGTGCTTTTAGCAGGGCGTGTCAGAGCCCTTAAGGGTATTAAGGCAGTTAATATAGGCAATGATGCTAATATTCATACATATATCAAGGCTGGACTTGAACCTAAGATGAAGAGGACATACAAGCTCCTAACTAAGAAGAAGAATGAGCTTGAGATGGACCTTGAGAAGATTGCAGAAGCTCAGAAGAAGCTTAACGATCTTCAGGGAATACCGGGATTAGAGGAGAAGAAACTCGGTGTTATGAGACTTAAGATTACCAAGAATACTGAGCTCGATGAGGTCAATAAGGAACTTGATAGTCTTAACGAGCAGATTGAGGCAGGTAGTCAAGCTAAGGTTATTGCAACCAATGTTGCATATAGGGGATGCTCAGTTACAATAAATGGTATAACCAGTCATGTTACCGAGGATATAAAGGACGTTGTATTCTCACTTCATGGTGACAAGGTTATTATGTCATTTGCAGGAGGCTGAATTTAACAATGAATTACAATGAGGCGTTAGAGTATGTTCTTCATATTCCGCGCTATAAGAAGAAATCCAAGCATGATTCAGTGGTACACATGCTTAAAATATTAGGCAGTCCGGAAGCCGATTTAAAGGTTATTCATGTTGTAGGAACCAACGGCAAGGGCTCTGTGTCGGCTTTTATTAATGGAATAGGTATGTATAAAGGTTACAAGATGGGATTGTTTACTTCACCACATCTTTTGACCATAAGAGAGAGGTTTCAGGTAGACAATGAGATGATTTCCGAGGAGGATTTCATCGTGTATTTAGAGTGCGTTTTGGCTGCCGAGAACAGGATTAAAGAGGACGGATACGATCCTCTTACATTTTTTGAGATAATGTTGTTGATGGCGGTCTTGTATTTTAGAGATAAGAACGTTGATTACGCGATTATCGAGGCCGGAATGGGAGGAAGAAGTGATTCGACCAATGAACTCGGCTCTTTGATGACCATCATAACAGCGATCGGACTTGATCACATGTCTATTTTGGGAGATACAATTGAGAAGATAGCATATGAGAAGGTCGGGGCTGTTAATCACGGAGAGATAGCCATTATCAGCAAGCAGAGCAAGAACATACTTGATATTATAGAAGATTATGTTTATGTTATGGGTGCAGAGGCGCATTACGCCAATCATTTGCAATATAAGCTTGATAAGATAACTGAGGAAGGGCTTGATTTTACTGTTAAGCCTGATACTGATGAAGCGTGTCAGTTTCATTTGGCTATGATTGGAGCGTATCAGGTTGACAATGCCGTCACATCGATTCTTGCCGCTAAGAAGCTTTGGAATATGTCTTATGAGGAGCTTAAGAAGCCACTTTCAGAGGTTAAGTGGCAGGGCAGAATGGAAGAGGTTGAGAAGGGCTTTTATGTTGACGGAGCTCACAATCCACAGGCTATACAGTCATTTGTAACAACTATTAAGTCATGCTTTTTAGACAAGAGTAAGATTCTTATCTATGCGGTTGCGAGTGACAAGGATGACAGGTCGATGCTTAAGGAGATACTTAAGATACCTTCACTGAAGATTCTTATTATCACAGAGCTTTCCAATGGCAGAAAGACAGAAGCGACAAGTATAGTTAAGCTAGTTGATGAGCTTGTTGAAAATGAATGCGCTAAAAAGCCAGATTCGGTTGTTGTCGAAACGACGATTGACAAGGCGATTGAGTACGCTAAGTCATTTAGAGATGAAGACGATTACATATTTGCAGTCGGTTCACTTTATTTGGTGGGCGATGTAATTAAGAAATTATAGAAAGCAGGTGTCACAATGATAGATTTTGATGAAGAGATCAAGAAGTTTAAGCCAAGCCTTGAGATTGGCGATGTTGAGGAGGCTATTTACGATACTGAGATGAAGGACGTATTGGACTTACTCACTCAGGCTAAGCTTCAGGATGACGATAATAACAGATAAACTGTGAGGTAATAACATGAATTGTATCAGATGTGGTTCACCGTTACTTATAGGTGGCACGTGTAGTCATTGCGGGTTAAATGACGCATATGTTAAGAAATGCATTCGCATGTCTAATCTCTATTATAATCGTGGTTTAGACAAGGCAAATGTCAGAGATTTATCGGGAGCAATCTTAGATCTTAAGAGAGCTCTTCATTTTAATAAGCTTAACATTGAGGCAAGAAACCTTCTTGGACTTTGTTATCATGAGATGGGAGAGGTTGCAACAGCGCTTTCTGAGTGGGTTGTGAGCACCAATTTCATGCCGGAGGACAACGATGCTTCTGAGTATATTAAGTCTATTCAGAACAATCCATCAAGATTAGATGAAGTTAATAATACAATCAGAAAATATAACCAGACGCTTAACTATCTAAGGACTGGTGATTACGATCTTGCTTCTATTCAGCTAAAGAAAGTAATAGGTCTTTCGCCTAACTATGTTAACGGACATCTTCTTTTGGCACTTCTTTATATCAAGACAGACAGCTATGAGAAGGCCAAGAAGGAGCTTAGAAGGGTATTAAGGATTGATGTCAATAATACATTGGCTCTTAAGTATTACAGTGAGTTAAGCGGTAATGCAGGTCTTAAAAGGTTCGAGGACAAGGACAAGAAGAGAGTTAAGAATTACGAAGACAGAGAGGTTAAGAGAAGAGATGTATCTTCTCCTAACAGTAATCAGATTACTATCGATCAATATGTTGAGAATTCTACAAATAAGTACACATTTATCGGAATACTGATAGGTCTTTTGGTTGGAATAGCCGTGATGTACTTCTTGTTTATTCCTCAGAAGACAGACGAGTTAGCAGACAGCTACGATACTTTAAAGCAAGAGTTTAACGAGGAGATATCTGCCAAGAACAAGGAAGTTACCAAGCTTCAAGAGAGCGAGAAGGGACTTCAGGAGGATATCGATTCACTTACTAAAGAGTTAGCCAAGGCAACAGGAGAGTCGTCTAAGGGCAATGTATTCGATAACATTGTCAATGCCGCAACAGCTCACTTAGAGGATGATGACGAGAAGAGTGCTGAATATCTTCTTAAGGTTGATATAAGTGCAGTTGACTCTAAGGATGCCAAGAAGTTATATAATCAGCTTTCAGAGATTATACTTCCTAAGGTTTCTGAGGATTTCTATAATCAAGGTTATTCTAAGATGTCTTCCGGTGCATATAAGGAAGCGGTTGACCTTCTTACCAAGGCATTTAAGTATGATGATGCCAATGTAGATGCTCTTTATTATCTCGGCAGATCATATCAATTTGCCGGCAATAAAGAAGAGGCTAAGAAATGCTTAGATCAAGTTATAAGTGATTTCCCTGATTCAAGGCGTGTAGCACAGGCAGAGGAACATCTAAAAGAATTGAATTAAGTATTATAAACCCCCGCACATATTGTGCGGGGGTTATTCTAATCTGTTATATTCTGAACTCCTAACGGAGTGCTTGACGCATCGTCTGATGATATATCCGGAACATGAATATTACAGGTCTTCTTCTTGAAGCTCTTAGGATATTCATAATCACTGTCCGATGTAACACCGACGCTTCCGTCAGGTCTGATTACGTATATCTTGGTTATCTGTGAAGACTTAGGGCAGCCTTCATTTGCAGGAAGATCTGAGTCCACGCAGAGCGTAACCTTCGTGTGAACATCGCAAGATTCTGTAGGTTCGGTACCCTTGACGAAGTACTCTGTTCTAACCATTGAGCCTCTAGGATCGTGGTTACAAACCCCGTCGACCGCTAACTTGCCGCTCTTCTTACAGATTGAGCAGGAGACGATACCGTCAGGTCTGTCAAAATCAATGTCTCTTAACAGCTTCGCTTCGTTGACTTTATTCATTATCTTGGCCCAGATATTCTTCTCTATGCTTCCGGTTAAGATGGTTTTGTTATAGTCGTTACCCGCCCAGATTCCAGCTGTATAATAAGGAGTGTAGCCGACGAACCAGTGATCAAAGTTCTCTGATGTTGTACCGGTCTTGCCTGCAACCGCCATAGATGAAGATAATCTTGCGGATACGGCAGTTCCCTCTGAGACTACATCCTTCATAGCATCGGTTATGAGCCATGCGGTAGTATCTTTCATAACCTGGCTGCTTGACGGTTTGTTCTCAATAAGAACATTGCCATCGTGATCTAGTATCTTGGTGTACAGGATAGGCTTGTTGTAAGAACCGCCATTTGCAATGGTTGCGTAGGCTGCAGTGAGCTCTAAATTGGTAACTCCTTTGGTGATTCCGCCTAGGCAGAGAGATTGCTGGATATCTGAATATACAGTTCCGCTCTTGCTTGTCTCGTTATCAACCAATGTGGTGAATCCCATATTCAATAAGTAGTTATACCCAACCTGAGGAGTTACATCATTCATACACTTGGCGGTTACGATATTCATCGAATCTCTGATTGCGTCTCTTATCGTATTAAGTCCCCTGAATCCGGTTGTGTAGTAGTTGTTGACCGGAACGGTGCTGTTCTCGTAGTTATAAGGCGCATCGTCATACACTGTAGCAAGGGTCAATCCTGCACTGTCTAATGCAGGGACAAATGTAGACAATATCTTAAAAGTAGATCCCGGTTGCCTTGTAGTGTTAGTTGCCCTGTTAAGTGTAAGGTTGCCTTGTTTCTTACCGCGACCTCCAACCAAAGCGACAACATATCCTGTCTTTTGGTCTACCATAGAAAATGATATCTGTGGCTGAATAACCGGTGTAAGTGATTCGCCTATTATCTTGTCGCTGTCGTTTAACGTCTGTTTTTTGAATTTCTTGACGGCTTTTTTACATTCTTTTACGGAAGAGAATAGTAGTTCATTAGCTGAACTGTATCCTAAAAATGTTGCAACATCTGCCTCAGAATAGTTGGTGGTTGTCTTGTCTAGATGGATGACCGACAACTGGTAAGACAGACCGTATACATCCGTAAAACTTGAGCTTTTGTAATTATCGGGTTCACTAAACTCTTCGTCGCAGATAGATTGAATCGTTGGATCCTCGGTAGCGTATATGGTCAAACCTTCGCTATATAGAGCGTTGTAGGCTTGTGTCTCGTTGTAGCCAAGTTTATCTTCTAAGTCTTTAATAACCTGAGTTACAAGGGCGTCTACAAAATAAGAATAAGAAGACTTATCGGTTGACTTACGCTTTATATCTTCAATTCTTGTGTAGACATCATCATCTATTGCTTCCTCGTACTCCGCTGAAGTAATCATATTATTCTTGAGCATGTATTTTAGGGTTATCTGTCTTCTTGACGCATTCTCCTGCGGATTGATTATAGGATCGTATCTCGTAGGATTCTGCGTGATAGAAGCGATAACCGCGCACTCTGAAAGGGTGAGTTCGTTGACAGGCTTATCGAAATAATACTTGCTTGCCGACTGTACACCTAAGGTGCCTTCACCTAAGTTGATTGTGTTTAGATAGGCTTCTAATATTTCTTCTTTGCTAAGTCTCTTCTCTAATTCAATTGCAAGGTACTGCTCTTGAAGCTTTCTGTTAAGCTTATCTTTGAAATTGGATTCCTGACCAACGCCAAAGACATTGTTCTTAAGAAGCTGCTGTGTAAGGGTAGAGGCTCCCTGCGAAAAGTCCTTGGTAATGATTCCGTTAAGCAATGCTCTAAAAATACCCTGAGCATCAATACCCTGATGGTCGTAGAATCTTGAATCCTCAATTGAGATGAATGCGTTCTGCAAATGTATAGGAACATCAGAAAGACTCACTTCTTCGCGGTTGGAATCGTAGCTTGAAAGTTTCTGTAATGTTGTACCGCCCTGGTCACAGATAACAGACGAGTAACCGCTAGGTTTAACATTTATCGTATCTATATCGGGTGCCTTAGATATAATATCTTTGTAGAGCCCCCAGGTATACCAAAGCCCCAAAGCTACTGTTATTACTATGGCAACACAAGACAGAGAAGCAAGCCAGGTAAGTATCTTACGCTGATACTTGATAGGTTTGGATCTTAATGCTTTAATCTTCTGTCTGGTCGCTCTTTCGTTGAAATTCATATATTCCTCCAAGCGTAAATTCATTATAAAATGAAGTATATCATATATCTTTAAGGGATAAACACAATTACTATAATTATATATGTCTTATTGCTTAAAATCAATCCCTATGATATAGTTAGTCATATATTGGATTAGGAAAGGAAATTCTATGGATAAGGTATGCTATATAGAGGGAGAAGGAGAGATAGTAGAGAAGAAATCACGTTTTATCGGCAACTGCTATCCGATATCGTCCGAGGAGGAAGCAATCTCTTATATCGAGGCTATCAAGAAGAAGCATTACGATGCAAGGCATCATTGTTATGCATACTCTGTAGGTAAGACTCAGCCGATACTAAGATTTTCAGATGACGGAGAACCGCAGGGAACGGCCGGTAAGCCTATATTAGAGGTTATAACCGGAAGAGAGATAACTAACTGCCTTGTTATTGTTACAAGGTATTTTGGCGGTACGTTACTCGGAACCGGTGGTTTATTAAGAGCTTACACAGAGGCTGCCAAGGTGGCTATAGACAGTGCGGAGATAGTTGAGGAGATATCGGGGATACACCTTTTTGTCACCAGTGATTATCAGGATATCGGTAAGCTTCAATATATCTACAGGGAAGAAGGCATAGATTGCAATGACATTTCCTACGGAGAGAATGTTATAAGTGACCTTTTGGTTCCTTTAGAGGATGTTAAGAGGGTTACTGACATGCTGATAGAGAAGACAGCTGCACGAGTTACTATTGAAGAGGGAGAAGAGTGTTCATACTTTAACTCTGATGGTAAGTACATTATTAAATGATAAAGCACGAGGCAACGCCTCGTGCTTTTATGTTAGTTCTGGCTGTTTCTTGCAGCTCTATATCTCTCTGTGTGATCAAGAATCTTCTTGCGAATTCTTATATTGTCAGGTGTAATCTCTAAGAGCTCATCTGTATCGATAAACTCTAATGCCTGCTCTAACGAAAGCTTCTTAGGCGGAACAAGAGTAAGAGCATCGTCCGCACCTGATGAACGAGTATTGGTGAGGTGTTTCTTCTTGCAGACATTTACCTCGATATCATCTGTTCTTGAACACTCGCCGACAATCATACCTGCGTATACTTTCTCGCCAGGTCCGATGAATAAAGCACCACGCTCCTGGGCGTTAAAGAGACCGTAAGTAATTGACTCGCCTGCCTCGAATGCTATCAAAGAACCCTGCTTACGATACTGAATCTCTCCCTTGAATGGACCGTATCCGTCGAACTCTGTGTTAAGGATTCCGGTACCCTTAGTGTCTGTCATAAACTGACCTCTGTATCCGATGAGACCTCTTGAAGGGATTGAGAACTCTAATCTTGTGTAGCCGCTTCCTGTAGGAGCCATGCCCTGAAGTTCACCCTTACGCTGTGAAAGCTCCTGGATAATACTTCCTGAGAATTCGTCCGGAACATCGATGATAGCGTGCTCCATAGGCTCTAACTTGTTGCCACGTTCGTCTTCTTTATAAAGAACCTCAGCCTTACTTACAGCAAACTCATAACCCTCGCGTCTCATGTTCTCTATAAGTACAGACAAATGTAACTCGCCACGACCTGAAACCTTGAACTGATCTGTACTGTCGGTATCCTCAACTCTTAATGAAACATCGGTATTAAGCTCCTTAAGAAGTCTGTCTCTTATATGACGGCTTGTAATGAACTTACCTTCCTGACCTGCAAGAGGAGAGTCATTAACAAGAAAATGCATAGCGATGGTAGGCTCTGAAATCTTCTGGAATGGAATAGGATTAGGGGCATCAACATCACAAATGGTATCACCAATCTTAAGGTCAGCAATACCGGATAATGCAACGATCTCTCCCATGGAAGCCTCGTTGACCTCAACCTTATTAAGTCCTTCATATACATAAAGCTTGGTAATTCTAACTCTCTTAGAGACTTCCTCGTCGTGATGATTGACGATAATGGCCTCCTGATTCATCTTGATTGAACCGCTTGTAATCTTACCCACACCGATTCTACCAACGTACTCGTTGTAGTCGATTGTACTGATAAGAGTCTGTAAAGGCGCCTCTTTATCTCCTTCCGGTGCAGGGATGTGCTTGATAATAGTTTCGAACAAAGGCTTTAAGTCAGTTCCCGGTACATCAGGCTCATAAGAAGCAACACCGTCTCTTGCAGATGCGTAGATAAATGGACAATCGAGCTGATCTTCAGTAGCGTCAAGTTCGATGAATAGCTCTAATATCTCGTCGATAACCTCTTCAGGTCTTGCCTCGGGTCTGTCAATCTTGTTGACACAACAAACAACAGGAAGTTCAAGCTCTAAAGCCTTTCTAAGCACGAACTTGGTCTGTGGCATTGCACCTTCAAATGCGTCAACGACCAGTATAACTCCGTCAACCATCTTGAGCACACGCTCAACCTCGCCACCGAAATCGGCATGGCCCGGAGTATCTATAATATTAATCTTGGTACCTTCATAGAAAACAGAGGTGTTCTTAGAGAGAATAGTGATTCCTCTTTCTCTTTCTATGTCGTTTGAATCCATGACGCGCTCGACAACCTCCTGGTTCTCTCTAAACACGCCACTCTGCTTTAAAAGCCCGTCTACCAATGTAGTCTTACCGTGATCTACATGGGCGATTATTGCAACGTTTCTGATATCCTCTCTTTGTTTCTTCATGTTATACCTCGCTATTTAACAAATATTATTACAAAACGTTAAGTAATATACCATATAAATAACAAGTTTTCAACTTGTACAATTCACAAAAGATAAGCCAAATTTTGCATTATTTATGTAAAAGTGTTATGATATGCGGTATAAAAGATGAAGGGATTTAGAATCATGCTTGAGTACACTAATCATCGCAACAAGTTTTACAGAATAGGATTGAGGATATGGGGAGCTATGTTTACAGGAGTTGCTCTTATATTCTTATTAAGTTACCTTAAGGGAACTAAGGGAGGAATTAGTTTCATTGGTGTAGTAATCAGTGTTGTGTTTGTAATTGTAGGATTTAATTATCTTAAGCAGTCTCTCTGGCTTTCGGCCTACGACCTAAAGTACCAGGTGTCGCCCACAGGACTTATACTCACAACAGAGAAGGGTAAAGAGATAGTAGTAGACTATAAGGATATCAAGACTGTGGAGGCGCATTCACTTAAAGAAGGTATGGATTATTTTACGCTTCATATAGTGACAACCAAGTATAATCTGGTTGCTCATGTGGAGGGTAGGGGCAATCTAGCCTACGAGATGCGCGACGCAATCAGAGAATACGCACGTTTGGCGGGCAATGAGATAGGATAACTTGCAACATTTGAATTATTGTGGTATTATAGCGAAGTTTGATGTGCTGACTATGGCAAATGTTACTGCATTTGCCTAAATAAAGGAGATTTTCAAATGAACAGTAATCATGTGATGGTATATTGTGGTGACGGCAAAGGTAAGTCTGATGCAGCCATAGGTAGATCGATTAAATATGCCAGCAAGGGCAAGAGCGTCATAATAGTTCAGTTTCTGAAGGGACGTAATATGGACGATTGGTCTATACTTAAAGAGCTTGAGCCTGAAATCAGAGTCTTCAGGTTTGAGAGTAAGGAAGAGCAGTATGCCGATCTTACCAGGGACGAGCAGGAGCAGGAAGAGAGTAATATCAGGAATGGTATCAACTATGTTAAGAAGGTTCTCCAGACCGGAGAGTGTGACTTGGTTGTAGTTGATGAGATATTGGGACTTGTTGACAATCATATCATTGAGCTTCAGGACATCATAAGGCTCATCGAGGCTAAGGATGAGGATATGGAGCTTGTTCTTACCGGAAGAAACATGCCTTTAGGACTTACGAGTTATGTAAGTGATGTGTGCGAGATATGTGCCAAGAAGGTAACCGAGGAGTAATAATACGTAGTGGCGAACATTGTTCGCCATTTTTATAATTTATGGTTGACATATATAATCTATTGTATTACTATATATGCATGATTTAACAATCTAATATCAATATTTAGTAGAGGCGCACGACTCATCAGTAGGTAGCATGATGCTTTGAAGGGCATATGATTGCTACAGAAAGGGGGGAGTGCCGAAGGAATGTCATCTTCAAGTGACATTTGCTGGGCATATAGTTAATAGCTATATGACTGTCATCCTTTTATAAGGATGGAGTGCTGCTAGCAGAATTAAGGATTTATTTCGGGCTGGCGGTGTGCCGGTCTTTTTTATAGGCATGGATATTGACATTTTATTATTTTAAGGAGGGTCATAACTATGGCAATTTTCAAAGGAGCAGGTGTTGCTATCGTAACACCATTTAAGGAGAACGGAGAGATTGATTTCGCTAAACTTAACGAAGTAATCGATTTCCAGATTGACAACGGAACAGACGCAATCATCATCTGTGGTACAACGGGAGAGTCTGCTACCATGACTCATGAGGAGCATCTTGATACTATCAAGGCTTGCGTTGAGCATGTTAACAAGAGAGTGCCTGTTGTTGCAGGTACTGGTTCTAACGACACAAGCACTGCTATCTATTTATCACAGGAAGCAGAGAAGTTAGGAGCTGACGGATTACTTATCGTTACACCATATTACAACAAGGCTACACAGAAGGGCCTTATCGAGCACTACACCATGATTGCAGAGAGCGTTAATCTTCCTATAATCATGTACAATGTGCCAAGTCGTACAGGTACTAACATTGCACCTGAGACAGCTGTAACACTTGCTAAGAATGTTAAGAACATCGTTGGTATCAAGGAAGCAAGCGGGAACATCGGTCAGGTTGTTAAGTTAGCAGCTTTGGCTAATGGTTGCATTGACATTTACTCAGGTAATGATGATCAGGTTATTCCACTTCTTTCACTAGGTGGAGTAGGTGTTATCTCTGTATTGTCTAATGTAGCACCAAGACAGACTCACGATATGGTTATGAAGTATCTTGAGGGAGATAAGGAAGGCGCATTAAAGATTCAGCTTGAGAGTATTGACCTTATCAATGCACTCTTCAGCGAGGTTAATCCAATCCCTGTTAAGAAGGCGGTTGAGCTTATGGGATTATGTGGAGGAACATTAAGACGTCCTCTTACTGAGATTGAGCCTGCTAATTTAGAGAAGCTTAAAGCTGCAATGACAGAGTACGGTATTCTTAACTAAGGAGATTAGATATGACAGATATAATTATGCACGGCTGCAATGGTCATATGGGACAGGTTATAAGCGGTATCGTTAAAGAAGATCCCGATGCAACAATTGTCGCAGGAATTGACATTGTAGACAATAAAGACAACGGATATCCGGTTTTTACAGATATCGATGCATGTGATGTTAAGGCAGATGTAATTATTGATTTCGCTGCAGCAGTTGCAGTGGACAAGCTTCTTGATTACGCAGTTAAGACTTCAACACCTGTTGTTCTATGTACTACAGGACTTTCAAAAGAGCAGCTTAAGAAGGTAGATGAGGCATCTAAGTCAGTAGCAATTCTTCGCTCTGCCAATATGAGTCTTGGTATCAACACACTTCTTAAGATGGTTAAGCAGGCTGCGGATGTTTTTGCAAATGCAGGCTTTGATATCGAGATAGTAGAGAAGCATCACAACAAGAAGGTTGATGCGCCTTCAGGTACAGCACTTGCACTTGCTGATTCAATCAATGATGAGATGGGCGGTAAGTATGAGTATGTATATGACAGACAGTCAAGAAGAGAGGCAAGACCTAAGGATGAGATAGGTATCTCTGCTGTGAGAGGTGGCTCAATCGTAGGAGAGCATGATGTAATATTTGCCGGAACTGACGAAGTTATAACATTTTCGCACACTGCATACTCTAAAGCGGTATTTGGTAAGGGTGCAGTTGAGGCGGCTAAGTTCCTTAAGGGCAAGGGCGCAGGAATGTATGACATGCAGCAGGTTATCGGATAATAATCACATAACAATTAATAAAGCCGGATGGAATTACCATCCGGCTTATATTATATAACGTCTATATCATCGATACCATAAATCTTAGTTACAGTGTCCTTAAGTTCAGGGTGAGCTCTGAATGCTTTAAGTAATCTTAACTCCTCCTTGCTGATGGTCTCCATATAGACATTCTTGTCAGATGCTTCAACGGGATAACCAAAAGCGTCAAGAACAGAATTAAGCTTATATATGTGGGCGAGACACATTAATGCATCTACTGTAGGTTGATTAGTACTGTTCTCCCAAGCATATATTGTTCTTGGATTAATACTAATCCCCATATCGTTAAGTCGCTCCGATACATACTCGATAGAGTAGTTTAAGGTCTTTCTGTATCGCTTTAGCGTCTCGCCTAATATCGTCTTTCTATCCATAAATTACACCCTTATCTTGAACAGTTGTAGAGTAAGTCTTCCCAACGTCTGTCAACCTCGGCCTGAAATTCTTCGATTAAGTGCTCGTTGCCAGGCTTGAATAAGTGTTTAAATCTTCCCTGCTTAATCAAGAAGTCCTCGATAGGAAGCTTCTTCTTAGGTTCGTAGTTAAGTATCCACTGACCATGATCAACCTCGAATAAAGGCCAATAACAGGTCTCGACACCAAGCTTACAAATCTCCATAATATCAGCAGTGTCGTATCTCCATCCTCTTGGACATGGTGCCATAACATTAAGGAAAGCGGCTCCCTTGGTGTATATAGCTTTCTCGGCCTTCTTGTGAAGGTCATTGAAGTTAGAGATAAATGTAGACTGTCCAACATATGGAATGTCGTGAGCAGCAAGGATAGTAGCGAGATCCTTACGGTTCTGCATCTTACCATCACTCTCTTTGCCGACAGGGGTAGTGGTTGTATCTGCGTACATAGGAGTAGCAGAAGAGCGCTGAATACCTGTGTTCATGTATGCTCCGTTATCGTAGCACACATATACCATATCATGATTACGCTCCATAGCACCTGACAAAGACTGAAAACCTATATCGTAGGTTCCACCGTCTCCACCGAAGGTGATGAACTTATAGTTGTCTTTAACTTTACCTTTTCTCTTTAAAATATTGTAGGCGGTCTCAACACCACCCATTGTAGCGCCTGCATTTTCAAACGCATTATGAATGTAGCTGTCGGTATATGCTGTGTATGGGTACATAAATGAAGATACCTCAAGACATCCAGTTGCATTACCGATAACGGCCTGGTCACCCTCGTGAAGAGCGCGAAGAACGGCTCTTACTGCGATAGTACCACCGCAGCCTGCACACATTCTGTGCCCCGGTGCAAGTCGCTCCGGTTTGTTCATATAATCTTTAAAAGTCATTTTGTTTGGTTTAGCTTCCGGCATTACGTGCACCTCCTATCTTGATCTTAAGCCGATGTACTTGTACTGTTCCGGCTCTTTGTTATTCTCAACATAATCTCTAAGCTCTGTAACGATGCCTTTGGCGTTGTCTACAGTGTAGTCCCTTCCGCCAAGACCGTAAATATAATTGATAACCTTAGATTCGCTTCTTGCCATGAAGAGCGCAGCACCAAGCTCGGAAGCAATAGGCCCTGACTGACCGCTAAAGCTCTCGGCTCTATCCATGATTGCGATACCCTTGACATTTTTAAGTGCCGCAGTCATCTCTTCGGCAGGGAATGGTCTGAACACTCTAATCTTAAGAAGTCCAACCTTAACTCCCTGGTCTCTCAATTCATCGATAGCATCTTTGGTTGTTCCTGCTGCCGATCCAATCATGACAAATGCATAATCAGCGTCATCAAGTCTATATTCTTCAAAAAGACCGTATGATCTTCCTGACATCTTACCGAATTCAGCACCAACTTCCTGAATAACCTTCTTGGCATTGCGCATTGCAGTAATCTGGCCTTTCTTGGTCTCCATATAGTAGTTGGAAACTGCGTACGGACCTACCGCAATATTCTCGTTATCGTTGAGAAGATAATGCTCCGGTTCGTATTCTCCGACAAATGCTTTCACCTTGTCGTCTTCGACAAGCTCGATATTAGCAAGAGCGTGAGATGTGATAAAACCGTCCTGACATATCATTACAGGAAGATGAACATCCTTGTGCTCTGATATTCTGTAAGCCTGAAGGAAGTTGTCATAAGCTTCCTGGTTGTTCTCTGCATATATCTGAATCCAGCCTGAATCTCGTGCACCCATTGAATCTGAATGGTCGCAGTTGATGTTGATTGGTCCTGAAAGTGCTCTGTTAACAAGTGTAAGCACAATCGGAAGTCTGTTGGAAGCTGCTACATATAAAAGCTCCCACATCAATGCCATACCGCATGAAGAAGTAGCGGTAAGTGCTCTTGCACCTGC
This sequence comes from uncultured Lachnospiraceae bacterium, assembly GCA_947169385.1. Taxonomy (GTDB): domain Bacteria; phylum Bacillota; class Clostridia; order Lachnospirales; family Lachnospiraceae; genus NC2004. Next base: position 15,369 of record CAMVPR010000028.1, on the reverse strand, counting down.
AGCAGATGCGCCGATTGTAGCAGACATAGCTGAATGCTCACTCTCTACAGGGATGAACTCTGTATCAATATCGCCGTTGGCAATGTAGCTTGCTACCATCTGTGGAATCTCCGTTGATGGTGTGATAGGAAATGCAGGCATAACATCAGGATTAACCTGCTTTATAGCATAGGCAACTGCTTCGTTACCTGACAATCTCTCTCTGATACCCATTACTGTCCCTCCCTCATTGTTATTGCATTAAAAGGGCATACAGCAGCACATATACCGCATCCCTTGCAGTGATCGTAGTCAAAATCAAGTCTCTTCTTGTCAACGACAGGGATTGACGAATCAGGACATGCAGGAGTGCAAAGCAAGCACTGTGTGCATTTGTCCGGATCTAATACAGGAGTGTTGGTTCTCCACTCGCCTGTGTTAAATGAAACTGAGGTTGCAGCCTGATAAATCTGGTTGCCCTCTGTAATATCCTGCCAAGGGCTCTTCTCATTGATATTTCTGTAGTCAAAATTGCTACTCATGCTGTCACCTCCGTAAATGCCATCTCTAACGCCTTCATGTTACCATCGATAACTTCAGGTTTCTTGGCGAACTTATGCTGATAAGAATCGCGCATCTGAGCCATGAACTCATCCTTCTCCATAACGTGACTTACAGCTACTATAGCTGCGAGCATAGGAGAGTTAGGGAAATACTTGCCCAATGCTTCTTCGGAAATCTTTCTTGCGTCTAATGTATAAACCTTACCTTCATAGCCCTTAAGATGAGGTATAATCTCTTCCTTAGGTCTGGTGGTGTTAATGACGATTGCACCCTCAGGATTAAGCCCTGCGGTTACATCGATTGATTCTAACAGAGTCTCGTCAACGACAACGACATAATCAGGGTCGTAAATGTTAGAGTGTACTCGAAGCTCCTTGTCACTAATGCGGTTGTAAGCGGTGATAGGTGCACCCATACGCTCAGGACCGTATTCAGGAAACCCCTGTACATTCTTGCCGTGCTTAAAGCAGACATCAGCAAGCAAAAGAGCGGCTGTCTTAGCACCCTGGCCGCCTCTTCCGTGCCATCTGATTTCAACAGTATCTTTCACAATTGTCAACTCCTTACTTATAAATATGAAAATTTACCTTCAACATTATAGCACTATGATTATGATTTGACAAAGAAAAAATGAAATTGATTTGATAATTGACTAAATATACTTTTATTGGTATTATTAGATGTATTTTTTTCTTTAAGGAGGATTTAACAATGAAGAAATTACTGTCAATTATATTGATTATGACTATGGCTATGGCACTTACTGCATGTCAGTCCGGCAAGTCATCGTCAAGCAACTCAGGTAGTTCTGCTAACGATTCTGAGCAGTCTGTAGATGATCTTAAGAGCATCAAGGAGAAGGGTAAGCTCGTTGTGGGTATCACAGATTTTGAGCCTATGGACTACAAGGATGCAGATAATAACTGGATTGGTTTTGACGCTGACATGGCGACTGCATTTGCCAAAGAACTCGGTGTGGATGTTGAGTTTGTAGAGATAGATTGGGACAATAAAGCTTTAGAGCTTGAGTCCGGTACTATTGATTGTGTATGGAACGGTATGACGCTTACCGATGAGGTAATGTCAGCAATGAGTTGTTCTAGGGCATATTGTAACAATGCTCAGATTGTTATCTTACCTAAAGATAAGGTAAGCGATTATCCTGATGTTGATAGTCTTAAGTCTCTTAACTTCGCTGTTGAGGCAGGTAGTGCAGGAGAGCAGGAGGCAACTGCTAACGGATTTACTTACACCGCCGTTAAGGATCAGGCAAGTGCGCTTATGGAGGTTGCAGCAGGTACTTCGGATGCCGCTATCATTGATTCTTTGATGGCTGCAGCAATGGTAGGAGACGGTACAGGATACCCTGATCTTACTTATACATTTGGACTTAATTCTGAGGAGTACGGTGTTGGCTTTAGAAAGGGTTCTAATCTTACTGACGAGTTAAACGCTTTCTTTAAGAAGTCTTATGATGACGGTACTATGAAAGAGACTGCTGATAAATATGGAGTATCTGCAGCACTAGCTGAGCAGAAATAAAAGGACATTTAATGATGGACAGATATATAGAGCAATTTCCGGTAGTTATTAATGCGCTGAATATTGGTTTTTTGCAGACATTAAAGCTATTCCTGGTAACACTTATCGGTGCGCTTCCTTTGGGATTAATTATTTCCTTTGGAAGCAGATCCAAATTCATACCGCTTAAGCTTTTGGTGAGGTTTATTATATGGGTTGTAAGAGGCACCCCACTTATGATACAGCTTCTTATTATCTATTACTTCCCTGGGCTTGTATTTCACAACAACATTTGGGGCGGACAGGAGACCGGAAGATTCATTGCAACTTCGGTTGCGTTTATAGTTAATTATTCCTGCTATTTCTCTGAAATATTCAGAGGAGGAATTGCAGGGATTCCTAAAGGACAGGATGAGGCCGGACTCGTGCTTGGCCTCACGAAGTCGGAGATATTCTTTAAAGTTAAGCTTTTGCAAATGGTAAAGAGTATTCTTCCTCCTATATCTAACGAGATACTTACGCTTGTTAAGGATACATCTCTTGCGAGAATTATCGCTCTTCAGGAGGTTATCTGGGCAGGACAGGCGTTTATGAAAGGGTCTCAGGGAATATCGGGTGAGATTTGGCCACTGTTTTTTACAGCGATTTATTATCTCATTTTCAACGGAATTCTTACTGTATTACTTGGTAAGCTTGAGAAGAAGCTTGAGTATTTCAAATAATGGAGGATGTTATGAGTATATTAGAGGTATCGCACATCAGTAAGTCATTTGACAGGACTGAAGTGCTTAAAGACATATGCTTTAGTCTTAACAAGAGTGATGTTATGTCGATTATCGGGTCATCCGGAAGTGGTAAGACCACACTTTTAAGGTGCCTTAATTTCTTAGAAGAGCCTGATACCGGTGTTATTAAGATTAATGGTGAGAAGATATACGATGCTAAGGATCAGGAATACTTAAGTGAGGCTGCTAAGAGAAGCAACCGCCTTCATTTTGGAATGGTGTTTCAGTCGTTTAATCTTTTTCCGCAGTATACGGCTTTGGAGAATGTTACTCTTGCTAAGGAACTTCATGCTAAGAGGGAGCCTGATTTTAAGGCTCATAAGAAGGATGTTCTTGAAGCTATAAGGGAAGAGGGCAAGGCTTTGCTTACCCAGATGGGATTGGCTGACAGGTTCGACAATTATCCGCACCAGTTATCCGGTGGACAATGTCAGAGGGTTGCCATTGCAAGGGCTCTTGCTATGAAGCCTGACATATTATGTTTTGATGAGCCTACTTCTGCGCTTGATCCTGAGCTTACCGGAGAAGTTCTTAAGGTTATGAAGGAACTTGCCGACCAGAAGACTACCATGATTATTGTTACTCATGAGATGTCTTTTGCGAGGGATGTTTCTGACAGAGTGCTCTTTATGGATGATGGATATATCCTGGAGGATGGAACACCAGATGAGGTGTTTAACAACCCTAAAGAGGAGAGAACTGCGCAGTTCCTCGCAAGTTTTAATAGCTGATTTTTTAGTTGGTTTTGCTAATTAGCATATAAAATTTAATATGTCATTCTGAGCAAAGCGAAGAATCTTCAACACCGGCGGATGCCGGTGTTGTTTTATTGTGAGAATTATGTTATAATACCTTGTTTGATATAGGTAGCTTATAGTATGCTTTTAGTAGGAATTAAGAGGTTATTAAGTGATATGAGAAAGAGTGATTTTAAACTTACTTTTTACGTGATTCTATGTATTGTTGCCAATGTGCTGGGAAGCTACATGGCGACAGCGCTTAATCTTCCGGTCTGGTTTGACTCATTTGGAACGGCATTTTCAGCGTATATTTATGGCCCGGTTGTAGGAGCTATAGTCGGAGCATCTACCAATGTTATTCTTGGACTTTTGAAGGGAACTCCTTATGCATTTGCAGTTATTAATATATTTATTGGAGTTGTAATAGGTATAGGTTCTAAGAAGGGAATGCTCGAGACGCTTTATGGTACTATGACTTTGAGTGTTATAGTTACTGTTGGATCACTTATGTTTGCTGTCCCTATCAATTTTTTGGCGTTTGGTGGGGTGACCAATAACGTTTGGGGTAATGGTGTCATGGGATTCCTGGCTGAGAAGGGTGTAGCTAAGTGGCTAGGGGGTGTGATAGGTCAGTTCTATATCGAATTTCTTGATAAAGTTGTAACACTTCTATTTGTTTATATTGCGGTTCATGTTAGGCGCAAGATTATCAAGAAGGCGGCTAAGGATGTTGCCTTGTTGATAGTAATGGCGCTTCTACTCGGTAATTTATCAGTTTTCAAAGTCAGCGCAGCTGACAACAATACATATATCAGTACCATTTACAGAAGCGATAATGGTATTCCGTGCGGAGAGGCTAATGATGTTGTTGAGACTCCGGATGGTGTGCTTTGGGTAGGCACATATGCCGGATTATACAGATATAACGGGTCAGAGTTTAAGCTTATGGGCAACTTTGAGTCTGTTCGTAATGTCAATTGTCTTTATGTTGATGTTGACGGAAGATTATGGATCGGTACCAATGATAACGGATTGTCACTGTGTATCAACGACAATATAAGCAGTACTCTTGATATGGATGACGAGCTTTCTTCTAACTCAATAAGAACCATAATCAGAGGCGAGGATAGTAATTACTATGTCGGAACTTCTGACAGCCTTAATATTGTGTCATTAGAGTCAGGACTTCATTTCGTCAAGGCTATTCCGGAGATTAAATATGCTTATGCCAGCACTATCAATAATGATGGTTATGTTGCTGTTCTTGACAATACCGGAACTGTGTTTGTTCTTAAAGATGGTGAGATTGTAAGCCATTTTGCATTGAAGAATCAGAATGAGATTATTACTTCGATTTCATTTGTGAAAGACGGAAGACTTTATGCCGGTACATCAGAGCATCGTGTAATAGTGTATGGATTTGCAGCAGGCAAGGCATCTAAGATTAAAGAATATGATTGTAAGCACCTTAAGAATATCAATCAGGTCTATCAGACCGATGATGACAAGCTTTATATATTAAGCGATACGGGAATAGGATATATCAACGAGCAAGATACATTTGTTTCTGTAAATACCAACGAATTTAACAACTCGATTGACAGGATGATTAAGGATTATCAGGACAATCTTTGGTTTGCGTCTTCAAGACTTGGCCTTCTTAAGATGTCTGAGTCTTCGTTTATGGATATATATAGGACTGCAGGTGGTAAGTCTGTGGTTGTCAATTCAACGATGGAATGGAACGGCTTACTGTATTCCGGAACCGATAACGGACTTGATATCGTAAGTTCAGACAGAAGAGAGATGATTGAGAACTCTCTTACCAAGAAGTTAAAGGGTAAGAGAATCAGGTGCCTTGAGGTTGACGGAGAAGGCAACCTTTGGATATGCGTTTTTGGCGAAGGTATATACATAGTTAATAAGGATTTGGAGATTACTGTCTATGATAATTCTAATCCAATGATGGGCGATTGGGTAAGAATGGCTAAGAGGCTTGATGATGGAAGGATGGTAACAGGTAGTGAGGTTGGACTGACTTTCTTCGAGAACGGTAAGCCTTCTTATGTCTCTACTATTGACGGTTCACTTACTGAGACTATGATTCTCAGTATAGACGAGATGGATGATGGCAGTATTGTTCTTGGTACAGATGGAAGAGGATTGTATGTTCTTAACAGTAAGGGCGATCTTCAGACCAACTTTACCAAGCAGTCGGGATTAAGTTCTGATGTTGTACTGAGAACCGTCAAAGATAAGGGTAGCAAGAACGGAATGTTTGTTGTTGCAAGTAACGGTTTAAGTTACATAGATGAAGATTATAACATTAAGGAACTTAATAATTTCCCTTATTACAACAATTATGATATTAAGTGTATATCAGAAAATGAAATCTGCGTGCTAAGCAGTTCTGGAGTTTTTATTGTTGATAAGAATAAACTCATAAATGGTGAGAAACAGGAAGAGATTCTTCTTGATGTTAAGAAGGGACTTAACGGACCTTTAGTTGCTAATTCATGGAATTACATGGACAAGAAAGGCAGATTATATCTCTCTTGTGAAGATGGTATATATATGCTTGATACCAAGAGCTATGATACAGTCAGAAAGTCATACCGTATGCATTTGTCAACGGTTGTGATGGACAATGAGGTATTTAATATAGGCAGAGGCGAGGATATCATAATCGAGAAGGATGTTAACAAGGTTACGCTTTATCCTGAGATTATTAATTTTACTTTGGAAGATCCTTATGTAAGTTACTACCTTGAGGGAGTTGATGATGAGCCGGTAGAGTGTAGATTAAGTGAACTAGCTAATATCAGTTATACCAATATCCCTGCAGGTACGCATAGGTTCTATGTATCGATTCTAGAAGGTGACACGGAAAGGGTTATTGAGAGCAGTTCGTATAAGGTGGTAATGGAGGATCATATCTACGATAACGGCTACTTTATATTCTATATGCTTTTTGTGGCAGCGTTAGTTGTTATCTGGATTACATGGTTTATCGCAAGAATCAGAATGCAGAGAACGCTTGCAATTCAGAATCTTCATATCGAGATGGCTGAGAAACAGCTTCAGATGGGTAATCAGACAATTCTTGCTATTGCGAGAGCGGTCGATGCCAAGGACGAGAATACTTCTCAGCACTCTAAACGTGTATCTGAGTATTCCGTCATGATTGCCAAACGTATGGGCTTGCCGGATGAGGAGTGTGCGAACCTTAAGAAATCAGCACTTCTTCACGACATCGGTAAGATAGGTATTCCTGACAGTATTCTTAATAAGCCGGGCAGACTTACTGATGAAGAGTACGAGGTTATGAAGTCACACACTGTTCGAGGAGCTAATATTCTTAAAGAGTTTACCTTGATTGACCATATAGTCGAAGGAGCTCAGTTTCACCATGAGAAGTACGATGGAACCGGCTATCCGGAGGGGCTCAAGGGTAAGGATATACCGCTTTACGGAAGAATAATCGGTGTAGCGGATGCATTTGACGCAATGACAGCCAACCGTGTATACAGAAAGAAACTTGATTTTGATTATGTTATAAACGAACTTAAGAGATGTAGAGGAACTCAGTTTGATCCTGAGATACTTGATGTGTTCTTAGAGCTTATTGACGACGGAACGGTAGATGTTGAGGAACTATATCACAGAAGTATTTCCGGTGATATTAATGTTGAGCATAAAGAAGATTCTATAGCTTCTTTAGGCCAGGACGTTAAGGGAGAGGAGTGATAGTATGAAGCGAGAATATATTATATCATTTATTACTGCTCTCTTGATTGTACTGTGTGTGGTTACGTATAAGGTCATTAATACCAGGCAGACCAATGATGAGAAGATGGTTAGAGTTGGATTTGTCTATAACGGTGACGAGAGTATGCCTTATACCAACAACTTTATGCTTGCTAAAGAGAAGGCTAAGGAAGTCTATGGTAATAAGATTAGCGTCTATGAAGTTAAGAATGTAAGTGATGCCAATGTTACTAATGCTTTAGACAGACTTATCGATGTCAATTGCGACATTATATTCAGTAACAGTGCCGGGTTTGGCAATTCGGTTAAGGCTTATGCTGCAACTCATCAGAATGTTGAGTTCTGTCAGGCAACATGCAGCAATGCTAATGAAGAGCCGGTTCTTTCCAATTATCACACGTTTATGGGTGAGATATATCAGGGAAGATATGTGTCCGGTGTAGTTGCGGGTTTGAAGCTTAAGTCTATGATTGATGAAGGTATTCTTACCACTGATAAAGCTCTTGTTGGCTATGTTGCTGCATATCCTTATGCAGAGGTAATATCAGGGTATACCGCATTTCTTTTGGGAGTGAGATCAATCGTTCCTGATGCTACCATGAAGGTCAAATATACCAACACGTGGGGCAATTACGATATAGAGTATGAGACGGCTAACGAGCTTATTGATATGGGATGCGTTATCATTTCACAGCATTCGGATACTACAGGACCTGCGGTGGCTTGCGAGAAGTCAGAGAAGAACAAGAAGGTATATCATGTTGGTTATAATGAGAGTATGATAAGCTATGCGCCTACTACTTCACTCATAAGCTGTAAGATTAACTGGGATCCATATATAGTGGATGCGATAGGAGCTGTGCTCGATGGAGAAATCATCGAGAAGAGTGTCAGAGGGCATGTTCATGGTAATGATGTCGGAGCAGGATTTAATGATGGCTGGGTCGAGATGAGAGAGGTTAACGATATTATTGTTCCTGATTTTACCAAAAAGGCTGTCACCAACACTGTTAACGCACTTAAAGATAACACAGTATCTGTCTTTAAGGGTGACTATGTAGGTGTTAACCCTAACGACGCCAATGACACTATAGATCTGACTCATGAGTTCAGAGAGAATGCTAATTCGTCAGCACCAACATTTAACTATGTTCTAAAAGATGTTATTGAGATTGTAGAGTGACCAGGGGGCGATTGCCATATTTAAGAAGCGAGTACCCAAACGAGAATATCCGGGGCTTGAAGAATATATAAAAGAGCATTATGTCGATGCTAAGTCAGATGAACCAGAATATGCATCGACGTCTGGAATGGCATTAGAATCATCGCCAAGTTTTAGCGGTTTTATGGGCGTGTTGAGTTCGCAAAGTAAATGCTTTATGCCAGCAGGGGTCGGTTCTGCCTCTCGTGAAGCGATGCCGCTTGAGGAAGATGTGGCAATAGAATGTACAAAGAGTGCTTCGGTAGAAGACTACGATGATGCGCTTGATAAGCTTTCGGATGCTCTTGATGACAGAATGAATCATATGGCGGATACATTTTCTGAATACTTAATGTATCTTATTGAAGCTAAAGAACTTAAGAATTCTGATGTATATAAGGCTGCTTTGGTTGACAAGAAGGTATTTTCTAAGATTAAGAACAATCCTGATTATCATCCTAACAAGAATACAGCACTGTGTCTCTGTGTCGGGGCGAGACTTAACCTTGATGAATCAAGGGATTTGCTTTCTAGGGCGGGATATGCACTTTCGCCATGTAGCAAGACAGATATAATCTTCTCGTATTTTATCGAGAATGAGATATATGATATGATAGAACTTGATATTCAGCTCGAAGAGCATGGATTAGAATGTATGATTTCATAATGACAAAAGGTCGCTTTTAAAGCGACCATTTTTTTATCCTCATTTGCTATAGTATGGATGTAAGATAAATAACGCTTTTAGCAAGCGCCATATTGAAGGAGGAATTATTATGAAGAAGACTAATAACGTAACCGAGATTGTTTTTATTCTTGACAGAAGTGGCTCGATGGCCGGACTTGTTGATGATACTATTGGAGGATTTAATTCGCTTCTTTCTAAGCAACAGGAGGAAGAGGGCGACGTGCGTTTATCTGTCGTGTTGTTTGATGATAAGGTCGAGATTCTTCACGATAGGGTTGACATTAATAAAGTTAAGCCTATGGATAAGGAGCAGTATTATGTAAGAGGATGTACAGCGCTTTTGGACGCAATTGGTTCAAGTATCAAGCATATCAAAAATGTACAAAAGAACGAGGATAACCCACCTGCTAAGACGCTCTTTATAATTACGACTGACGGATATGAAAATTCAAGCTCTAAGTATAGCTATTCAAAGATTAAGAATATGATAGGCAATGCCAAAGAGAAGCGTAAATGGGAGTTTATGTTCTTAGGAGCCAATATTGATGCCATATCTGTTGCTGACAGTTTTGGAATCAGTGCTAACAGAGCAGCTACATATATCGCTGATGGTGTTGGAACTGCGATTAATTTCAGGGCTATGTCGAAGGCGGTGAGTGCGGCCAGATGTTCCGGATCAGCGGTGGAAATGGAATATGCATTAGATGACGGTGAAATATTAGATGAAGTAAGAAACAGAGCATAAAGTAAGACCCCTGTATCGCTATATTGATACGGGGGTTTTTGTTATTTTTTGATGTTGCCTGCTTCCTTTTTAGGCTTTGAATTGTTGATGTCAGGAGTTTCCTTTCGCATTGTATCGACAATCTTAGCTGTTGTGACTGAAAGCTTTTCAATCTCTTTAAGACGAGCTTTACCCATATCTGTGTATGGATCGTGGAATATTCCCTGTCGTTTATCGTAGTATTTAAGAACATACTTGTTAAGCTTATGAAGCTTCATCATCTGAATATTTCTGCCTGAAGCATCCACACCCATCTCATCGATTACATCCTTAAATGCTTTCATAAGCTTCTCCATTGCACTGCTAGGAGACTTGCCTTTGTTGTATTCGAGCATGTTGTTATAGCTTTCAACAAGCTCCTTGGCCTGCTTGTCTGTAATTTTGTGATTATGAGTTTCCAAATACTGATTGATACGGGCTTCCTCACCTCTTGTCTTTCTTATATCTTTCTTTCTGGCATTTTCTGCCTTAATCTTTCTGTTGGTTTCTAAATTTAAAGCCTTTGTATACTCTTTATAAAAGTCCTTAGCCGGCAGTCGTTTTGCAAATGTTTCTAAGAATACCTGGTCGTTGATGAGTTCATTTCTCGCTTCTTTGATTCTGAATGCTATCATGTTCGGTTCAATAATATCATCAATCATGACTTTGCTGTAAAACATCGTGTCAGCTCTTTTAGTTAAGAGCGTCTTGGCAATGACTAAATCCGCAGCCCTAACCATATCCTCTCTATTAAACGGAGCGGTATCATTGACTGATTGTGCAATTAATAAGTTGCTGTTGTTAACGATTGATGCCTTGTTAAGCTCATAATCCTGATTGCCTGTAAATGAAGTAACATCATCGATATCCTGTTTGACCTTGTTATAAGCAGCAGTCCTGTAATTGTCATAGTCATTTACAAATTCTTCGCATGTCATCTTAAGTATAGAATCGGCTTTTTCTTTGATATACATAACGAAATCAAAGCTGTTGGCAATGGTTTTGGCTTTTAATGCTATGGTTTCATTTCTTTCTCTTATAGCTCTGTCAAGGCTTGATTCCATGCGTGCATTTACATTTAGCATGTATTTGTCCGGTACTGCATTGATTTTGGCAGGAATTGTGGTAACTGCTATAATCTTGGCAGCTTCAACGTAGTTGATTGTAGAATTCTTGTCAAATGCTACCGGCTCAAAGGTTTTGTTCCCAAGTATCAAATCATTCTGTATTTTTGTTAGTGAAGTGTCAAAGTTAGCCTCCTCTTTAGTCAGGTGGTCTTTGATGGCGGTATTTAGCATGCTCCAATCATTTTTGGCACTTTTTATGGTATCCTTAAAGCCGGTTGCAGCCTCGGCTTTCTTTTTGTCGGTAAGAACTTCAGCTTTTTCGCCAGTTGAATCTCCATAAAGATTTCTGTCCTTATTAAAGATATATCTGCTAAGATACGCACTCTCAGCCCATAGCGTGGAGTAGCCGTAATTGATAATGTCATCAATGTTACCGGCAAATTCTGAATCCTCGCTGTATCTTTCGGCAAGATATATGTAATCGTTGTCATTGAATACTACCTTTTTGTCAGGACTGCCCGGGTCAGGATATGCTAAAGTGAGTAAAAGTGTAAAATACAAATCTTTGTCACGGGCATCAACCGGAACCTTATCCATGTCTATCAGTAATTTCTCTGCTTCGTTATATGAGTATGACTGATTTTTAATTCTGTATTTACAGTTGTGAGCTATTCTTGTTCCCTTACTGTCGTTTAACGCTCCATAGCCTACGTTGGATTTGATAATCTCGTTGTTTTTAATCTCGTTATATAGTATATTGCCTTTGTTATCAATGAAGCTTTCAATGTCGATGGCATCCGGATTAAGGTCCGGCGCAAAGAACTCAATAGCATTAAGAGTCTCAATAAACTTCTCTAAGTATGTGAGGGAGACAGCAACATTATCATCTATATCTCTTAATGTGTTGATGCCCTTTAGATGTTGCTGTATGCCCATATCGTCATATATTGCTCCACCGTTCTTAATGTTATAAAGGAAATCCTCAAGCGTCTTTTTTAATGCGGTTATTGAGTTTTTAGAATTAAAGTTCGAGATAAAGCTGTTGGTGAACAATGTGTCCATGGCTAGCTTGTGGTTAGGCATTTTGTCAAGAGGAAAAACATCATATACATTAGCAAACGCTGACAGGAGGGTAGGATATTTATCCTTGTCCCAGCCCATAGCATTCATGGTATTTTTAAAATCAACAAAATTGCCGTCACCAAAGAATGGCCTGCCGGTATACTTAACTTTTATCTTAAAGCTTTGTTTCTCAGGCTGAACAGGAATAGGAGCTGCATTGGCTGAATTTAATTTCTCTTTGGTAATCTTATGCTCAATGTCTTCAATTTTTTTAAGCTTGTTATTTCTTTCAGTCTTTAATCTTTCTTCCTGCTCGTTACTTCTTCTTTCGGCTTTTCTTAATAATCTTTTACTGTTGACTTTGTCAGGTAGATAAGCCTTGTCAATCCTGAAAAAACCGTCGTTTAAGTGAAAACGGTACTCAGCGTCAGCATCATCTATATCTATTCCGCCGGTAGCACAAATCACGGTTCCGTTCTGGTGCCTGTCATCCTTAAACATCGCTTGATTTTCTTTGGCAGTGTATTTAATCCTGTCAGTGTAAAGTGTATTATTGAAACTAAGGTGATTTTCAAGCTCTACATTGGTCAAAGGCAGGTTTACGATAGTATTGGATTTAAGAACCTCGATATCTTCCATCCATGTAAGAGTTAACGCATCAGCGTTGATTCCGTTAAGTGCAGAATTTATCAGGTCTGAAAGGTTCTCCTTAAAGGTGTAATCAGGGTTGTTTCCGGCTTCGGTGGTCGGCATGGAGTTCTTATAAGAGATTACATCTCCCTCTATACCTGTAATTGTGATATAGTGACCGTCCATCATAAGTCCGACAGGAGACTTGTGGTCTCTGATTGCTTCTATGATAATCTTTTTGATACCGCTTTTAGCCGCATCAAAATACGCCTTCTTCTCCTCAGGGGTTCCATTGTTGCCTTTAAGCTTGTTGAATGACCATATTTCGGTACTCTTAAGCATAGAATCAGGAACGAGACCTGTTGCCAAATCACCCATATCGATTGCATTTATCCTTGAATCCGTGTTCATTTCAAGGTCAGATTCATTGCCAAAGCCATGTGAATTCTTAGAAAGAGCAGGTCTGTATGCGCGGATATCCTCCTGGGTTAAGTCTTTTATTCCGCGGCTCTGTAAAAGCATTTGATAAAAGCAGGACCAGCAGCCGTTGTCCGCTGTCTGAAAGGATGGCTGTTTAATGCTGGTGAGTATAAAGCTCTCTTTATCAGGGTTGGCTTTTAATGTGGTTTTGGTCTCTATATAGGTGTCGTCTTTAATTTGTTTGTTGACCTCTTTAAGCTTAGAGTTTATAAGCTTCATGCTCGAAATCCGGTGATTTAAAAAATCAATCTCCTTGTCACTGAGCTTGCTTTTATTGTTGTTAAGGTAGCTTTTAATAACTTCCTCATCTGAATTGTTTCTTACGATTTCAGGAATCTTGGTACTCTTGAGGTCAAGATTCTCCCAATTGTTCTTTTTAATTTGTAAGTCTGGCATACTAAAACCTCCTGTAAGTTGTGATTTTGATGTCGTAATTATATATCTGATAAGATGATAACATATATTTGATTACAAATGTGTAACAAATGTTGAATTACAGATGTTTTAACAGGTTAAAAAAACTTTTGAAAAAAGTTCTTGACAAATGTATGGCGAAGTGATAGTATAGTCAAGTCGGTTGTTAACCGCATGCGGAAGTGTCGGAACTGGCAGACGAGCAAGACTAAGGATCTTGTGGCAGCAATGTCGTGTGGGTTCAAGTCCCATCTTCCGCAGTACCTAGAATATAAAAAGAGGAATGACGCAAGTCATTCCTCTTTTTATATTACAGGCGCTCCGTAAGAGCGCCTGTTCGCCCACTGTGGGTTCCCTGCGGAGCAGGACTAGGCACGCTTTCAGCGTGCCGTCGCAAGTCCCTATCTTCCGCGGAAGCCCCAAACCCACTGTGGGTTCCCCGGTACCCAGGACTAGCAAGCGCTTCGCGCTTGCGTCGCAAGTCCCATCTTCAGGGCTGTTGCCATCTTCGTTCCTATCACTTTACAAATATCCTACACGGCGCTATACTGTAGAAAACTATAATGATTTATTATATGAGGTGGCGTATGGCATTTGCATCAATGATAATGGCTTTTTTGGCAATAATTATAGGAATCCTTTTGTTCATGCTCGTTCTAGGCTTGATTTTTCTAATTGTCGGTGTCGTGAAGAGGAGAAATCCTAACAACAAAGGTAAGAAGCACCCGACAGTTTTTATCATTATAGGATCTTTACTGTCTCTTCCGGCTTTGGCCATAATAATTATGGCGCTTGTTGCTACTCTGATATCCAATAACAAAACTTCAATAGAGAGGACGCAATATGAATGTGTACCTGATAAATGGAGAAGTGAATATGTGAATGATAATGAGGCTGCCCAAGAGGTATTTTCTGCTTTACTTAAATCTGCTGATGAGGGTGACAGTGAAGCTTTTGCCAAGAATTTCACTCCAAAGCTCCAGAACGACAAGGAATTTGATGATGCTCTTAAAGATTTCTTTAGTTCTTATCCGGGTGGGTTCTCCGAGCACAATATTGATGTTGGGCTTGTTGGTGGAGAAGGTTCATATAATTATGGTCACAATGTTCTGACTGCCAGTACAGATATTGATTTTTGGATAGATGGGGAATGGTACACCATCAGTCTCGCTTTCTGTTATGAAAATACTGACAATCCTGACGAGGTCGGGGTTACTGAATTTATATTAAGAAACCTTGAAGCAGATGCCGTTTTTAGAGATAATTGTGAGGATAAATACCTTGCCTGCAACATTATGAGCAGCGATGAGGTTTCTGCTCGATTGATAGGTGGTAAATCGTTTTTGTGGACGGACACTAAAGGTCCAAAACTCACAGAAGATGAGATGAGAATGTTTCTTAGTGATCATAATGGCTGTGATATTAAATCTTCGGAGATTATAGATGTGATTGGGGAACCCAATGCGAGTTCTGAAGCGTATGCCTATGACGAATATTTTTACTACTATGAGTTGAAGCCAAAATCCGATGGAACACCTATGTATGTATGTATTAGGACAGAGAATTTTTGTAGGATAAGGGAAGCGCGTGTTTGTGATAGCGATGAAGAATACTACGATAATCCGATTTTAGAATAGGGACCATGTGGACGGACCCTCTGGCTAAGGATCCGTCCCCGTGGTTTAGTTAGTACGTGAGGCTCTTGAT
>CAMVPR010000027.1 GCA_947169385.1 uncultured Lachnospiraceae bacterium | reverse complement strand
ATAATATACTATTGCTGTACTCATCTTATCTCTCCTTCAAAATCTTCTTAGCCTTTTTACACCATCTAAGATACGCTTCATAAGTCTCAATTCCAAACATAACAGTCAAATAAAAATGGATATGGTCCTCATAATCCAGAACTTTTTCCAGATTCTCCTTATAAACCTTAAGAATCTCCAGGTTCCCCTTAACCTGTTCCTCAAAAATTTCAATATTTCGGATTGTCACCCTTCTGTCTTCTGAACCACCAAAGTACATTTTAAGAAGCGTCTCATACTTAAGGTCATTAGTTACCTTCTCATCATTTAACCATATCTTAAGAGTATCCTTACCCTTCTTGGTTATCTGGTAAATGATCTTCCCTCTACCACCGGTAGCATCCGCCTTCTTCCGCTTCACAAGCCCCTGCTTTTCCATATCACTGAGTGCAGGATAAATACTTCCAAAGCTTCCTTTCCAGAAAAAGCTGATTGCACCATCTATCTGTTTCTTGATATCGTATCCTGTAAGATCCTCATGCGCGAGAAGCCCAAGGATAACCACATCTATCTTCCTGTCTTTAGCCATTTTCACCTTCTCCATGTCCATTTATATGAAAGAGCCTTCTTAGGACAGCCATCCGGCAGATATAATGACCTGCCGCTCTCCTTCATCAATATATCTTTTTGATATATATCATTTTGATACATTATATTTGATTCATATTAATTTGTCAACCAAAATATTCAAGCTGATATCCCTCTATAAACTAAACAATATCTTGTAACTCCATTATCGGCAGTTACAGTGTTATACAGATTACATCCAAAATGCTGATACATTTCAGCATATGATTTCATATCTGTGTCAAATAATAACGGAATCTCTTCCTTGTCAGACATCTCTTTTGCAAATCTTATAAGTTCCGAAGCAATTCCTTTGCCCTGATGATTCTTATCAACACATACCATCAATGTATCAAGGTGTCTCTTCTTAGCGTACTTCTCATTGGATTTGCTAATCTGATTCACAAACGAAAGCAGACTCTTTACCCTAGAAAACTTTATCTTTGTAAGCATCTTAAACAGCATTTTAATCTGTGGCCATACAGGTTTATTACATGAATCTTCAAGCCCTATAAATCCTGTCATGTCTTCATTTGCATACAATTCTCCTGCCTGATAAACGTAATCAACGTATAAAGACATATATTTCATAACATCTTCCCTGCGTTCATCTTCATTTCCCCAATTATGAAACAATTCATTGGGAACAAATGCCTCGCCTACCATTATGCGAATCTTATCCAGTTGCTCATCAGATAGATTGTTAACTCTTGTTATCATTTGTCTTAAGCTCATATGGCTATATTCACCAATATTATTCTTTCATTCATCTTAAAAAACTATAACATAAAATCAATAAACACCTGATTACTTATAGGGATTGCGTCTGTTGAAAGCCTTATGCGGCTTGGAGTTCTAACCAGATTGCCAAGCTTGACATGCTTGTCAATCACTTCACCGTAAACCGACTCAATATCAACTCCGTAACGCTTCTTAAAATCTGAATACCTAACCCCCTCCATCATACGAAGTCCCAAGAACATAAACTCTTCCATGCTGTCATTAACAGTTATCTCCTCGACCTCTTCATGATGATAATACCCTTTAATATACTCCTTAAAATCTCGATGCACCTTATACCTCACTCCACCAAAATATGAAGAAGCTCCAAGTCCCACACCGATATAATCCGTGAGTTTCCAATAAGAAGAATTGTGTCTGCTCTCATAACCGTCCTTGGCGTAATTAGAAATCTCATAGCGATTGTAACCGGCATTTTTAAGATACTCATCGGTAAGTTCGTACATCCTAACAGCATCATCCTCCGAAGGAAGATGGTCTAATATTTCAGGATTATCGTAAAATCTTGTTCCTTCTTCAATAATAAGACTGTAAGAAGAAATGTGTTCCGGATTTAGAGAAATGATATTATTAAGATCCTTGATATACATGTCGACAGTCTGATTAGGGAGGGCACTTATAAGGTCAACATTTATATTGCTAAAACCGACCTCTCTGGCATCTTCGTATTGATTAAGAAACTCCTCATAAGTATGCACCCTACCAAGTATTTTAAGCATAGCATTATCAGTAGATTGCAGTCCCAGACTAAGCCTGTTAATCCCAGCTTCTCTGTAAGTCCTAAACTTCTCAATATTCGTTGTCCCCGGATTACACTCAATAGTAATCTCCGCATTGTCGTCGACGCTAAAATTACCCTTGACATAATCAAGCAATTTTAATATTAGACTGCTGTCTAATATTGACGGAGTGCCTCCTCCAATGTAAATGGTAGCAATATTTCTATCTTTACATTTCTCAACATAAGAGCCAAGTTCAGCGATAACTGACTCTACATACGCTCTGTGAATATCCTTAATGCCAAATTCATTTGCCGCCTCAACACCATACGATAAGAAATCACAGTATGCGCATTTTCTAACACAAAAAGGAATGTGTATATAGATTCCCAATTCTTTAGTCTCCATATCACACACTCCTTCCATTCATTATAATCCATTCCCGGCGTGCCCCGCACCCTATTAGC
The DNA here is from genome assembly GCA_947169385.1 of uncultured Lachnospiraceae bacterium. GTDB lineage: Bacteria > Bacillota > Clostridia > Lachnospirales > Lachnospiraceae > NC2004. The sequence goes on along the minus strand of CAMVPR010000027.1, from coordinate 33,787 downwards.
GAAGAAAGCATATTATGTAGCTTTGTGTTGACGGAAGCGTCACATTTATTAATGGCGAACACTGTTCGCCGCTACGACTTGCGATAAAGATTCTTCGCTTCGCTCAGAATGACATAGTTCATATGGTGATTTCCAATAAACACGATAATCACAGAGCACGTCAATACATAAGCTTAAATCGGACTCTATAAAAACGTCAGTACTTAATGAGCACAAGCTTGCGTAGTGCGAATTTAGTACTGTTACGTTTTTACCGAAGCGAGAGCGTGTCCGATGTAGCTTTGTGTTGGCGGGAGCGTCACATTTAATAATGGCGAACACTGTTCGCCGCTACGACTCGCGATAAAGATTCTTCGCTTCGCTCAGAATGACACATTTCTCTTAGGGCACTCCATGGATAACAACTTGCTTAGAATAACACCGCTATTTTGTTAACATTAGCATTACGAGCAGGGTGGGTATAATTGTTCTTACGCTGACCCGTTGAAGACGTCGGCACTTAATGAGTGCGAGCTTTAGCCGCACGAATTTAGTACCGCTACGTCTTCTTCGGAGCGAAAGCGCGTCAGCATAGAACATTATACCCACCCTGCGACAATTTGACTACTCTTCGTCTAGCTTAAGTACACTCATAAAGGCTTTCTGAGGAATCTCCACATTTCCTATCTGCCTCATCCTCTTCTTACCTTCCTTCTGCTTCTCTAAGAGTTTCTTCTTACGAGTAATATCACCACCATAACACTTCGCAAGCACATCCTTACGATAAGCCTTAACAGTCTCTCTTGCAATAATCTTAGCACCAATCGCAGCCTGAATAGGAATCTCAAACTGATGTCTAGGAATCTCAGCCTTAAGCTTCTCACACATCTTTCTACCACGCTCATAAGCAGAATCCTTGTGAACGATAAATGAAAGCGCATCCACTTCCTCGTGATTGATAAGGATATCAAGCTTCACAAGATCAGACTTCTCATATCCCTTCATCTCATAGTCAAATGAAGCATATCCACGCGAACGCGACTTAAGCGCATCAAAGAAATCATAAATAATCTCGTTAAGAGGAAGATCATATCTAAGCAAAGCTCTTGTCTCCTCAATATATTCCATATCTTTATAAACACCACGTCTCTCCTGACACAGCTTCATAATAGCACCAACAAATTCTTTAGTAACCATAATCTCAGCATTTACAATAGGCTCTTCCATATAATCAATCTCCGCAGGATTAGGAAGATTAGACGGATTGGTAAGCTCAATAACATCTCCGTTAGTCTTATAAACCTTGTAAATAACGCCGGGAGCAGTAGTCACAAGGTCAAGATCGTACTCACGCTCTAATCTCTCCTGAATAACCTCAAGATGTAATAATCCTAAGAAACCGCACCTGAAACCAAAGCCAAGCGCAATAGAAGTCTCCGGTTCGTACTGAAGCGCAGCATCATTAAGCTGCAGTTTCTCCAAAGCATCTTTAAGATCTTCATAGTGCGCACCATCAGCCGGATACATACCACAGTAAACCATAGGATTGACCTTCTTATATCCCGGCAAAGCCTCCGCACAAGGATTGTCCGCATCAGTGACTGTATCCCCAACCTGAGTATCGTGAACATTTTTAAGGGAAGCCGTAATATATCCAACCATACCGGCAGTGAGTTTCTCACAAGGAATAAACTGTCCCGGTCCAAAATATCCAACCTCAACAACCTCAGCCGTTGCATTAGTAGCCATCATCTTAATTGTAGTGCCCTTCTTGACAGTGCCCTCTTTGATTCTAAGGAAAATGATAACACCCTTATAAGAATCATAAATACTGTCAAATATAAGACCCTGTAACGGTCCGTTCTCATCACCAACAGGCGCAGGAATATTGTTAACAATAGCATCTAACACCTGCTCAACATTAATACCTGTCTTAGCAGAAATCATAGGCGCATCCATCGCCTCAATTCCAATAACATCCTCTATCTCTGCCTTAACCCTCTCAGGTTCTGCAGAAGGAAGATCAATCTTATTGATAACAGGGAACACCTCCAAGTCGTGATCAAGCGCTAAGTATACATTAGCAAGAGTCTGAGCTTCAATTCCCTGAGCAGCATCAACAACCAATACCGCACCCTCACAAGCCGCAAGACTTCTAGACACCTCGTAGTTAAAATCAACATGACCCGGAGTATCAATAAGGTTAAGCATATACTCCTCACCGTTCTTGTCCTTGTAAATGATACGAACAGTCTGGGACTTTATTGTAATACCTCTCTCTCTCTCGATATCCATATTGTCAAGAACCTGAGCCTGCATCTCTCTCTCGGTAAGAACACCCGTCATCTGAATAATTCTATCTGCAAGTGTCGACTTACCGTGGTCAATATGAGCCACAATACAAAAATTCCTGATATGATCCTGATTAATCTCTGACATAATATATCTCCTAATTATTTTTTTCTAATACTCTCAACAAGCTTAACGCAGTCTGCTGCATCATTGGAATAGCCGTCTGCACCTATCTCTTCAGCAAAGCTATCCGTTACAACAGCCCCTCCTATAATTACCTTGTATGGAAGGTTCTGCTCCTTAACAGCATCAACCACGTCTTTCATCCTCATCATCGTTGTAGTCATAAGAGCTGAAAGCGCTATGATCTCAGCATTGTTGTCTTTAGCTGCCTTTAATATATCATCAAGTGGCACATCTTTGCCGAGATCAATTACATTGTATCCGTAATTTCTAAGCATCAAAGCCACAAGATTCTTGCCGATATCGTGAATGTCTCCCTCAACAGTCGCAATGATAATCGTAGGAAGCACCTCTCCGGTATCTTTCTTAACAAGCATCGGCTCTAAGTATCCTATCGACTTCTCCATCGTCTCTGCGCTTGCAATCAACTGCGGAAGGAAGTATTTCTTCTTATTGAACAGATCTCCAACATCATTGATAGCAGGAATAAGCATATCATTTATGATATCATCGGGAGATGCCACTCCATCATCAAGCGCCTGCTTAGTAAGATCAAGGATCCTATCCTTCTGCCCCTTAAGCACCGCAAGATAAATCGGCGGTTTATCCTGACTCTTGTCTTCTGATTTCTTAGGCACATTGGCTCCCGGATTCTTAGGAACCATCTCGCCTAACGCCTCTTCCCTTTCGATTATCTCATTCATCCTCGTGATATATCTTATATCCGCACCCTCTCTGTTAAGCAAGAGATCAGATGTAAGTATAGCGTTAACCAACTCCTCCTGATTCGGATTAGCAATCGCCATTGTAAGCCCGGACTCAATACACATTGTAAGAAAGCCGACATTTACATTGATTCTCTTAGGTAATCCGAAGGAAATGTTAGAAAGACCGCACGATGTAAAAAGTCCCAACTCATCGTGACAATACTTGATTGTATTGATTGTATCTATAGCAGCTTTAGGTTCCGCACCCACAGTTGCAACAAGTCCGTCAACAACGATATCCTCTTTATTAATTCCAAGCTCTAAAGCTCTATCCATTATCTTGTGAATAATAGATTTCTTCTCCTCGATATTCTTAGGAAGCCCCTCATCAGACAGTGGAAGCAGAATAAACATCGCACCGTACTTCTTAGCAATCGGGAGAAGCTTATCGAACTTCTCCGACTCTAAAGAAATCGAATTAATCAAAGCGCGTCCCGGATACTGTCTTAACGCAGCCTCTATGACATCCACGTGACTTGAATCTATACATAAAGGAAGATTAGAGCTCGATGAAACCTGTGCAACAACCTCTAAGAGCATCTCCTTCTCATCAATACCATTCATACCCATATTGACATCAAGAATCGCAGCACCGCTCTCCTCTTGTTGCTCAGCCATATCCATAACAAGATTGAGCTTCCCCTCTCTAAGTTCAGCTTGAAGCTTCTTCTTGCCGGTTGGATTAATCCTCTCTCCGATTATCTTAAATGAATCATCAAGCTTAATCTCTATTGATTGTCTCTCAGAAGTCAGGAATGCTCTGTGGTGCTCAATAGGCTTCAACACCTTGATATCTTTGGTGAGATCATGTAACGCCCTAATATGTTCTGGCGTAGTACCGCAGCATCCTCCGGCAATATGGACACCCTTGTCGATTAAGCATTTGACATCTGATGCGAACTCATCGGGAGTCATAAGGTACTTGGTTACTCCGTCAATGAGCTCAGGCATTCCGGCATTAGGCTTAGCCATAAGCGGAATATGTGCTACCTCTCTCATAGCCTCAATGATAGAAACCATATCCTTAGGGCCCGTCGAACAGTTGACACCTATCGAATCTACGCCAAGTGATTGCAATACAATCGCCGCAGTCTTAGGATCTGTTCCATATAAGGTTCTTCCGTCCTCGTTATATGTCATACTTGCAATTATCGCTTTATCAGAAAGCTCTCTAATAGCAATAACCGCTGCCCTGGTCTCTGCAAGGCTCATCATTGTCTCGATTATAAAAAGATCAACATCTTCCTTGAGCATGTAAGAAACCTGCTCCTTATATATGTCAACCAATTCTTCGAATTTAAGATCTCCCATCGGATAGAGCTGCTTACCGGTCATCGTGATATCACCGGCTACAAGTGCCTTGCCTTGACTCGCATCCTTAGAAAGTTTCACAAGTTCTCTGTTAATCTCTTCTATCCTGTCTCCGAGGCCATACTCTTCTAACTTTATTCTGTTACCTGAAAATGTAGGTGCAAGCAAGATATTAGTACCTGCCTCAACATACGCCTTCTGAAGATCAACCAAAACATCTCTGTGTTCCAGTATCCAATTCTCAGGGCACACTCCCGTCGGCATACCTGCATTTTGCAAGTTGGTACCGGTTGCACCGTCAAGATATATCGGGGTATCTCCTATATATTCAATGAATTCTTCTCTATTCATGAATGTCTGCTCCTTATCTCCTCTATTATGCTTCCAACTAATTTCACTCTCCAGAAAGGAGTCATAAAATAGTATCCGTCTGCAACATCATAGAGTTTATCAGCTATCTCTACGCATATACGCTTAGAAACAACTTCCGCCTCTTCCCTCGTCATATCTGCCTTAAAGCTGTCCACAACATAATCCGGAACATTAACTCCAGGCATCTCATTACGCATATATAATGCATTTCTATAACTCACAAGTGGCATGATACCACATATTATCTTACAGTCAACCCTTGATTTAAGAAGCTTGATTCTCTCGATATCTTCATCGGAGAATATCGGCTGAGTAAGGAAATACTCACATCCCTGCTCAATCTTCTTCATCATCCTTCCGACAATGGCGTCAACATTGACACCCTGATAATTAAGAGCACCACCTAAATGCATAGGATTGTCCTTAAATACCTCTTGATTCATATTCTTGATGTATTCCATAAGTCTTATGGAATTGACATCAAAGACCCCAGTGATAGTTCCTCTGTCATCTCTTGAAACAGGATCTCCTGTTATTACAAGCATATTATTAATTCCTGCTATGTTAAGTCCCAGCAATACACTTCTTAACGCTATAAGATTCCTGTCTCTGCACGCAATATGAGGCATAACCTCCATACCTGTCATATTATGCATAATCATAGCAAGCATCGGTGAATCGGCTCTCGCCCTGCCCATCGGAGAATCAGAAACCGTTACCAAGTCAACATTCTGATCCTTCAAAAGCATAGCGCCATTCTTAAACTTGTCAGCGTTATTATCAAGCGGAGAGTCAAGTTCAACAACATATACCTTCTCCCCTGAATTAAGCTTATCTATAAACGGATTAGGATAAACCTTAATATCATCTCTACTCACTTCACTCTTAACAACCTTCTTGTTGACAGGAAGGCTTAGCTCATCCATCATTTTATTAAGCATAGAATTAAGAGCCTTAGTGTACTCCGGAGTTGTACCACAGCATCCACCTATTATATTGCAACCTGCCTTAACAAGCTCCTCCATCTGTTTAGCGAAATATAAAGGATCTTCGGAATACCTCGTTCTTCCTCTTAATTCGAGCTGATACCCGGCATTTGGATGCGCACTGAAATAGACATTCTTAGGGAACTTAAACTTCTTAAGAAGCTTGCTCATATGCGCAGCGCCCACACTACAGTTAAGTCCCACTCCGGCAAATGCATCAGAATCCTCAACAATCTGTCTTAAACTATATCCAAACTTAGTATATCCGACGGGATTGACAGAGAAGCTCGCAAATATAAGTATCCCTTCATGTCTGTCTCTTGCTCTCTTAGCAATCTCAGTCGCGATTCTAAGGTCTGCGAATGTCTCTAAGAATATTCCATCAACCCCTTGCTCGTACAAGGTATCCACTATCATGTCATACTCACTAAGCAGACTCTCTTCATCCATAGTTATCTCTTGTCTTATTGTGCCTATCGAGCCTAATATATATATATTAAGCCCTGACTCACTAACCGCTCTCTTAGCATTAGAAACCGCCTTAATAAGAGTGTCCCTAATCTCTTCCTCGTTGTGAAAAAGCGTGTGATTAACTGCGTAAGTGTTGGTTCTTATTATGTCACAGCCCGCTTCTATATACTCCTTATGAATGTTAACGATTCCCTCATCATTAGTAAAATTAGCTTCTTCCGCCTCGACTCTACCGGGATATAATCTGTTAAAATAAGTTCCCATAGCGCCGTCAAGCAACATAACTCTTAAATTAAGATCATCCAAAAAAGTCATTAACCTATCCCTCGTATTACAAATTAACTCTCACATCAATATCCTTGATAATCTCATCATCCACAGTGTCTTCTATATACTTCCTGATAGTCTCAGCCAAATCATCAGTGTACTTCTTCTCAGTTCCATCCTTGACCGTATAATTAACCAATATCTGTCCGTAATGCTTACCTTCCATATCACGCATTGTCTTCACTCCTATCATTTTCAATTAATAATCTATATAAAGTAGGCGAGAAATTAAACTCACGAACTAAAGCTTCTACTTCACTAATAGCTGTCTCCTTATGTGACTTCTTAGTCGTCCCCCTCTTAATAGCTCTTATAAGTATATTCTTAGGCGTATGAGACATATCTATAAACTCCATAAGATTGGTCTTATACCCCATATATTCCAACAGATTACCTCTTATAGCATCTGTAGCAAGCGCGGCAAATCTCTCCTTGATAAGTCCGTATCTAGATAGAATTGCAAATGAATCCGTATCCAGTTGTGAATTAAGCTCGTGCTGACAACAAGGAACCGAAAATATAAGCTTAGCACCCCACTTGATAGCATTATATAACGCATAGTCCGTCGCCGTGTCGCACGCATGAAGCGTGAGCACCATATCAACATCAAAAGGAGCTTCATATCCATTGATATCACCAAGTTCGAATCTTAATCCGTCGTACTTGTACGCCTTAGCCGAGCGATTACATTTGTCAATGACATCAGCTTTTAAATCAAGCCCTATCATATTGACGTCAATATCCTTAATCTCCCTTAGATAATAATAGACAAGAAATGTAAGGTACGACTTGCCACATCCAAAATCAATGATGTTAAGATGCTTAGTGTTAAGCTTTATAATCTCGTCGTCTATTATCTCAATAAACCTGTTAATCTGCTTGAACTTGTCGTACATTGAACTTACGACCTTGCCTTCCTTGGTAAAAATCCCCATATCTACAAGAGGCGGGATATTCATTCCTTCGGAGAAAATGTAATTCTTCTTGCGATTGTGCTCTTTAGTCGCCTTAATCGGCGCAATCAGCGATGTCTTGTTGACTTTATAGCTAACCTTGCCCTTCTTAGAGATCAGTATAATATACTCGCTATCCTTAGAAAATGCATTAACCCGCTTATAGTTGCCTTCAACAATTTCTAAACATCTGTCTGCTATCTGATTCTTATTAACGTTATCATGAAAAACCTGTTTATCAGTGTATTTCGCAACCTGATAAACAGAGTCCTTGTCCTCTATAACTATCTTCTTATACTCAGAATCCTTAGAAGTGGGATTGCTGATAACAGCTCTATAAATGTCATTGTCAAATACACTCTCTATAGCTTCTCTAAGCTCCATAACCAATCTCCTAAGACGATAAAATAATAAAAGGCGCTTAATACTTTAAGCGCCCCCATATCACATATCAAAACCACTCTTGATAAGCTGAATCGCTCTGTCTAGAGCATCTTGTTCGCCTACTCCGTCAGCTTCTATAGTAACAACATCACCCTTTTTAATACAGCCGGCAATGATATTCATAACACTCTTGGCATTGACCTTCTTACCATCCGATACAATATCGACATCACACTCAAACGTTGCCATCTCCTTGGCAAGTATACCTGCCGGAACCATGTCAAGTCCAAGCTCATTAACAATAGTAACATCACCCGAAACCATATTAAACCTCCTATCTCTCATCAGGATTCATTCCGATAGATTCCTTCATGCTGCGCTTTCTAATATACATCTGGTTGTCCGCCCTCTTAATCGTATCTTCAATCGTTGAATCCTTAGTAGGATCAAAGATAGCATAACCACTGGCAACCATAAATGTAAACTCTAAATGCTTATTCTGCTCTGTAACCAAGCGTTGAAACAGAGCTAATCTCTGCATAAGCTTATATTCATCGCATTTCTCGATGAATACAACGAACTCATCTCCACCAATACGATAAGTCTTACCGACACGATCAAAAATCTTCCTGATACATGCACTACAAGTCTTGATAGCCTTGTCACCGCATTGATGTCCCAATGTATCATTGATACGTTTAAGGAAATTAAGATCAAAAAGTATAACCGCAAAATTCTTCTGTGGCATCTTAAGATGCTGCTCTAAGTCGTGATTGTACGCCGTACGACTGTAGCAGTTAGACATCACGTCAATAGTAGCAAGCCTCTCGTAGTATGCTGCATTCCTACTTGCCTCAACCGCCTTGACAATATGGTTGGCAGCCTCGTAGACAAGCATAAACACCATGACTACCTCACCATATCTCAGATAATCTCCAGAAACGTGAGAAGGTTGAACTCTGGATGCCCACAACTCAATACCGCCAAAGAATGCTAACGCGTAAATACCAAAAGCAACATAATTGAAATCAACATTCTCGTAATAGCGTCTCTCCATAATGGCATTGGCAAGCAACACCACAATCATAACTATGTATAATACATGAGCTGATATAACTGTCTCAGAGAAATCTCTGATATTGGCGTACTGCATTACAACCGCAACTACTGAGTTGATTGAAAATGCATAAGCAATCAACATAAGTATACGCCTAAAGTGATTGCCCTTAGTGTATGCGATAACATATAAGAGTGGAATCGGCAGAAGCAGATAACCCATATAATAAAGCATTATCGCTAAATAACCATTGCCCGTAAAGACCTGATAGAGCCTTGACTCGATAAACATCCATGAGGCAAGCAATAATGCAAAGCATCCCATAAAGAGCACTCGCTCGAAATTGCCTCCGTCCATAAGCTTATGGAAACCTACATACATACATGCAATCACAAGACCTATGAAGCACAGAATTACAGACAAGATAACACCGATGCCTCTAGAACCAAAGAAACTGAACATCAGCGCAGTCTCGTTACCTATAAAGGCATCTTCCATGTAATACTCGCTCTCATCTTCATTGGTTGTAAGAACAACTCTAAGCTTCTTACCACCCGCTGCTTCAGGAATCTTGATAATGCTGTAGTAGCTTCCATGATTCTTGCCGAATATAGGCTCGTATTCTTCTCCATATGTATATACCTGTTCATCGTCTATATATGCATTGACAGCCTGACCGTCAATCCAAAGACCTACAGCAAGACCTCTAAGCACATGCTCCGGAAGTCTGGCTTCAAGAGTAATCTTCCCTTCCTTGTCATAATAAAGGGTATTAGGAAGCTTAATCTCCTTGCTAATCTCGCTTCCGTCTGCTCCCTTAGTAATCTCTGACCAATTGTCATTATACTTGGTAACAGTGTCCTCATAGAACCCTACGGAAGTATGATTGCTCTTAAGGCCGGTAATAACCGTAAGTATCACAAATATAAACAGGCATGTAAAAAATATATAGTTTTTAAATATCCTGTTATTCATATAAATTCCCCGCATATTATAATATGATATACTTGAACACCTTATTTTAACATACAAGAAAGCATTTAACAAGAAGTAAGTAGGGTTTTAAGGGATTTTTTTCTTTACACCTTCATTTTCATAGTGTAAACTGTCAGTATAATTTAGGAAGAAGGTATCAACATGGGGATTCGTAAAACTTTAGCAATTTCATCCGCCAAGGTAATCAACAAGCTCTGTATTCTATTTGGCAAGCAGGGCGTTACCTTGTCAGGTAAGATTGCGCAGAAGATTTGCCCTAATATATTAAGTGATTTATCAAGTCAGGTTAAGAAAGGCATATATGTCACCTGCGGAACTAACGGTAAAACCACAACCAACAACATGCTAAACTCATTTCTTATTGACGAGGGTTTCAAGACTATATGCAATTCAACAGGCTCTAACATGCTTAACGGAGTTATAGCTGCATTTGTCTTAAATGCCAAGATTAGCGGCAAAATTGACTGTGACTATGCAGTGATAGAGATAGACGAGGCTTCGACACTGAGGGTATTCCCTTATTTCAAGCCTGATTACATGATTCTTACCAATCTTTTCAGAGATCAGTTAGACAGATACGGCGAGATTGATCTCACTATGGATATTCTTATCCGCGCACTTGACATGTGTCCCGACTGTACACTCATTGCAAATGCAGACGATGTCCTAAGTGCATCTTTAGCCAAGAAATCCAACCACAAGTTTTTAACATTTGGAATCAAGAATAATTATAAAGATAATCAGCAGTCGACCACCGAGATTCGAGAAGGTGCATTTTGCCAATTCTGTGGTTCGAGGTTAGAATACGACTTTTATCATTTCAGCCAGCTAGGAAGCTACCACTGCCCTAACTGCGGCTATTTAAGACCGGACATTGATTTCGACGTCAGTAACATCAACCTTAAGAATGGACTTAAGTTCACGATTCAATCTAAAGACGAAAGCTTTGATATCACATCTAATTATCGTGGATTCTATAATATTTACAATATCTTGGCAGCATATGCGGCCGCCAAGGCAGAAGGGCATAAGCTTACCGGCATCAACAAGATCCTATCTGATTTCAAGCCCGAGAACGGAAGAATGGAATCATTTAAGATTAACGGGTGCAACGTGCTTCTTAATCTTGCCAAGAATCCGGCCGGCTTTAACCAGAATATATCTGCAGTTATGGAGGATGACTCCCCTAAAGATCTCGTTGTAGTGATTAACGACAACGCTCAGGACGGAAGGGATATTTCGTGGCTTTGGGATGTGGATTTCGAGAGGTTTAGCGGTGCTAACGTTGAGAATATCATTGTTTCGGGAACAAGAGCCTATGATATGGAACTTAGATTTAAGTACAGTGACATAGAATCAAAGGCCATCATAGATGTAGAATCGGCAATCAGCGAGCTTTTAACAGGTCATACCAACAACCTGTACGTGCTTGTTAACTATACTGCACTCTACAACACGCGTAGATGGCTCAAATCAAAAGAGGATTAATTATGAATATTACAATTGGACATTTATATCCGGACCTTCTTAATCTGTACGGTGACAGAGGCAATATCCGCTGTCTTACCAAGAGATTGGAATGGCGAGGTATCGAATCAAATGTTATCGAATACAAACTAAATGATAAAGTTGACTTCAATGAATGCGACATTTTTCTACTAGGCGGTGGCTCAGACAGAGAGCAGAAACTTGTGTGTAAGGAGCTATTCAAGATAAAGAAAGACTTCAAGAAATATGTCGAGGATATGGGAGTTGTCATCGCAATATGCGGAGGTTATCAGCTTCTTGGTTCATATTATAAGATGAACGATGAGAAGGTTGAAGGTTTGGAACTTGTCGACTTATATACCGAGCAGAAAGAAGGTAGATTAATCGGCAACATCACAATTAAGAGCGACCTTTTTAACACTCCTATCACCGGATTTGAGAACCACGGTGGCAGAACCTATATCGGTAAGGATGTACAAGCCTTGGGAAAAGTCATCAAAGGCTTCGGTAACGACGGAGAATCAGGTTATGAAGGCGTGTCATATAAGAACGTCATCGGAACTTATCTTCATGGACCTCTTCTACCTAAGAACCCTGAGGTGAGCGATTATCTGCTGACTAAGGCATTATCACGCAAGTACGGCAAGGATATAACACTTGATCCTCTTGATGATATGAAAGAAATCAGAGCAAATGAATACTCTCAAAAGCTGGTTTAAACCATTAAAAAATCATTAAACCCAAACGCTCGAAACCCTACATTTTAATAGGGTTTTAATAGTTGTGAAAACTTTTTGTCTATTTTGTGAATTTGTATTTTTCTCACATTTATTTCACATTTATAATATAGTATGTGTAGCGTAGAGTTTTTCATTTATTGAATCCTCTCCCCCCTCATTTTTCCAGGAGCTTTTGCTCCTGGTTTTTTTATGCAAAAAAAGCGCCTGCAAATGCAGACGCTTAGTATCATGTATATTAATACTCCATTGCCTTCTCTTCGCCGGTCATAACTCTTAACGCACCCTGTGCGAGAGCGAGGAGCTCATCCTCTCCAGGATATATGGTTACAGGAGCGATAAAGCTAACTGCATCCTTCATATGCTTCTGAGTAACTTCGCCGTAAGCAATACCACCTGTAAGAATAATCTGGTCAACCTTACCACCGAGTACAACGCTCATAGCACCGATCTCTTTCTCAAGCTGATAATGGAATGCGTCCATAACTGCCTGAGCCTCTGCATTGCCTTCCTGAGCCATCTTAACAACATCTCTCATGTCGTTGGTGTGAAGGTAAGCGTTGAAACCACCGTCACCGTTAATCATCTTGGCAACCTGCTCTTTGGTGTACTCACCGCTGAAGCACAAACGCATCAAAGCACCGGTTGGAAGTCCGCCTGAACGCTCTGGTGAGAATGGTCCATCACCGTCTAATGCATTGGCAACATCTACTACCTTACCGCCCTTATGAGCACCTACAGATACACCGCCACCCATGTGAACAACAATCAAGTTAAGTGAATCATATGGCTTACCAACTTCTTTAGCATAACGTTTAGCAACAGCTTTCTGATTCAACGCGTGGAAGATTGAGATTCTAGGCATCAAAGGATGTCCTGAGTATCTTGCAACATCTGAAAGCTCGTCAACTACTACAGGATCAACGATGTATGATGGAACGTTGATCTCTGAAGCTATCTCGTGAGCTAAGATTCCACCTAAGTTAGATGCATGCTGTCCTGAGAAACCAACCTTCAAATCCTCTAAAAGTGCAGGAGTTGTAGCGTAAGTACCGCCCTGTACAGGCTTTAACATACCACCACGACCTACTACTACATTGATATCCTTAAGATCGATACCCTTCTCAGCCAACACATCTAAGATAACCTTCTTACGAAAGTCCTTCTGAGCATAGATGCTCTCGTAAGACTGAATCTCCTCTGTTGAGTGTCTTAAAGTCTCCTCCATAAGCTGAGTTTCATCCTCGAACACACCAATCTTGGTTGAAGTAGAACCAGGGTTGATGATTAAAATTTTGTAAGACATAAATTACCTCCTAAGTTTTGTTGTGCATTTGCACACATACTGTGTTTATTTTATACCTAATCAGATTGTAAATCAAGGAGTTTGTTACGCTGTCCTCACTCTATCAATTACATAGCATACCAAGAATACCGCCATATCGGCACATACTATGGTTGAGCCTGTAGGGGTGGAGTAAAGAATTGATATGATAATACCCAAAAGCGCACATACAACTGAGATTATAGCAGATGTAATGGTAACGCTCTTAAACGTTCTCATAAGTCTCATTGCAGAAAGCGCCGGGAATATGATTAATGCACTTATAAGCAATGAACCCACAAGATTCATACCAAGAACAATAATCACCGCAATAATAACAGCGATCAAAAGGTTATAAGCACCCGCTCTTACACCTGTTGCTCGCGCGAAATTCTCATCAAATGTTACCCCGAATATCTTGTTATAGAAAATAACAAATACGGTAATAACAACTATAGACAGAATAAAACATATCATAACCTCTGACTGCTTAAGAGTCAGAATCGAAGTCGATCCAAATAATGTACTACACACATCACCTGAAACGTTAGCTGATGCTGAGAACACATTCATGAGCATATAACCAATCGCAAGCGAAGCAACCGATATCATAGCAATCGCAGCATCGCCCTTTAACTTGGCACTCTGCCCGCCTTTAAGAAGCAGTATCGCTGCAATAACTGTTATAGGCATTGTAATAAGAGTTGTACTTGTAACCTTCATAATCGATGCGATTGCAAGTGCTCCAAATGCCACATGAGAAAGTCCGTCACCTATAAATGAATACCTCTTTAAGACAAGGGTTACTCCAAGAAGTGAAGAACATAGTGCAATCAAGACACCAACAATTACGGCATACCTGACAAAAGGATATTGTAAATATTCATATAACTGATGTAACATTACTTATCTCCTTTCGTAAGTTCTATCGATGTCAATATCTTATACGCTTCACTATCCGCATACTTAGAAGCTTCACCAAAATACAGCTGCTTACCTGTAACATGTAGAATATGAGTCGCGTCATTAAGTCCTTCATGAATATCATGTGACACCATAATAACCGTCATTCCCTCATCATTAAGCTTCTTGATAAGCTGATAAAAATCAGCCGTAACCTTAGGATCTAATCCACTCACCGGCTCATCAAGTACAAGCAACTTGGTACTTGCACATAACGCTCTCGCAAGCAACACTCTCTGCTTCTGACCACCGGAAAGATTCTTAAAGGACTTATTCCTGAGATCATATATATCCATGCGCTTCATATTTCTCTTAGCTTCGTCTCTCTCCGCCTTGCCATAAAAAGGTCTGAGTCCTAACTTAGAGAGATTCCCACTCATAACAATCTCCTTAACAGAAGCGGGAAAATCCTGCTGAGTGATAGTCTGTTGCGGAAGATAACCTATCTCATATGGTTTGAGTCCATCTCCATATTCAATATCTCCTGAGATTATCTTAGTCAAATGAAGCATAGTCTTCATAAGTGTAGACTTACCTGCACCATTTTCACCGACTATACAGAGATAATCCCCTTCATTCACTTCAAAATTAAGCCCCTCTGCCACGGCCTTACCTTCGTACCCGACAGAGAGGTCAATGCATTTAATAAAAGCCATCTATGCCTCCAATTACTTCTCTTCAACCATCTTAATATAACTAAGTATAAGCTCGATTGATTTCTCCTCACCAAGCCTTGTCACATCTATGCATAAATCATAGTATCTTGCACTTCCCCAAGCCTGTCCTGTGTTAAACTTATGGAAAGACGCACGCCTGTCATCATACTCTTTGACAAGATTCTCTCCCTGCTTGCGATTAGAGTAGCCGTGTTCTTCACAAATTCTATCGATGCGCTTCTCTAAATCTCCCGACAAGAATATCCTGACTGCATTCTCAAAATCCTTATAAGCGAAATTACCGCATCTTCCAACTATAACTCCATCTCCGTCGCCAATTAAAGTGTCATATATCTGTTTAGGAACATCGGTAAGCTGAATGTTATTCTCTCCCGATGCAATCGCATACAAGAGCGAATTAACCGGATTCTCTGCAAAGAAATTAGGATGCTTGTCAATTATCCCTTTCTCAATCGCTAACTCAGTCAATCTTCTTCTGTCATAAAATGGTATATTGAGCCTAGAAGCCAACTTCTCTCCCAACTCATCTCCACCACATCCACATTGTCTTGCAATTGTTACTATCATCTTAATCCCTCCTAAACTAATATATATACGAAAACACAGTTGCACCGACAACTGTAAGTAATCCTGAAACCACTATTGACAAGCTGCTCATCGCTCCCTCAATCTCGCCAATCTCCATAGCCTTAGCCGTACCCATCGCATGTGATGCGCTTCCAATCGCTATTCCCTTGGCTATCGGTTCATTTATCTTAAATACCTTAAGTACCGTCTCTGCGATAACATTTCCCAAAATACCGGTAATCACTATCGCAGCTACAGTAATCGCAACATATCCGCCAAGCTCCTCACTGACACCCATACCGATTGCTGTAGTGATTGATTTAGGAAGCAATGTCACATAATCCTTATGGTCAAGCCCAAGTATTATTGCAAATGCTAACACACACACCAAGCTTGTTATCATGCCGGATATAATTCCAAGCATAATTGCCAATGCATTGGACTTAAGAAGCTGCCATTGCTGATAAAGCGGAACCGCAAGGCTCACGGTTGCCGGCGTCAAAAGATACGAAAGATACTTAGCGCCGTTATAATAACTGTCATAATCAATCTTAAAACACATAAGCACAGCAATGACAATGATTATTGTTATCAAAAGCGGATTGAATATTGCTGATTTAAACCTCTTTTTTATGAGTGTTCCTATAAAAAATGCAAGCAGGCTTAATGATACACCAAAGTACGCCGACTGCGCTATAAATTCATTCACCGCTCTCACCCCTCTTTCTTATAAGAAGCTGGGTTATGAGTCCGGAAGCCGCCATAACCGCTATCGTTGAGACTACTATAATAAGAATATAGCTCAAAAGATTCCTAGACAGAATGTCATAAGAGTCCATAAGTCCAACAGCGGCAGGAACAAACATAAGCGGCATTATCTCAATCAAAAACGAAGCCGTATCCTTGACCTGTTCAAGCTTTATAACCTTAAACTCCAAAAGCAGAAACAGAATAACAATCCCATAAATGCTTGCAGGAATTGGGAGCGGAACCAGATAGTATAAAAGCTCACCCACAAACGATATGATAAGAATTATCATAAATTGCATTATATACTTCATAACGAGCTCCCTTCTGAGTCCCAAAACTTGTATTGTAAATTCTATTCAAAGGACAACTATATTAGTATAACACCAATTTGCGATAATGTCGAATATTTATTATTTGTTTTAACTGCATAAAGAAATGTTGCCCTTAAGAGGCAACATTTCAACTCTAATCAAGTGTATTCATAATAAGTGCCCAAAGCACCAGATCCTTATCTGAATTATTTCTGGTTCCATGTCCTTCACCATCAACGCACATATGCATATCACCCTCGTGAAGAACAACCTGACTTCCGTTATCATCAACTGTAGCTTCTCCTGATACAACTAAGTAAGCCTCAAACTCACCCTCGTGAGCATGATATCCTATAGATGCTCCCGGTGGAATAACAAGCTTTGAGAACACTCTTCCATGTCCCTTAGCTTCTTCAGGCAACAGCCAGTCATAAAATGTTACTTCTCCATCTCCACCTTGCGCATTCTTGACATTTCTTACCTTGATATCCTCTTTTCTTCTAAACATAAACTCAACATCCTTTCGTAATATACCAATTAATCACCCTTGCGGTCATTCCCCAAATTCTATACTCGCCGTATATATACTCACATTGCGTCTTCATCCTCTCTTCAGGAAGAATATGCTCGTTATCTTTAAGCCAGTCAAATGATATGGTAAGAACCTTAGAAACCTCGCTCTTATTATAAGAGTTCTCATAACCTATAAGTTCACACTCATAGACAAATACAGGCTCTAACCTGGGACCCATCGTGATAAACTTAGGCTTAACATTGATTATGTTATCATCTGATATAAGGAGCTCCTCCTTAATCTCTCTTAAAGCGGCATCGAGTGCTTCTTCCCCATCATCAATCCTTCCGCCGGGAAAGCACACTTCCCCGGCCTGTCTGATTCCATCTGCTCTTACTTCTAAGACAACACTTCTGACACCACCGTCATTAATGACAGGTATAATTACAGACGCAGGCTTCACATCATTAATTTTAACAATTTCGAAATCGCCTATATTCATGCCAACACCTCACGACTATAATTATATATCAAATGCTATCATTTTCCAATATTAAAAAGGCGGATTGATATTTACACAATAAAAAAGCCTCCCTGGCTTATAGGAGGCTTAATTCGAGGTAAATCAATAAGGTTCATTATTGCTTAATTTAAATTGCTTTTGATCTCATCTACTTTATCGAGATGTTCCCATGGAAGATCAATATCTGTTCTTCCAAAATGACCATAAGCAGCGGTTTGTTTATAAATAGGTCTTCTAAGATCCAGCGCATTTATAATTGCTGCCGGTCTTAAATCGAAGACCTTATTTATTACTTCAACAATCTTCTCATCTGACACAGTTCCGGTGCCAAATGTCTCAACAGCTACAGATACAGGTTTAGCAACTCCGATTGCGTATGCGAACTCAACTTCAAGTTTCTTGGCAACACCGGCAGCAACAAGATTTTTAGCCACCCATCTTGCTGCATAAGCTGCAGAACGGTCTACCTTTGTTGGATCCTTACCAGAGAATGCGCCGCCTCCGTGTCGACCTGTTCCACCGTAAGTATCAACGATAATCTTACGACCGGTAAGTCCTGCATCACCCTGAGGTCCACCGATAACAAAACGTCCGGTAGGGTTAACATAGTATATAGTATCATCATCTAAAAGCTCATTAGGTATAACAGGTTTGATAACTTTTTCGATAATATCCTTTCTGATCTGTTCTAATGTAATCTCCTCAGCATGCTGTGTAGAAATAACGATAGTGTGAATCCTCTTAACGTTATCATTTTCATCGAATTCAACAGTAACCTGACTCTTGCCATCCGGTCTTAAGTATGATAATGTACCATCTTTTCTAACCTTGGTTAATTGTCTTGTAAGACGATGTGCAAATGAAATAGCAGGTGGCAAATATTCCGGAGTCTCGTCAGTAGCATAACCAAAAATGATACCCTGATCACCGGCACCGGTTCCAAAGTCTTCAGTCACACCTTCCTGTTTAGACTCAAATGCCTTATCGACACCCAAAGCAATATCAGCAGACTGCTCATCAATTGAAGTTAAAACAGCGATTGAATCTGCGTTGTATCCATCTACGTTATTAACATAACCAATTTCTCTGATTGTCTCTCTTGCTACTTTGGCGATATCAACATATGCATCCGTCGAAATCTCACCAACCACCAAAGCTAAACCTGTTGCAACAGTTGTCTCCGCTGCAACTCTTGAATTAGGGTCCTGCTCAATAAGTGCATCCAATATTGCGTCTGAAATCTGATCTGCAATCTTATCAGGATGTCCCTCCGTAACTGATTCTGATGTAAATAATCTTCCCATAATATTTCTTCCTTTCTCAACTTTATTTTATATGTTTAATACTCCCATATTTATTGAATAGTTATTAACTAACTAAACATAAATATAATTCCTCCTGCTGAATAGTTAAGCTTCATAACAACTCCTCCTATACGATTTAGTAATTATCCTACGTTTTGACCTATGTACTCCAGCAACTCTAGTTCTTTTGCATGATTATCTTCCTTAACCACAGTAAGATAATCTTCTAAAAGTGTTAGAGCACCTCTTATTCCAACATACGACTTATTAACAATAGCCTTATTATATGCAGGAAATGATATATCAAGTCCAGTCCTCTTCTTACCATTAGCTAAATTTCTATCAAGTGAACTGCCAAGAACCAACTCAATATTGTTATTGGACAGGATGTCACTGATCTCCTTACCATCTTGAGTGTAGTAAACTTCATTTGCTATGGTATTTAAGACATCATTTTCTGAATCATCAGATGACTCTTTCTTGCTCACACGATCGGTAACAATAATAGTCTTTATATCCGCACCAATATATCTTTTTAAAAAGCCTCCGACTCTTATAGCAACACTCTCATCCGCAACAATTGCAAGAGATTTGCTGCCTGCCTCATTATAAAAATCATCAATAACTCCCTGATAATAATAGTCGAATTCTTTCTCTTCTTTCTCAACAAATGCATCTACCACATCACTGCTTACACCAAGTTCAGCTGCGATCTTCCTAACAAATTCAGCAACCTCAATCGGTCCTGTCGGAACGTTGCTAAACTCAACATTTTTAACGCCATACAATTCTTCTAATGCTTTGGCAGGTGCATTGCCCCATCTTGAAAATGAAATACTCAAAGCAGCGGTTGAAGCATTTTTAAACTCTTCCACTCCATTGCCGTATGAAAAGAAAGTGTTAACGCTAAGTCCAATGCCCTCTAATATACGTTTTATCTCAGCTAAATTACCACGATAATATATATCCTCTTTTGGTAGAATTCCGAAAATGTTAACTAACTTATCATTCTTCTCTTCAGGGATATTAACTACTAAAGGCAGCTTCTTTATTATGTCAGTCACTACACTCTCATATCCGTAGTGACTGTCACCATGAAGTCCGGCAGTCAAAGACTCAATAATTGTCTCTCCCTGCTCTCTTGATTCTCTGGTCATCGCCTCTACGTCATCACCAACCATAGCCGATACACAACTGTTTAGCACAATATATAAATCGCCGTTGACAACTTTAATAGTGTTCTTTATCTGCTCTCTTAATCTGGATGCTCCTCCAAATATAATATGTCTTTCCTGAGCATCAGTAGAAAACACATTCTGACCGGTAAAATATGTATTATCCAAGCCGCTTGATTTATTGGAAAGGTAACTCTGAATTGCACATCCTGAATTAGAATGTACTATAGGAACCACTCCGTTTATAGCTTGAACTGTCTGAAGCACTCCATGAAGTGCACAACCATTTCTTGGACTCTTAACACATGTCTGCATTCTAATTCACCTCCTGCTTAACAAACCAGTTAGCGCTCTTTCTAAGCCAGCTTAATTTGATTTTAGAATTATCTCTGTTTCTAAGATAATCATAAAAATCTCCGCGACTCTTTACATTTTCTATAATCTTAACAAGCTCTGCTACACCTTCATATCCAAGATAAGTAGACGCTTCTAAAGAAATTGAAACATTGGCATATTGTGCAAGGTATCCTGCCTGATTATCAAAACTAATGTAATAATCCACTTCATTTTTCTTTAACACATTATACTTTTCAAACAACTGACCGTTGGCAACAATTACCGGAATAGAATTATTAAGTGAATTAATCTTCTTAAGATTATCTCTATTATTAGAATCAATATATCTTATTCCAAGTCCTCCTACTTCACCGCCAATCTTTTCTATAAACTCTGTAAAATGAATAGCTGAAGCGAGATCAATATCTAAGAATACACTCTTTCCGTCAAGAAGCTTTCTATTGATTCTTTTATCCAACTCTTCTTCCTGTTTCCTTATGTATTCGTTGGCTTTCTCTTCAATACCAAGAGCTTTAGACAGTTTTTGAATAAAATGTCTGCTTCCTCTAAATCCAATTGGAACACTGCTCTTTATATACTTAACTCCAAAAACCTCTTCCAACTCTTTAGCAAAATACTCTCCTTCATCCGGGTTCAATGTAATTGTAGCCTTGGCATAACCGGCTTTCTTAATACTGTTAACATCTGAAAATCTCGGAAGCAGCTGATAGTTGATATCAAGATCTTTTAGTATCTTTACAATTGAAGCTACATTTTTAGCATTTTCAGAGAGGGTAACGACGTTTATAAAATCTCTCTTTTCTGTAGTATCAATAGCAGTTCTATCAACAACATTCCTAAGCAAACTGTGCAATACAATATCATATCCCGTTACCGGAGTCTTGGTCTTAAATCCATCTGTAGTTATATACACTACCTTAGCGTCAATCTCATCCTCTAACTCTAAGATAACTGAATTAACATCATCATTGTTAATTGCAACAACCGGCGTGCCGACTATAAATATAAGCCTGGCATGAACTTCCTCATATGCTCTTAAAACAGTCTTTCTTAGTTTCTCATCACCACCTAATATAGTGTCTCTCTCGTTAAGGTTGCTTGAATACCAGTGAACATTTCTGCTTGAATTCTGTTCAAGAATAGAAGCAGCGCACCCGATAACACCATGTATAACAATAGCCGTCTCATCAATAAAGCTTAATGCATTTAAAGCATACAAAATTTCATCGTAATTACTCTGAGAAAGCGTTCTTATCTTCTGCTTTATCTCCGAAACATCAACTTCATCATTGATTCCTTTTAGAGTACCGTTATAATTACTTAATGTTGTCAAGCGCTTTTCTCTGGTCTGAACTCTTCTCTCATCTATAAAACTCATATCATCAGTTCCTCTTTTCTTTAGATTACTTCAGCGCCTGCAACTACACCGCTCTCTAAATTATATATCTTATCGCCCCATTCTCTTGCCCAGTCACGAAGCTCTCCTGCTCCTAAAGGACTCGGAACCACAAGGTCTTCATTTTCTGCAATGTGTTTAGCAAGATTTCTATATATATCTGCCTGCTCAGAAGTTGGATTGGCCTCGATTACAGTCTTTCCGTAAAGCTCACTCTGCTGTACAACAATCGAGCGATTAACATATCCCGCTACACTTGTACCTGTCTTACTTGTAAAATCATCAATAATAGATTTAGAATATCCGGCGGTAATACTGTTAGCGATTACTCCGCCTAGTTTAGCACCGCCTGTAGGCGCATATTTATTAATTGCTTTAAAGAGATTGTTAGCGGCATATATTGCCATAAAATCCGAAGAACTGACAACATACGCTCTATCTGTAATTCCATCACGAATAGGAACTGCAAAACCTCCACATACAACATCTCCTAAGACATCATAAAGAACAAAATCAGGTTTAAACTCCTCAAAAAGATTAAGTTCCTGCAAAAGATTAACAGATGCGTTAATACCTCTTCCTGCACATCCGACTCCCGGAACAGGACCACCTGACTCAATACAAAGCACTCCCTTAAATCCCTTTACGGATATATCATCGAGATGAATCTTATTTCCTTCTCTTAAACTGTCTAATACTGTCGGAAGATAATTATTACCACGTAAAGTGTTGGTTGAATCACTCTTAGGATCGCAACCAATCTGTATTACACGATATCCTGCTTCAGCCAAAGCTGCACTGATATTAGATGTTGTGGTAGACTTACCAATTCCTCCTTTTCCATAGATTGCAATGTGTTTTCCTATTCTTTCAGCCATTTTTTTCATTTCCTTTCTTTATAATTCATATAATATTTGATTAATTATAATTATATTCAACTATACCAATCTCATCCAATTCTCCATCAACGAAGATGTAGAGAATTAACTTTTAATCGATATAATAAAAAAAGGCTGCAAATGATGCCGAATACTTAACATCATACGCAACCTCCGGTTGTCCGGTCAGTTATAATCTATGTTTTTCTGTTTTGTCTATCTGAACGATTCTACCGTCTTGAACTATAATGGTTATCGTACCAAACTTCATTCCATCAATAAGGTTATTAAGTGCCTTAAGGTGGTCTTTGTTCAAACCTGTTTTGGACTGTTCATCACTCATATACATCCCTCCATAAAATGTGGATAGCGTCAATTTATTCTCTTGACATTAACCACTATAAAGGCTAAATAAGGTTTTGGCAAATATGTAAATATTATAATTTGCTATAAGATGTACTTATATCAACCGTCAAACCTCACTATTTGCAAGGGTTTACCGCATAAAAAAAACCAGCCATCAGGCTGGTATATTACTCTTTATCGTTGTATCTATGCATAATAATATGCGCAATAAACAGGTTGACAACCATGAATATAATTCCTACAGCTATCAGTAGCACTGTCATGACATCAAACACTATAAATTCGGCGCATTTACATAATATAATCACACCAAACGGAAGACAGATGATGCTTGTTATTAGTGAAGGAACAAATCGCTTAATGAGAATACTCTGCCCGATGTGCATAACAAAATGCCACGTCAACGCTAACATAAGTGAATACCACAAAGCATACAGCACCTTTCCCGGAAAATAGTAAGCTAAAAGGCTCACACCAAAGAACGGAATAAATTCTTCGTATACCGCTAATGCAAATGCATCTGCCTTAACTCCCTTAAATCTCATCGTTATCTTAGGGAACTTCTCAAACAGGTCCCCATTCTTCTTATAAAACCTCTCAAACCCTATAATCTCCTCCATGTCATGAATTATAAAAAGAATAGGCAGCAATAATATGTATTCTCGCACTTATGTAACCTCCTTAATTATGCACTAATCAAATAATCCATCATAGAATTTCCCTTTAATCATACCTACATTATACATTTTAAGGGAATTATAAGTCAATATGCGCTTATAATTCCCCTAATTCATGTCATAATAAAAGTTATGGAGAGTTATAGGCAATTTTAGCCTACAACTCCCCAAAACTGTTTCTAGTGTAATTATATATATTCAATCTCATGTATAGTTACATTCTTCTCCTTATCAACCTTAAATGCCTTTAGAACAGGATTATCTATGTCCTGTAAAGAAAGTATCAGGTATTCAAATGTTGGATCGAACGCAAGCCTCTTGTCTTCCTCTGAAGGTCTTGACGGGCTTTCGGGATGAGAATGAAAATTGCCTATAAGACCATATCCATTACTCCTTGCATCTTTAAGAGCTGCAAACTGCTCCTTGGGATCCATTGAAAAATGCTCATTGCTATTGTCCGTATTCGTAAGAAGATATACCTTCGTAACCGTTTTGACATTCCCATCAACTGTACCGGCAAGCAAACCGCACGCCTCGTTAGGAAGTCCTTTCTTACAGTGATCTAAAATGGTTCTGTAATCTTCCTTTTTCATAATTATCTTAATATCGCTCATATCATATCCTCTGTTTCATTCTGTTATTGACCGGGTTTCCACTCACACACAGCCTGTTCGTAATCAATAAGCTCTGTTATAGTCGGATTCTTACCACACACAGCGCAATTGCAATTAGTAGGAAGTTTAACACTATGGAACTCCATCTTAAGAGCATCATAAGTTAAGAGCTTGCCTGTAAGCAACTCACCCTGTCCGATAATGTACTTAACAGCCTCCATAGCTTGCAGACTACCTATAACACCACCCATAGCGCCTATAACACCGGCCTGCTTACATGTTGGAACTGCATCTTTTGGAGGTGGATTCTTAAACACACATCTATAACATGGACCTTCTCCCGGAACATAAGTCATCAACTGCCCCTTAAAGCGTATAATACCCGCATGTGAGAACGGTTTACCTGCCATAACACACGCATCATTTATCAAGAACTTTGCCGGGAAATTATCTGTACCATCTATTATGAAATCATAGTCTTTGATAATATCCATAATATTAGCTGATGTAATAAACGTATGGTAAGTGTTAACGGTAACATCAGGATTAATAGCCTGCATAGTCTCTTTAGCCGACTCAACCTTCTTCTTACCTACATCTTCTGTTGTATGAATAACCTGTCTTTGAAGATTAGACAAGTCTACAACATCAGCATCAACAATTCCTATAGTTCCTACACCTGCTGCTGCAAGATACAATCCAGCAGGAGCGCCTAAACCGCCTGCTCCTATAATCAACACTTTGGCGTTTAAAAGCTTCTTTTGGCCCTTCACGCCAACCTCTTTAAGAATTATATGGCGTGAATACCTTTCAAGCTGTTCATTAGAAAATGCCATTAGTTAGCACCTCCGCCCATAAAATATAAAAACTCTACCGCATCGCCTTCATTGATAACAGTCGTACCAAAGGCTTCCTTGTCAATAAACTCATCATTGATAGTAACCGTAACATACTCCGGATTATCTATCTCCTCTTTCATTATGAGGTTATCTAAAGTAATTCCCTCTTCATACTCTTTTTTTTCGCCTGCAATTGTAAATAACATATTAATATGCCTCCATTTCATATTGTTTTAGTATATATATAAAGGACAACTATCCATTATATTCTTTAGAGTGTTATCAGTTAATCATCCAACCTTTGTTTAGCTTCCTCTAAATATTCAGGAGCTAACCAGCTATCTATATCAAAGTCGTTCTTAATTTGTCTGCTCATAATATCTCCTTAATCTCTTCAACATTCTTGATAAAATCATCAATATCGTTATCGCTATGCGCTGCTGATATAAACATTGCTTCAAACTGAGAAGGTGCAAGATATATCATCTTATCAAGCATAGCATTAAAATACACTGCATACTTATCAGTATCAGATGATATAGCTGTTTCGTAGTCATTTACATCAACATCAGTGAAAAATACTGAAAGTAATGATCCTATCTGATTGACATGCACTTTGTTACCAAGCACGAATCTAATTCCTACTGCAAGGTGCTTTCCCATATCTTCAAGCCTTTGGTACAACCCATTCTTATTCTCTTCGATAAGAATCTTGAGTGTCTCTATGCCGGCAGTTGTCGCAATAGGATTACCTGAAAGCGTTCCAGCCTGGTATACCCCTCCAAGAGGTGCTACAACATCCATTACCTCCTTAGCGCCTCCATAGGCAGCTAACGGCATTCCACCTCCCACTATCTTGCCTAAGGTAACCAGATCCGGTTTAACACCATAGTATTCACCTGCGCCTCCCAAAGACAGCCTAAATCCGGTTATAACTTCATCAAATATCAACAAGGCGTTATTCTTCTTAGTAATCTCCCTCAGTCCCTCTAAGAAGCCTTTATCAGGAAGAACAACTCCCATATTGGCAGCAACCGGCTCGACTATAACAGCAGCTACTTGGTCTTTATTCTCATTAAACAACTCCTCAACAGACCGAAGATTGTTATATTCAGCAACAAGTGTGTCCTCCGCGTAACCTTTCGGAACCCCGAGGCTGTCCGGAACAGATCCGGTCAATGCACCTGAGCCCGCTTTAACCAACATCCCGTCTGAATGTCCGTGATAGCATCCTCTAAACTTAATTATCTTGTCTTTACCGGTATATCCTCTTGCCACCCTTATAGCACTCATACATGCTTCAGTCCCTGAACTTACAAGTCTTACTTTTTCAATAGCAGGAACTGTATCTACGATAAGGCTAGCAAGAATCTCCTCCTTAGCTGTTGGAGCGCCAAATGACAATCCATCATCACAAGCCTTTTTAACTGCGTCTATCACTCTATCATCAGCATGACCCAGAATCATAGGACCCCAGGAACACACATAATCGGTATATTCATTGTCATCCACATCATATATCTTGTTTCTTTTGGCATGACTTATAAAAATCGGAGTTCTGTTAACACTATAAAACGCTCTGACAGGGCTGTTTACTCCACCGGGAATTATTCTTTTGGATTTATCAAAAAGTGTCTTAGATCTAGAATCCAAACTCATAATGCACCTTCCTTTAGTTACTTTCATTAAGCCACTTGGCTACATCAAGAGCATGATAAGTAATAATAATCTTCGCTCCGGCTCTCTTCATTGCTATCATATTCTCCATCACAATTCTCTTCTCATCTATCCAACCGTTACGAGCCGCTGCCTTTACCATAGAATACTCACCGCTCACATTGTAGACAGCCAGAGGATATTCTGTCTGTTCTGATATGCTTTTTAAGACATCAAGGTACGCCAATCCCGGCTTAACCATAATAATATCAGCGCCCTCCTCAATATCGCTAAAGCACTCTCTTATCGCCTCTTTGCCGTTACAATAGTCCATCTGATATGTCTTTCTGTCTCCAAATGAAGGAGCAGAATCTGCAGCATCCCTAAAAGGTCCATAATAAGCTGATGCAAACTTAGCACTATATGCCATGATACCCCTGTTGATGAAGCCATTCTCATCAAGAGCTTTTCTGATAAACTCTACTCTTCCGTCCATCATGTCAGACGGCGCAATAATATCCGCTCCCGCTTTAGCAACACTGACAGCCATCTTGCCGAGAAGTTCCAATGTCTCATCATTATCTACATCGTGATCATGTACCACTCCACAATGCCCATGAGAAGTGTATTCACATAGGCAAACGTCAGCGATTACCAACAAATCCTTGTTCTTCTCCTTGATATGTCTTATTGCCTTTTGCACTATTCCTTCGTCATTATAAGCTTCGCTTCCCAGCTCATCCTTCTTCTTTGGGATACCAAAGATTAGAACTGCGGGAATATCAAGTTTCGAAATAACATCAAGCTCTTCATCAATCCTGTCAAGCGACCACTGATATATTCCCGGCATTGAGTCAACAGGTTCCTTTATATCATTACCTTCTATGACAAATATCGGATAAACCAAGTCATCAACACTGACTTTAGTCTCTCTTACCAAGCGTCTCATTGTCTCATTTACTCTAAGTCTTCTCATTCTAAACATATAGTTTCCTCACTTATCACAGATCTTTAATCGCCATTAACAATCCATCCACACTCTGTACGGATGAAACGACATCTATACACTCCCCGTAATTCTTCAACCTAGACGATGTAACCTCTCCTATACATACCTTTTTAATATCAGAAGGTATACTTATATCGCGTTCTTTTAACTCATTCATAAAAGCCGTAACACCGGATGCACTCGCAAATACTAGATGCGACATACACTTAAGATGCTTAAAATGCTCAGTTCCACGTCCTCTGACATCATATATTTCAATGACTGTGCTCTTTGCTTTCCATCTGTTCTTCCACTCTTTTAACTCTTCACTTCCCTGCTTAGCTCTGGGAATAAGCATCTTATCGTTCACATTGACAACATTTTCTAACTCACAACACAAAGTCCTTAATGTGTACTTAGACGGAATAAAATCTGCTGAAAATCCATATCTGCCAAGAGCCTGCTTAGTTCCATCACCAAGTACCGCAAACTTAACTCCTGATAATACTCTGTAATCTATTCTTTCTTTAAGGAGCATTTCAAAAAACAGAGTCACAGCATTTCTGCTTGTAAACAATATCCAGGTGTATTCTTTTATGCCGTCTCCGACTACAATACCCTTAAGACTATCAATCGCCTCTTTATCAGGAACCACTTCCATATCACATAAAAGCGCTGTCTTAACACCTTCTTTGGCAAATGTATCCGATATCTTTCGGTAAAGTGATGCTGTAGCCGTGACTCCTACAATCTTCTCACCGTCTTTTTTATCAAATGATGTCGCCTTATCTAAAAACTCATCATAATGATAATTCTTAGCTGCTGTGTCTCCTATCACTATTACTGCAGGTGATTTAATCCCTTCTTCTCTTACCTTAGATACTATGTCCGAAAGTGTTCCTCTTACAGTCTTTTCATATACCGTCGTTCCCTCGCTTATTACGGCGGCAGGCGTATAATGTGGCTTACCGCTATCAATCAAGCCCTTAACGATAGTTGAAAGATTAGAAAGTCCCATGAGGAATATCAAAGTTCCTTCAGTATCTGCTAAATTAGCAAAATCTATCTCTTCTAGAAGCTCATCATCCTTTCTATGCCCGGTTATTACATGAAAACTTCTTGCAACCTCTCTATGAGTTACCGGAATCCCTGCACTTAAAGGAACAGCAATTGCAGAAGTGATTCCGGGAACCACCTCGTAGGCAATATCATTATCTATAAGCTTCTCAATCTCTTCACCGCCTCTGCCAAACACAAAGGGATCTCCACCTTTTAAGCGAACGACAATATCATGTCTGCCTGCAGCATCAACTATTATCTCATTGATTTCTTCCTGCTTGCGATAGTGTCTGCCGGGTTCCTTGCCGACATATATCTTCTCACAATCATTACATGTATGTGAAAGAAGTTCATAGCTTGATAATCTATCGTAAATGATACAGCCACATTGCTCTATTAACTTAAGTCCTTTAAGGGTTATTAGGTCCGGATCTCCCGGTCCCGCCCCAACCAGATACACTTTACTCATAATTACTTCCTCTAAGATTCTTTGCTTACGCTCAGAATGACATGCTCTCTATAATAACAATCGTTTACAATCCGTAGCGGCGAACATCGTTCGCCATTCGTGGAGCACAATGTGCTCCGCTACAGTCACACTCTGTCATCCTGAGGAGCTCCCTAACTATCTTCTCAGCAAGTTCTACATATTCCTTCGAATCCCCTTCTTGATGAGCAGTCCTAACCACAAGTTCATCCCCCTCACCAAATGCCTTAGACGCATCAATACTGAGCTTATCCCCCTCAACCTTCGCTCTCACTGCCAAAGGTTCATGACATCCCGCATTTAAATCTCTTAATATCTTCTGCTCCGTCATCAACTCCAAATACGACGCCTCATCCTTAATAGCCTCTATATATGGTGCTATCTCATCATCAGTTCGACCTTCTATCGCAATAATCGCCTGTCCGCCTGCGGGCAAGATTTCATTTTCATCAAAGAAATGATAATTAAGCTCTTTATCTTCTAAGAGATTAAGCCTGATAAGTCCGGCTGCCGCAAGTAGCGTAGCGTCATATTCTTTATTCTTTACTTTATCAACTCTGGTAGGAACGTTACCCCTGATACTCTTACATTCAAAAAGCGGATACATCTTATTAAGCTGATACTGCCTTCTGGGGCTATCAGTTCCGACAATAATCCTGCCTTTTATGTCTTCTATATTCTCTCCAAGATCTTTTCTGTACACCAACACATCTCTGACATCTGCTCTGACAAGAGTTGCAAGAATTCTAAGCTCTTCAGGAATATTAACCGACATATCCTTGGCACTGTGTACTGCGATATCTATCTCTCCTGATATAAGAGCATATTCTAATTCTTTGGCGAAAACACCACTACCTTTAAACTCAGGAAGAGGCGTTACTCTATCCTTATCTGCCTTGGTGTTAATAATAACCCTTTCAGTCTCGATATTAGGAAACTTCTTCTTTAGCGCATTTTCAACCATTTCGGTCTGGATAAGAGCAAGCTTACTACCTCTGGTTCCTATTCTAATTGTTCTGTTACTCATAGATTATCCTTCTCCCAAATCCGATAAACGCTTACTAACGGTTTCAAATGAAAGTTCTCCTGAATTACTGTCGCATTGCTCTAATAGGTCATAACTTACATTTTTCCTTATATCATAGTCACTTATTTTTGACCTAAGTAAATCTTTATAACGGTCTAATGTATCGACTAATCTTCCATAGTACGAAGGTATTGCTTTCTTTATCTTATTTCTGATATATCCTGCCGCCGCCGGGAACTTACCTCCTGTAGAAACAGCTATTACAAGGTCTTCTTGTTTCTCAATAGCCGGGAAGAAGAAAGTACTCTTATCCTTGACATCAACAACGTTTATTGGAATACCTTTAGATTGACAGAGGTTAGAAATATGTGTTTGAACATCTTCATCATCTGTTGCTGCAACAACAAAACATAAATCGTCTTCATTTGCAACAAGATACTTATCATCGTAATCATGATTTATGAGCGTTATACTATATTCTTCAATCTTAGAAAGAGCAATTAATTCATCTGAAAAATCCCTGCTTACTACGATTATATGAACTCCAAAATTAATAAGAATCTTTATCTTGTGAAGCGCTATTCTTCCACCGCCTATTACCAGGACAGTCTTACCTTCTACTTCAACCATAAGCGGAAAACAAGCCAATGTTAATCATCCTCCGTTTTCTTCTACATAAACCTTCTCTAATACTCTAAGAAACGTACTGCTGTCAAGGGTTTCTTTGAGATAAATAATCATCTTTTCAAACCAATCCTCATTAGATCCAATCAATGATTTAAAATTCCTGATATATAGTTTCTTTAAAACATCTTCCACACATTCACTAATTATCTCGTTAACCTTAACAGCTTCACTTATCTTAATATCATTATTATTCTTAGCCAGGTTCTTGATATGATCTATCCCAAGTAAACTGACATTTTCTAAATCCTCTATATCTCTGTCTATGTCATATGGAACAGATAAATCAACAATCAAAACATCATCAGGGCTATTCTTAGATTTAATATATTCATCCAGCGTTATGGTATAGTGCGGGCTTTTAGTCGCACTGACAATGACAGATACATCGTTAATATAGTCATACCTTTTATGGTAATCAATCCATGTAATCTTCTCTGATTCTATAATCTCATTACCCTTGTTATGCCTTCTACTTGTACCGATAACACTTATATTCTTGTCAATCAAATCTTTGGCAACAATAGAACCAATCTGGCCTGTAGCTCCTATAACCAGAACCTTTCGGCCCTTAGAAAGATAATCCTCGATATAGTTAGCAGTAAGTGTTCCAACCGATGTAGGCATCTCTTTTATACGAGTCTTACTCTTGGTAAGTTTCGCACAGTTAAATGCACCTTGAAAAAGAAGATTAATTTCAACATCAACTGCTCCTATGCCTTGAGACAATTGATATGCTTCTTTTACCTGATGAAGAATCTCATCTTCTCCAAGCACCATGGAATCCATTCCGGAAACCACTTTAAAAAGATGGCGAACAGCGTCTATCCCTTGATAGAAAAGACAATTCTTACGAATCATGCTGCGAGATATGTCTTTAAACTCAGAAAATGCTTCCTCTATCCTTCTAAGACTCTTTCCTTCATCAGCATAAAAGAATCCTATCTTCCCGTAATTGTCTTGTCTAGCTGTGACATATAATTCACTTCGATTACAGGTTGAAACTATAACTCCGCCTGATATTATCTTCTTGTCTATCAAGTAATTCAGGAAATCCTTAACCTGATCTTTAGAAAATGAAAATCGCTGTCTTAATTCAGCTCCGGTTCTTTTATAGCTAACACTTACACATATCATTAATCATCAACTCCACAGTTAATCTTCTTCAACTTTTTTGACAATCAATGTATAGGTACCGTCTTCATTATCATTAAGTTTAAGAATCTTATGTCCTTCTTCCTTGATACTTCTTGGAACATTCTGTAAAGGTTCTCCATCATTTAACCTCACTTCAAGAATATCTCCATCATCTAATTCTTCTAAAGCAACCTTAGCTTTTACAAATGTTACCGGACACACAACATCAGTAATATCAACTCTATCTGTTATTTCAAAATCAGCCATCTTATATCTCCTTTATCTTCTTTATCCTTCATAAGCTTCGTTAAGAACTTTTTTAAGCTTATCTACACCAACTCTGTCTATAGTTACTTTAAAGCGCTCGCCCGCCTTAGCATTGTCATCAAAGAACTGAATAGCAGCGTCTGTAACTCTAAAGAGTTGCTCCTCATCAGTAATAAGAGGAACAAGTTCCTGACCCATGCTTATGTTATTGCCAAAGGTTCCGCCAAACGATACCCAGTAGGCAGGAGCACTATCCCACGCATCGGTAGGACACGATTTAACACATCGACCACAATAGTTACATTTGTCGTAATCGACATCTACCTTACCGTCTTCAATCTTTATTGCATCAAGTCGGCACACCTTAGCGCACAGACCACAGTTGATACAATCCTCAGACTTCCACTTCATCTCTAAAGCACCCTTTATTCCGACATCATTCTCCTCCGCCTTAAGACAATTATTCTGACATCCGGTCACGCCGAACTTGAACTTGTGAGGAAGCTCTCTACCAAAATATCTGTCATTTAACTTTAAGGCTATGTTGTAAGTATCAATATTACCGCTTGGACAGATTTCACTGCCCTGACAAGCAGTTACCGTTCTAACTCTCGGTCCACATACACCCGGCTTACAGCCACCCTCAGCCAGTGCATCCTTAACTTCATCAATATTTTCAAGCTTGATAAAAGGAATCTCAACGCCCTGTCTTGACGTAAGATGTACATGTCCGTCACCAAACTTATCAGCTACCTCTGCAATCTTTTTAAGATTCTCTGAAGTTAATGTGCCTCCTACAACTGCCAAACGAAGTGAAAAGTTGTTCTTTTGTTTTTGGCGCATAAAACCGCCCTTTTTTAAAGTTGCATAATCTACATCTGCCATAGTATCTCTCCTTATTTTGTATTATTAACTGCGTTAGTAAAATCTTCTTTTAAGTCCTT
>CAMVPR010000026.1 GCA_947169385.1 uncultured Lachnospiraceae bacterium | reverse complement strand
CTCTCCGTCCTTAACAGCCTTGATTGCAGGCTTAGCAAGCTCTTCCATAGCAACAAACCACTGTGGCTTGATAAGTGGCTCAATGGCAGCCTTACATCTGTCATGAGTACCAACGCTATGCTCAATCTCCTCTATCTCAACCAAAAGACCAAGTTCATCAAGGTCCTTAACCATTGCTTCTCTGGCTTCGTATCTATCCATTCCGGCATACTTGCCACCAATCGCTGCGATGGTACCGTCGTCATTCATCATATTGATCTCTTCTAAGTTATGACGCTTACCAACCTCATAATCGTTAGGATCGTGAGCAGGTGTAATCTTAACTGCTCCTGTTCCCTTAGTCTTATCTGCATGCTCATCTGCAATTATAGGAATCTGTCTGTCGGTAAGAGGAAGATCAACCATCTTACCGATAAGATCGATATATCTCTCATCATCAGCTGCAACAGCAACTGCTGTATCTCCAAGCATTGTCTCCGGTCTTGTTGTGGCAATCTCAATAAATCTGCCCTCTTCACCGTGAATAGGATACTTAGTATGCCAGAAGTTACCCTTCATGTCAACGTGCTCAACCTCTGCGTCACTGATTGATGTCTGACATACAGGACACCAGTTGATAAGTCTTGAGCCTTTATATATAAGTTTCTTATCATAAAGCTTAACAAATACATCCTTAACCGCGTCAGAACATCCCTCGTCCATAGTAAAACGCTCTCTGTCCCAATCAGCCGAAGAACCAAGTCTCTTGAGCTGATTGATAATTCTTCCGCCGTACTCGTCTCTCCACTCCCAAGCTCTCTTTAAGAAGCCTTCTCTTCCTAAGTCTTCCTTCTTGATACCCTGCTCCTTAAGAGTGTTGATAATCTTAACCTCAGTCGCGATACTCGCATGGTCCGTACCCGGCTGCCATAATGCATTGTAACCCTGCATACGCTTAAATCTTATCAAGATATCCTGCATGGTATTATCAAGCGCATGTCCCATGTGAAGCTGACCTGTAATATTAGGTGGTGGCATTACAATAGTAAAAGGCTTCTTGCTCCTATCTACCTCCGCGTGAAAATATCCCTTATTAACCCATTTATCGTATAATTTACCCTCAATCTCCTGTGGATTATAATTCTTGCTTAGCTCTTTAGCCATTATAATGTAACCTCCAAAAATCTATATGTTATACCAAAATACTATTATATACCGAAATCGCTTTAATATCAAGCATATTGATTGACTTTAAAGCTCAATCAGCCATCAATCGCAACGTTTATCAGTCAAATGTTAACCTTATCCTGTAAGGCTCCAATATCTGCCTCGCTATGACAATCTCTTCAGGATGCTTCTTCAAGCGATCTCTGATGTTAGAAGTAGCAAGATCAATCATATCTTCATCGACTTCCATCTCTTCTCTTAGGTTCTGCCTCCTGACATTGAGTCCGTGCGTAACCTCAACCATCTCCCTCGGATCGATAATAGCCTCAGGCTGATTGATCCATATGTCAGCATCGTGTACCCCAACATTCTGCAAAACCTTGATAAGCTGGTTGCCGTAATGCGTTAGTTCCTTAGAGGAACGCTTATACATCTCCTCGTTCTCCTTGACTTTATTATATTGCTCCCAGAGTGCAATAAGCTCTCTAGAACTCATAACATTGTACTTAGAATACAGATAATCAAGTGTCGAGGCGTTGTTGACCCATTTAATCTTGACCTTATTAATAAGCTTAACCGCCTTGGTCTGCTGTTTCCTACAGTACGAAAGCGCATAGTTAACATTCCTGTACTTTAGGAAAATGAGCGTTCCAAACACAGCAACTACAAATATATAAAACAGAATCAAAAGCAATATATCAAATTCATAAATAGTAAACATAAATGCAGTAAACGCAGTTAACAACAAAGCAAGAGTTATAACCGCAAACACAGCATTCTTGAGCCTTATGAGTTTCTCTAGGTAGTATTTCTCCTCGTATTTAAGATTAACCTTCTCTTCCTCTAAGAGCCTTAGATCATTTCTGACCGCTGCCTGATACTCCTCCTGCTCCTCGATAAGCTTGATTCCGTCTTCAATCTCGTCCTCATGAAGCTCAAAGAACCTACGCTCTCTGTTGTTCATCCTCTCCTGCTCGCTCTTAATATCCTCTCTGTCTTTGTTAAGAGCTGCAACCTTAAGCGCCGCCTCTAAAGCGGCTTCCCTCTCTTCGTCCGTCATCTGATCTATGAGCTGAATGTCCGTCAAATACGCTGTGATCTGCTCATATTCAATCTTACGCCTGTCTAACTGCCTTGTAGTTGCGACAAGCTCCCTTGAAGCCTCCTCCATCGTGAGTTCTTTGGCCTTCATCTTCTTAACCACAAAGTTCTGATGATTGACAAATGCCTCCTCACTGTCGTGCTCAAGCTCTTTTAAAACATCTGACTCAATATCCTGTTCAACTTTCTTACGCGACCTTAAAAAGCCCCTGCGTATTCGATCTATCAAAGCCATATCATTACCTCTTATGTCGTCTGCCTGCGATAATCTTCCTTCCACTGCTCTATAAGCTTAAACTCCTTAACCCTGGCTTCTTTCTCCTTGCCATACTTGTTATCAGCTCTCGCAGCAATAAGAAGCCTTCCCTCTTCCGAAGTCTGATAATCGTTCTCATGCTCGTGATACTCGGCTAAAAGCTTATTGTATGCATTGGCATCGGCACCAAGTCGCTCTGCCTCTTTCTTCGCCTCATCAAACTGTCCCAACATAAAGAATATCGTTAGATAAGAATTAAGCGTAATCTCGCTCTTATTGATATTATATGCTTCTTCAAATGC
This sequence comes from uncultured Lachnospiraceae bacterium, assembly GCA_947169385.1. Classification (GTDB taxonomy): domain Bacteria; phylum Bacillota; class Clostridia; order Lachnospirales; family Lachnospiraceae; genus NC2004. The sequence continues at coordinate 34,145 of CAMVPR010000026.1, read as the reverse complement.
AATAAGAGCCTGCATGAAGTCAAGATTCTTAGAAAGAGCCACGCCCATGTTGTGGTAAACATTTGCCATAAGCTCATCATCAACATAATCAAGACCTGTAATTGTCTCATATATCCTTATCGCCCTGACGTATTTGCCAAAGTTGAGATATCCATCTGCCTGCTTCTTGAGTCTCAAAGGCTCAGAGAGCGAGCTTACATCCTTGTACCTTACAAAGAACAGCCTCACATCCTCCTTGGTAAGATAGTTATATGCCATCAGAAATGTATCAAGAAATCTCTCGAAACCATTAATCTCAACGCTTAAATCGCTAGCGAGCTTATCTGCCAGCTCAGGCATATTAAGCTTATCTCTTACCCAATCAACAAACTCCATAGAAAAATCATCAACAGATATCAAAGAAGGATTGTTAATTATGTAGTAGCATACCTCTTCATAAGAATAGACCTGCACTCTCGTATTAAAGAATATGTAAGGGGTATTAGCCTCCTTAGTCTCGCAATAAATGACATTACCCATGCCCTTATTCCTCCAAATCAAATGTTAACTCTACGATTCTAACTTAAATTCCTTCTTGTAAACCTTACCGGTTGTAGGATACATGCTTCCAAAGCCCTTATCCTTAATGCATATCTCCCCGCATTTCGCGTTAATATACCTAACCGAAATGGAAAGCTTAGTAGTCTTAGGCGGGCGATTAGGAAGTCCCTTAATCTCAATAAACTCCTGAATCAACTCACCCTTATTATTGTCATACAGATCAATCTCTATCTTCTTGGTATCATCAAGAATCACATCAACGCTTCCATAAGCATTGAACCATTCCTGCTCTCCAAGAACAATCGGAGCAATCTGCTCCTTGCCATTATATCTGACTCTCACGCCTATATCATAATGAACCATCGTATCCGATTCTAAGAAAATGTTATTGCCCATCGCTGCAGAACCGCTCTCAGCTGCATAGCAGGCACCCTTGGCATATATATTCTGTCCGACAAACACCCTACGGCCTTTACACAAGTAATCTGCGGAGCGATTAAGCCATTCCGTTTTAAAGCCGTCTCCCATGAGAAAGATACCGGACAAACGCTGGTTGTATTTCCTAAGTGCGTTCTCGGCGATTCTTAAAAACGTCGCATCCTGCTTGTCCTCTTGACCTTCACTGATTGGAGGTCTCGCCATATAAAGTCCGCCTTCATCAGATGTCCCTCCAAAAGGATAAAGCGTATTGCTTATATTGATTCTCATAGGTCTTAAGTATCTATCCACCGCAACATGCTCGTATCTTATATGCTCACTCTCGTAGTGAAATAGACCAACTCCGTCCTTCCACACACCGGAATCCTGCCTAAAAACATAAAACAACATGGCAATCTGAGAGCTTACCATCTCAACCTTATCTCTGTCAATGTGAAGCATCTTAGCAAGCTTGTTAAGAGCAATTGACATTGTCTGATCCGCAAGTGGCGAAGCGATAATAAGCTTGTTAATCTCGGCGTCAGCATCCTTAATCACGTCATCAAGCTGAAGCTTAAGCATAATACAGAACAGCTCAGTATAATCGTATTCTTTACCGTCAACAATAACGATCGAAGTATCGTCAAGTTTCTCAACTATATTGTCGTAGTAGTCACCCGGCATGGTGACATTACACTCCGCCGCCTTTAAACCTGCATATATCTTGTCATCCGCCGTCACAAATATACTGTTGGGAACCCTAATACATATATCCGAACCGTCTAAAGAGTAGCAACAAGCGTCTCTCTTGTCTGAATCGTATATCGCATATTCAGTATATTCACTCTGAAGGTCAACACCAATGTTAAGCTTCTTCATAGCCAAACCTCGCCTCTAAACGTAATTATAATATAATCATATTCTCATCAAGAATGTGTTTATTCTTGATATATAACTCCATCTTATCAAATATATCCTCTTCATCCTTCAATCCCTTAACCATACGGTTAATCATTGAAAATGCAGAAGTCTCATCACCTGACGCAGGCCTAAATAACGGTAAATCAGCCTGCTCAACTCTAACAGTCTTGTCATCGTCATTAACCGTCAGATAATAGTCAATCTCCTCGTTGTCAAACAACACAAAGTCCTTAACATAATACCCCATGAAGTACTCTCTCATGCGCTCGGTCCTTGACTCCGACCTTCTTATGTCTCTCTTCTTGATATGCACATCGATATTCTTCATAGGCGCATCTATGTAAGTCAAAAAGCTCTTGACATAGCACTCTTCCGGTATGTCGGTAACATTTGCAAATGAAGACATAAACGGCATAAGCATATCTTTCTTGACGAAGAAATCAATGATATCAATCACTATGTTAACGTCTTCCTTAGCTTTATCAAGATTCTTGCTGTAAATGTATAAAAGCGCTGCCTGACCTAACTCGTGGTTAACGTGTCCCTTTATAAATCCATCCTTTAATATTGCCGTAATATCATCGGTAACAGGCGCACCCTTTATAAAGATTCTGTATGCTAAAGCATTGACAAATGCTTGATAGACATATCTGTCATAATCACACTTAAGATAGTCAAGGAATACTCCTATCATGTCGTCATCATAGCAATCAACCATAACCGCCTGGGTTATAATGCGCTCTATAAGATCCGAGCATTCAAGGTGATTATTCTTGGCAACCTTATAGATTGCCATAAGCTCGCTGTTACCGCCCTTAGCGTAGCGAATCATATACTTAAGAATCGACTCGGTGTACTTCTCGCGGTGAAAGAGCTCATAGCTCATTCCGATAAGAATGTCATCCGCAGAAGCATCATCAAGCTCTACCTCATAACTAAGAAGGTCCTTCATATTGTCGTCAGAAAGTCTGTGATAGCCAAGTTCCTTCACAGCCTCATATGCCTGATCATAAAGCTCCCTCTCTATCATGTAACCCATGGCAAGTGCCTGATTATCCGAATCTAAATTAGCCAGGTTAAGCTCTCTTAAATATCCTTCAAAGATATCTCCCTCATACTGATGATAGAAGTATTCCAAAATAGCAGCGTTAAGTCGCTTTCTGTAACCGCTCTTAAGACCGTCAAACAAAAGTAACGCCTTAAATACTTTTATAATCTCATAATCAATCTCTTCTGAGTTCCATCCAAAATCAGCAAGTCTAAGCAACAACTTAAACGAATTCTGATCAGCCTGATAGCAGTACGGAAGATACTCTTCATCGTCAAACAAAGGCTCTAACTTATAATCAATAGAACCAATGTAACGATTGCCTCTAAGGTCTATAAGCGTAATTCCTACATTCTCTGTCACACAGTCAAGATAAGCCAAACCGTCTTTAACCCTGGCTCTCTCAACCTTATCACACTCGTCGTACTCAAGAATAACCTCAACAATATCCGGATTGTCGCAGGTAAAACGATTCATGAATAAGATATCCGGAAGCTTAGGAGCAACATTTGCAATAATGTGACTGTCGCTTAAATACTCCTTATAGAGAACTAAAAGATGCTCTCCGATTCTACCCTTCATCACTTCATTGATAACAAAATCTTTAATCTGAGATTCATATTCGTTAAATGTCGCACCGTACGCCATTCTGTTAACGACGATATTTGAATAAAGATATGCCAACAAATCTTCATCAAGTCTCTCTGATGAGTAGCTAAAATAAAGCACAACCGATTTAGGAAGCACCGGATAATCGCTGTCATCTATACTTTTAAGGTAGCATTCCATAAGTCCGATAAGCTTAAAGCTCTTGTCTATTCCAAGCGAGTAGTAGTAATGGCTCATCGAATCTGTAATATTGCCTTTTATAAGCATAGTACAGATAATATATAAAATGTCATCATCAGGCGTGTCTTTATATACTCTCACAAGGAATTTAAGGAGCTTGATATTATAGGACTTATGCTCCTTGGCAAGTTCTAAAACTCTTGCAATAACATCTCTTGTAAGGTCTCCTCTCTTGTATGCCCAGTTGATTGTCTGAAGAGAAAAATCACTGAAATCACGCATGATATGAGGAAATTCATTAATCAAATCACATGCTTCAAAATATAAGAACGGGCTGTTACATCCTCTGTCATAAAGTGCTGAAAGTCCATCGTATACCGCACCTCTGTCCTCAATCAGTTCAGGATCTAAGTAACTCAACATAAAGAAATATGCGAACTCTTCAGGATGTCTGGCCATACATTCGCTGTTAATATCTATCGCATACTCAATATCTTCATCAGACGAAGAATTAAGAGCCTTAAGATAAGCAAAATACGCAATACTCAAATCATCATCGAGCATCATCTCTTCGTAATTCTCGATATTCTCAATCTCTTGAGCTACCCTGACTCTATCCTTCTTCATGATGTACATATGAAGCCTTACAAGACGATACCAGTGGTGACTCTCCTCAAGCTTCATAAGTTCATCCGCACACTCTATTGAGCGATTGGTATATTGCTGCAAAGGCAATCTTCCTGCCCTGTAATCGATATAATCTCCGATAAGCTGTGCCTGATAAGTCTTCTTAAGACTTAAGTTGCTGAACATTAAAGTAGCTTCACCATGTTGCTTCTTCCTAGACCTTGACTTCTTTCTTATCTGGAGCTTGAATTCTAATTCCTGATATACACTTGATATCTTAAGTGGTATGTCATATTCGTCTTCCGCAAGCTGATCTATAGATACAACTATCGGAATCTTGGCTTCCTTGCCGATAAAATCGTCTCTGGTAAGACGGGTCTTAGACAAGTAGACTGCCTTATCCTCGCAAGAAATCTCAGCGTCAATATACCCCCAATTACTCTTGGTGACAGTTATATCCTTAGAGCAATCCTCCTTGTCATATCTAACGACTGCGTCGCTTCTTGAAGTCTTAAGCTCAATCTTATCCTTGACACCTGTGGTTATAAGGAATTCCTCTAAAGCCTGCTCCTTAACAGGACTTGATAGAAGGCTTAAATATATCCTTCTGTTCTCGATATTCTCGTCACCGTTAAGCAATATCTCTAAAAAGTCAGGATTATAAAACTCCTTAACAGCCTCATCAAAATTCATCTGCGCGAAATCCGCGAATTCCTTAAGGTTGTGAATCACTCCGCCCGCCGTAAAGAAGCTCCTGTTAACAACATCATAGCTATATGGCACATCATACTCTCCGCCGTTGGTCAAAACATGGAAGGCTCCTGAAATCACACTGTCAGCCTTCATATCCTCTGCGTGCACCATAAATGAGACGGTAAATGAAGTCGTCTTAAAATCTCCATTTAAAAGCTCGATCCTATGATCATACACTTCTACATTACCTGTTATAGGGACATCGTTGACAGATGTAATGGAGAAACTCCCGCTAAAAGTCTGCCCTTCAGGTATCTCTCCCTTAAGATCGCCATTGTCAAAGCTAATCTCAGGATGATCCATATGAAATTTAAGAGAAGCGTACGCTTTAATCTTATCGTCCAAAATAACACCGCCTACTTGCAATTATTTAAAAAAATACTATAATCAAATATAAGTTTACACAATTAACCCATAGTAACAATTCATTATACCAAATTGTAAGCATTTTTTACAGTTATTATACATTTTTTTATAAATTTTTTTGGAGGAAATATGTCAAACACTGAAATAAACACATTTCACGGAAGTGATGTGGAAGCTTTAGCAACTCACTTTAACCTAGACCCATCTAAGATCAAGAGTTTTGCGTCAAATGTCAACCCACTCGGGCTCTCTGACCGTTTAAAACAAGAACTCACCGCGAATATCGATGTAATCACCAGATATCCGGAACGTGACTATCAAACTCTTAGAACCGCAATAAGCAAGTATGTAAACGCACCTATTGACAACATCATCGTCGGCAATGGCTCAACCGAGCTTATCAGTGGCATCATCAAGGCGGTATCGCCAAAAGATGCTATTCTTTTGGCGCCATCATACTCAGAATATGAACGCGAAGTAGGCCTAAACGGAGGCAATATCAGATACCTCCCACTTAAGAAAGAACTCAATTGGCTAATAGACGAGAAAGATTTAAGAAGTTTCATCATACCAGAGACAGACTTAATTATCATGTGTAATCCCAACAATCCTACAGGAAATGCTTTCTCAACGAATGAGCTTAAATCAATCCTAAACATTGCCAAAGAGCATAATATAACCGTAATGATTGATGAGACTTATATTGAATTTGGCGTTGACAGCGAGCGATATGAAGCAATTCCTTTAACCGCAGAATACGACAATCTGGTAGTATTACGCGGTGTTTCTAAATTCTACGCAGCTCCCGGCCTTCGTCTCGGCTATGCTATCACTTCAAGTGATAACCTTAAATCTTCAATCCTAAACAGCAAGGACCCTTGGTCAATTAACTCTGTTGCCGAGAAAGCAGGTATCATTATGTTTTCCGACACCGAATACCAGGCAAATGTCAGAGACTACACCGCTAAGGAAATGGAGTACTTTAAGTCTACACTCGAAGCGACCGGCAAGTTCATCTTCTACCCTTCACAAGCTAATTTTTATCTAATCGAACTAACCAATACTGACAAAACCTCAACAGATGTTTTCGTTCACCTTATAAAGCAGAACCTTATGATCCGCGACTTAAGCTCATTCCCGTATCTTGGAGACAACTATATAAGGGTTGCTATGCTTTCGCATAAAGACAACGAACGCCTCGCTAATGCACTAATATCATATGTATAAAAATGACGATGTCGGATGCAGCCGTATATATCACTCCGAGATTTTTTTCTGTGGTTGTAAGCAAATGCAGACATTTAACAATGCCATCGGCGCCGCTCCTGCTCGGCATCCATGCCTCGTCAGTCGCTAAAAGCGCCATCCGGGCGCTTTTACGCCTACTAACATTAGCATTTACTAACAACCACAACGAAAAAGATCTAAGTCGTTTATATATACGATTACATCCGCCATCTGCCTACTATAATCTCAAAAATATATCCTCACACACCCTTATTTTCTGGGCACTCCTGCAATACGCAGTGAAATATCATCAAAAAACCTTGCAATACGCAGTTTAAAAATTGAAAATCTCCTTACAATACGCACTTAAAAGTCATAAATCAAATTATCTATAACCATACCTCTGGCCATAAAACTCACCACCCTGGTGGCTTGCCATCCCTGTGCTCTTAAATATTTTATAACACATACACTTAAACCCCAAAAACTACTACAGTTTTAGAACACATTCAACTCCCCCGGGTGGCTTGCCACCCCTGTGCTCTTAAGTAGGTAAATAAATATATCCCCCAGTAAATAAAAAATCACGACGGGTGTTTGCTGCAATTTAGACCCACGGTCCATGAGCAGCAAACACTCGTCGTGATTATAATATCTCATTACGTATATTCTTATTTACCTACTTAAAGCTTATTTACTTACTTAAAGCAGACTCTCTATATATGATATCCTCCCTACCCGGTCCATTAGAAACCATTGTAATAGGATATCCAATCTCACCTTCAATAAACTCAATGTAATCCCTACACTCCTTAGGAAGCTCCTCATAGGTCTTAATACCTCTGATATCCTGCTTCCAACCAGGAAGGTTCTTAAGAACCGGCTTACATTTGTCTAACTTCCAAGTAACAGGGAAATCAGTTAACACTTCACCTTCGTACTCATAACCTACACAAACAGGGATCTCATCTAAGTATCCAAGTACATCAAGCACAGTAAAAGCAACATCAGTTGTACCCTGAAGTCTGCATCCATACTTAGAAGCAACACAGTCAAACCATCCCATACGTCTTGGACGACCTGTGGTCGCACCATACTCTCCGCCGTCTCCACCGCGGCGTCTCAACTCGTCAGCTACATCCTCTTCTAATATCTCACTTACAAATGCACCGGCACCAACTGCTGATGAGTATGCCTTACATACTGTTACAATCTGCTTAATCTCGTATGGAGGAATACCGGCTCCGATAGCTCCGTACGCTGCCAATGTAGAAGATGAAGTAACCATAGGATAGATTCCGTGATCAGGATCTTTCATTGAACCTAACTGTCCCTCAAGAAGAATGGTCTTACCTTCTTTGATTGCTTTATCAAGGAATAATGACACATCACATACATATGGCTTAACCATGTCTCTGTACTCATGAAGTGTGTTCATCAACTCTTCTTCATTTAATTCAGGCTTATTGTACAAATACTTAAGTTGAACGTTCTTAAGCTCGCAAATCTTCTTAACTTTAGGAAGTAAAGTATCATCATCGAAAAGCTCACTTACCTGAAAACCGATCTTAGCGTATTTATCTGAATAGAAAGGTGCAATACCTGACTTGGTTGAACCAAACGAAGCCTTGCCAAGTCTCTCCTCTTCATATTCATCAAATGCTATATGATAAGGCATAACTATCTGACAACGATCTGATACAAGAATCTTAGGCTCAGGTACTCCCTTGTCCACAATTGACTTGATCTCGTTAAATAACACAGGAATGTTAAGTGCCACACCATTACCGATAATGCTTGTTGTGTGGTTATAAAAAACTCCTGATGGAAGTGAGTGAAGTGCAAACTTACCATAGTTGTTAACTATCGTATGTCCTGCATTTGCTCCACCTTGAAAACGTACGATGATATCCGAATCCTCGGCCATCATATCCGTAATCTTACCTTTACCCTCGTCGCCCCAGTTAGCGCCCACGATTGCTTTAACCATTTATAAAAGCCTCCTAAATTGCGTCTTAAACAGACATAAAACAATAAAATGAAACAGTGTTGCTAATTCTACAAACAACACAAATAACAGAATATCATATATACGCTTATAAATCAAGAAAAAAGTAAAATGCCGGAGTGATATCCAATTATAAAATGCCAACAGTACTCTATGCCAACGGAATCAAAAGCATCACTTCAAAGCCGTCATTATTGCTTATACATATGAGCTGACCTTGCATCTTCTTCATCAATTCCGTGGAAATGTATAATCCTAATCCGCTTCCCTCTTTACCGGCAGTATTCTTCTTACCGCGATAGAATTTATTGGCAAGGAAGTCGACATCCTCAGGATCAACTCCATCTCCGTAATCTTTAATCCTCATTTCCAAATACTTACCATTAAATCCGTATGTTATATCTATCTTGGTATCAGCATATTTGTAAGAGTTGTTTATAATGTTACCGATAACCTGAGACATGCGATTCTTGTCGATATTTAAAATGCACTCCGGAGCTTCGCCAGCCACAACCTTGCCATAGACATCATGCTCTTTAACAATCGTGTTAAGAATTGACGATTCCTCTTCAGAAATGCTTACATTCATCTCACCCAAGTCATCTAACGCTGAAGCCAGAAGATCATTTAAGAGCGTATTAATTTCATGAGTCTTCTGCTCAATATTGTCAATCTTAGCTTTTAAATACTCATCCTGTACCTTAACCGAAAGAACACCACATATAGCCCCAATCCCTGTAACAGGAGTCTTAAGGTCATGACTTAAAGATGCAATCAATTCCTTCTCTTTCATTTTCAAAGCAATCTCCCTTTGCTTTGATGCCTTTAACTCTTCTCTCATTATGTCAAAACTTTCAGTAAAAACTCCGAAGACATTGTTCTTATCCATAATAAGAGGCTCATCAAGTCTGCCCTGAGCAACAAGCGTAGCGAATTCTTTCATTCGATTGAAAGGCTTGATAATACTTCTGTTAATGTAATATATAAATACAACATATGAAATCAACAGTACACCTGCTATAGCTAATGTGATTAAAAACAGCTTAGTAACCGTCTTCTGATACGAAACCTTAGAAGAGTTAGCAAATACCACCGTTCCAAGAAACTTGTCTTTGTCGTTAACAGGCATTGTAATATAACTCTCTTTCACAGCGTCAAGCGGCACATCTATGCCGTCAAAGACTATGTTAGATGTCTCATAAAGCTTCTCATCCTCCTTATCGAAAACAAGCATATCAACATCCAATTTCATTTCTCTTAAAGCATCAAGATTGTGCCAATTCTCTTTAACAGTCTGAACCATTCCATTAAGCTTTATGCTGTCAACTTCCGTATAACGAGACGATCCCGCTACCATAAACAGTAGCGAGAACGCCAAAACAATCACCAATGATAAATATATAAGAAATGCTTTAAAACCTTTCATCATTCAATCATATACCCCACGCCCCAGATAGTCTTAAGTATCTTTGGATTATCCGGATCTTCCTCTAACTTCTTTCTGATGCGTCTTGCATGAACCGGCAAGGTTCCTTCTCCGATAAATTCATCTTCCCAGGCTTCTTTAAGAAGCTCATCCTTCGTGACGACTCTTCCTCTGTTATTAAGAATATAAAGAAGCATGTTATATTCTCTGACTTTTAATTCCGTCTCTTCCCCGTCCTTAATCAACTTATGTGTAGATGTGTCAAGGAAAATGTTATCGGTGATAGTAATTCTGTCACCGGAGGTATCAACGCCCTCCGATTGTCCTACCGATTCAGCCGCCACCTTAGCCACGTCTAAAGCTTTCTCGTATCGATTAAGAACTGCCTTAACTTTGGCAAGGAGGATACTCATAGAAAACGGTTTGCTGATATAATCGTCTCCGCCAATATTAAGCGCCGTAAGAATATCGTCGTCACTCTTCCTTGCACTGATGAACAGAATCGGCATATCAAACTCTAAGCGTATCTTCTTGCAGAGTTCAAATCCGGTTCTGTCACCTAAATTGATATCTAAAAGTACGAGCGAAGTCTCATTATTCTGAAGAAATGATATCGCCTCGTCATAACTTGTGACATAAGCCGTAGATATATCAAATATATTAAAGTATTCCGCTGTATTCTCGGCGATTGTGAGATCGTCATCCACAATCAGACATTGGTATATCATTGAAAGACTTCCTCCTGATAAGCTAGCGACCGATATTAACTGTCGAACCATTTTCTCCTACAAATACTATCATACCATATTCAGGCAACGGAACGCTATACCCATATTTAATCATATAACTGGAATACTTGACATTCATGTATTTGTCGTATACGTAAACAGAAGCATTATCAGGCACTTCAAGATGAACAGTCTCATCTTTGGCACCTTCTATCTTATACCAGCTTGCCTCACCTGTCTTTAGTTCTACCTTACTAACGCTGTCGTCAAATGTAGGAATATCTTTTTCAGAAATCATTCTGAATCCAAGGTCATCCAAGCACATATACTCCTTGCCGTTAACATTTTCTATGCAAGCGTTACTGATATCTCTTGAAGCCGTGCCCGGCATAATAAAATCATACTTAAGATTATTCGAATCCTCTATAGAATAACCGTTTACAAACCCTTTAGCCTGATTGCTTGTGCAGAGTTTAATGCGAGTATTTTCAAGATAACTCTCGTCAGAAGGTTTTGCGTTAACGAGATAGTACGAAACACCGTTACGCTCTTCCCACGATTTTTGTACCTTATCATCCACCTTCTTATCAGGCACCTTATAAAGCTGACAACCGGCTTTAGGCATAGTTACATATACCTGTCCCTCTTTTTCTTCAAATGATATCACTTCGTAAGGCTTTACAGGAATTGCGTTCCCCGCCTTAACATCTCCGTTGACTGATACAAAATTACCGTCCTCGGTGTACATATACTTTTCTTCAAACTCGTTGTCTGATGTGACCGAAACTATCTGCATATAACATTTATCAGGAAATGTTATCTTTAAAACCTTTTCTGTATTGGCATATAGCCCCTCGTATTTAAGATAATCATCCGGTATAACATCAACAAGCTCAGGCTTTTCTTCCGGATGTTCAATATTTATTCCCTGCTCCTTAAGTGCAACATCCAAAAGATCTAAACAAACCTCTTCACAATTAGTGCTTGAGCCACCGGAAGAAAGAACCGCAACACTAATCTTCTGGTCAGGCGCAACTAAAAGGTTGGCATGTTGTGAAGTGTCTCCGCCTTTTGAGAGAACAGTAACTCCTGACTTTTTATAATCATCCTTCTCAACAGTATCCCAGCCAAGACCAAATGCCTCACCGAATATACCCTCTTTGTTATTCTTGGCCATTTCATTCTTTGACTTTTCAGAAAGAAGGATATTATTTCCGGTAAAAAATGCAGAACCAAACTCCGAAACATCTTTGGCATTTGACATTATACCACCTGCTCCGATAAGCTGTGGAACCTGATTAGCGAGCCTGACATTACCATTTATATACACCGGAATCTGCTTATCAAAATCGGTATCAAAAAGAGTTCCTGTGTGATTCATAGAAAGCGGTTTAGTGATATACTCTTTAAGATAATCCGTAAAGCTCATCTTGCTTACTCTCTCAACCAAAATCTCAAGCAAAGTAAAACCGTCATTGCAATAACAGTTAAACGAACCCGGATCACTCTTTAAACTCTCTTTTGAAAGCTTATTTAAAAAACTATCATGATACTCACTACTCTTTTCATCAAAGAGTAAAGCGCCTTCATAGATTGATCCCATCAAACCAGAAGTATGGTTCATAAGCATCCTTACCGTAATGTCCTTATAACGTTCATCTGCCATCTTAAAATCAGGAATATAATCCGTAACAGGAGCATCAAGATTCACCAATCCCTTATCGACCAATTGCATTGCAGCTGTTGTCACATACATTTTGCTGACAGAAGCGATATTTAATACGCTGTCATTTTCTATATTGTCTGCATTTGCAGGAGTAGTTGAGACTACCAATAGAAATGCTACGATAACTCCAACATACAATTTCATTATCTTCTTTGACATTTTTTCACCTCACTGACTATTATTCCGAAATCAATTCATAAACTGATATCTTCTTGATTCTTTTAGCACATATATATGCACAGATAAAGCAGTAGAAAAGAATTGCTAAATCCATAAACACAACAGAAAACACTGAAACTGCTATCTTAGCAACATATGCGTCTACAACCTTCATCAAGAGCATCGCTAATATTGTTCCTAATATAACACCCATAAGTGCAACCGGAATAATACGAAATGCCATCTGAAACTTAAGTTCCCTAGACGTATATCCCAATCCCTTCATAATTCCGAGTTCTCTATATTGTTTTCTGATAGTTGATGCCATCAGAATCGAAAGAATAAGAATCACCACAATCGCAGATACCGCCATAAGAATCACTGCAATTCCTGTAATCGAAACGCAAAACATATGCGCAATCTCTTCATTTTCCTCTCTGACAAATGTCAAAGTTTTTATCTTCATTAACGAGGTGCTGCCGGTAATAACCTTATCTCCCACGCGAACAGAGTATTCCATATAACTGACTCCATTTTCAAGCATAGCCTCTGCCATCTTTTTATTGGCAGTGCTCTTTATCTGTTCTTCTAAGGAATCTCCATCAATTTTGTCGTCCTTATACTCCGCTATTTCCTTACCGTAACGATTTCTTAAAAGATCCGCAAATTCTTTCTTATCAACATCATCGTTTAGATAGATATCAAATGTTGACGGTTTATATGCCGGACTCATAAGTTTAAATCCATCAGTTGTAAGATAAACTGTATTCGAATCAACAGCAGAGTTAACTATTCCGGTAATAACGTATTTCTTTTTAACTTTGGCATGTTCAACAGTAATTGTATCACCAAGTTTAACGCCTATTGTTTTCATCGCCTGAACGGCTACTGCTATCTCATTTTCATGCTCCGGTAATCTTCCTTCAGTCACAATGATAGTTGAGGTTTTAGAATAGTCATCATAAACTTCAAGCCCTCTCGAATCGTCCCCATCATTTACCTTAACTCCCAAACCATCAGCCGGTGTCAAAACTTTTTTAACCTCAGACATTTCACTAAGTTCTTTGGCAAATGCTTCAGGTTCAACATTACCGGTCGCCTCAATCCTTATATCACAAAGCTCGTGTCCGCACACTGCGTTTAGTATATTATCCGGTTTCCCCAAAAAGCTGCCTATCAAGAATCCAAGCAATACCAAAACTGTACACGCCATAATACACACCGATAAACCTATGTGATTCTTAGCATTTTGGAACAAATCTTTAAGAGCAAGGCGAATATGTACATTGCTCCTGGTATTCTCAAGCGGCAAGATAGTCTTCTTAAAATTATGGGTATCGATACCCTTTCTAAACGCCATAACAGGTGGATATTTTCTGACAGACATCGCCCTTGAGAGCGCCACTACACCAACAAAAACAACAAACGAAAGTGTACATATCGCGATTGGAACAACAGGAACATCTACCTCACCCGAATAATATATTGAAGATGCTGCGTTTTTTAACAGTCCTTTTGCAGCCAAAAAAGCAGGAGCAATTCCTATCAAAGTGCTGAACACCGCGATTAATACATATTCGAAAATGTAAGCGGCAGCAATCTGTCCCGATGTGTATCCCATAGCCTCAAGCACGCCGATTGATACAATCTGTTCTTTGATATCGCTGACTATCCTAAACCGAATCATAACCATAATCGCAATGACTATTACCGCTGACATCATCATAATTATGATGCTAAGTAACGACATGTTTATATCATTTGCCGAAACAATGTCTTCATAGGCAAGATCGCTTACTCCGCCTGAAATATCATTTATTGACGCTTCCTCACAGTAGTCCTTAAATTCTTTCAATAACGCTTTATTGTCAACTCCGTCAGCCGTTGTAATACCAACTGTTTCATATCGTTCCATGCAGTTTTCAAGGAATCTAAAATCATCTTCACTTACTACCATCTTAGTTCCAAGATCCCAAAGCCCTGTTTCATAAAAGCCTATAATAGTAAAAGTGAATTCCTTATTATCCCAAGCGATTGTTAATTCATCACCTTTTTTAACTTCTAAACTGTCTTTGTTCGTCTTGGAGAGCACAATAGGATGCTCAACTGAATTAAAATCCACATCAGTTTTAAAACTCTCCATGCTTCGCTCTCCGCTTTCGGGAACAAAACTGATATCTACGAGCATGTCTTCACCCAAGCCTTGATAATTCTTAACCTTAATAATATCAGTTACAACACTTGTGTGATCGAATCTTTCAACATCCTTATTGTCTTTAAGGAATTCCAAATATTTCTCCGAATAGTACTTCTGATCAAAACGCACCAGGTTATTAAAGCATCCGCTTTCTTTAACCATTTTAGGCGTTATCTTTTTGATTCCTAAAACAGCAGATACAGATGCTGAAAGAAGTACTATTCCAAGCGTAATAAGAATCATAAAAAGAATGGATTCTCTCTTGTGCTTTTTTATATTTGCAAATGATAATCTTAAAATCTTATTCATAGTCTACCATCCCATCTCATTTAAGAAATCCTGTAACGACTCTCTTCTCTTGGTCAAATCATCCGTCTCATAATCTTGCATTCTGTGCTCTCCTACGACATCCCCGTCTCTTAGGTATATTACTCTTGAACCTCTAAGAGCAGTCTTAATATCATGTGTTACCATAACTATACTCTGTCCGCGTTTATGAAGGTCTGTAAATACATCAAGAACATCCTGACCTGATGAAGAGTTGAGCGCTCCGGTCGGCTCATCCGCAAAAAGAATCTTCGGATTGTTAATAACAGCTCTCACAATACCTACTCTCTGACATTCACCACCTGACAACTGATTAGGGTATTTCTTCCACATATCCTCCTCTATTCCGACTTTCTTAAGAAGCGTCTTAACGCGATCTATTAGCTCAGGTGAATTCTTCTGTACCACAAGCGCTCCAGTCATTATATTGTCGAATACATTCATATTATCCAAGAGATAAATGCTTTGGAAAACGAAGCCACAATTCTTTCTTCTAAACACCGCAAGCTGATCGTTGTTAAGTCCTGATATCTCTTCTTTTCCAAAATACACCTTACCAAGAGTAGGTTTATCCATTCCCGACAACGCGTACAGTAAAGTACTCTTACCTGATCCCGATGAACCCATGATTACCGTAAAGTCACCTTCGTATATTTCTAAATCCATATTCTTTATTACATGTTGCTGAAGTCCTGCATTTGAAAAAGACTTACATAGTTTTTCTGTTTTTAGTATTGTATCCATAGCTAATCTTCTCCTTTACAATTCTTATGATACTACTATATCACCTCATTTCTGATACATCTTTACAGAATTATTAATAATTCTTACCAAATTCTTACGCACAAAAAAAGAGGCTAACAAAGCCCCTTAGCGTGTCCTTTATGAACAGGTTATTAAAAGCCGGAGTGAAATCACTCCGGCGTAAATCTTATACATTGATTGTAGCTGTAATACCAAGGATGTCCTTGTTAGCATCCAATATAGGCTTAACAACTCCGTTTATGAACTCTTCTGTCTGTTTAGGTGCTCTACCTACATAGTTGATTGGCTCAAGCTTAGCGACAATCTCTTCCTTGGTCATGTTAAACATAGGGTCGTTGGCAATCAAGTCAACTAAGTTGTTATCATTACCCTTCTGCTTAACCTCTAAACCTGCCTCCATAGAGTACTGTCTGATCTTCTCATGGAGTTCCTGTCTGTTGCCGCCTGCCTTAACAGCATCCATCATGATATTCTCTGTAGCCATGAATGGAATCTCTGTCATAAAATGCTTATAGATAACCTTGTCATAAACAACAAGACCTGATGCAACATTAAGGTATAAGTCAAGAATTCCATCAATTGCCAAGAAAGCCTCAGGAACCGAAATTCTCTTGTTAGCCGAGTCATCCAACGTTCTCTCAAACCACTGTGTAGCAGCCGTGATTGCAGGATTAAGCGAATCAACAATAACATAGTTAGCAAGTGAAGCAATACGCTCAGAACGCATAGGGTTACGCTTGTACGCCATAGCAGATGAACCAATCTGATTCTTCTCAAATGGCTCCTCAACCTCTTTAAGATGCTGCAAAAGTCTGATATCATTCGAGAACTTATGAGCACTCTGTGCAATTCCCGAAAGGACATTAAGTACTCTTGTATCGACCTTTCTTGAATATGTCTGACCTGATACAGGATAGCACTCCTTAAATCCCATCTTCTCAGCAATCTTGCCATCTATCTTGGCAACAGTCTCATGGTCGCCATTGAAAAGCTCTAAGAAACTAGCCTGAGTACCTGTTGTACCCTTAGATCCAAGAAGCTTCTGCTGGCTGATCATATAATCAAGATCGGAAAGATCAAGCAACAACTCCTCAATCCAAAGCGTCGCTCTCTTACCGACTGTAGTAGGCTGTGCCGGCTGAAAATGAGTAAACGCCAAGGTAGGAAGATCTTTATACTTGATTGCAAACTCACTAAGAGCGTTGATAACATTAATAAGCTTATTCCTTACAAGCTTCATAGCCTCTGTCATAATAATAACATCGGTGTTATCACCAACATAGCAGCTCGTAGCTCCAAGGTGAATGATACCTGCCGCGTTAGGACACTGCTGACCATAAGCATAAACATGGCTCATAACATCATGTCTAACTTCCTTCTCTCTAGCCTTGGCAACATCATAATTGATGTCGTCAATGTGACTCTTCAACTCATCAATCTGTGCGTCAGTAATACGCGGATTGCCGTTCTCATCTGTTAAGTTAAGCTCTTTCTCTGTCTCAGCTAGAGCAATCCATAAGCGTCTCCAAGTCTTAAACTTCATGTCAGGCGAGAAAATATACTGCATCTCGCTACTTGCATAGCGCTCACAAAGTGGGCTTACATATCTGTCGTTACTCATAATACACTCCTTTATATTTATAAAATGCTAATTAAAAGCCTAATCATTATAGCACAACTGACAACCGATAGAAACTATTTTTTAATTATTCTCCATCTGTCCTATATCATGGTAGGAATCTGCGCCCGCATCAAGCACGATATCAGAATCAAGGGAAATGATACCTTTAAGAAGTTTACATTTGATAATCCTCTTAACCGAAGAATCAATTCTCGACTCGCTGATATCCTTGTCTCTTACCGCGTCAATTATTCCGTCAAATGATGCCTCTATATCTTCAGGCATCAAGACAATATCCACTCCCGACTTAACCGCATTAACAGCAGCCTCCTCAGAAGAATACTTAGATACAATAGGCATCATATTCATAGAATCCGTAATAACTATACCATTAAACCCGAGTTCTTCTCTAAGTATCTCCTTGATAACAAGGGAGGACATAGTTGCCGGTGTCGTATCTCCTGTTATAGAATTGACTGACTCGTGCGAAATCATGCAGAAATCAGCATTCGCTTTAATACCTGATATAAACGGCTTAAAATCGCGCTTTCTAAGTTCTGAAATGTCAGTATTGACATTAGCTGCAGCAATGTGAGTGTCAGACGAAGCCGACCTCATTCCCGGAAAATGCTTAATAGTCGAACACATACCCGATCTGTTAAGTCCTTTAACAGCTGATGATACCATATCACTAACCATAGTCTCATCTGTACCAAAAGATCTGTCCCCTATCTCAGAGTCATCCGCCTCGCTAAGATCGGCAACAGGGGCAAAATCAACATTAAAACCAAGCTTCTTAAGAGAGATTCCGAGATTGAGATACATATCTTTACATTTGGCTGCATCCCCACTGACTCCAACAACACTCATAGCAGGCAAATGCTTAACACCAAGCTTCTTGTTGGCTCCAACCCTGCTCACTCTTCCGCCTTCCTCGTCGACCGCAATGAATAAAGGATACTTACTCTGCTCCTGCAAACACTTGTTAAGCTCGCTCACCTGGCTCTTCGACTTGACATCCCACGAATAGTAAATTACTCCTCCGACCGGATAGAGTCTCATATTCTTTATGAACTTCTTGGACAGTCTTGATTTCTTGACACTCTTCTTGGATTGTTCAAATGTTGCAAAATCAACAATAAACATCTGACCAACCTTCTCACTTAGAGTCATATCTTTAACAATATTATCAACAATCATGTCGATTGTTGCATCAGTAAGCTCACTGACATCTGACTTAGCTGAAATATAGTGAACACCCGGATCATTAAGCTCGTCGCACCCTGTAAATGTAAATGAAACGAGTGTTAGAATAGACATTATTAAGATTATTCTGATAGATAAATTCTTCATTTCAAGTCATTCTCCGTATTTTTATATAATTATCATTCATTTTCTTGTAGAAATCAACAGTTTTTTTTGATATAATGATAATAGTTTCATAAACTTAGGAGGGATTATTATGTCAAATCCAATGGATAAAAGGCGTGCCAAGAGACTGCCTATCAAGCTTGATTTAACTATTTCAGACCTTTTCTGCCAGGACAATGTCAAGGCTAACATTGAGGAAGCTGACATAGAAGTATTTGATGTTTCAACAAGAGGAATCGGCTTTACAAGCAAGAGTATTCTCCCATTGAACTTCTATTTCAACGCCAAGATTATCTTAGGCGCCAGTGACAACCTAGTTTATACCGTTGTTAAGATTGTCCGCATTCAGAAGACCGATGAAGGCTTCATTTATGGATGTGAGTTTGTGGGCCTTCCTGAGATTTTGCATCCGGCATTCAAGAAATACGAAGATCAACTTGCCGATGAAAAGCAATAATCATACAATCACGATACTTAAAGGGAGGTTATGCCTCCCTTATTTCATTTGACACAGTATATACATTTGGAGGGTTATATATATGATTATGCTTCAATTAGCACAAGACGAAGTAACTCTGTTTTGTTACGGGCATGCTTCATTTGTCTCTTCATTATGGGGCAGAGGTGTCTGTGATTTCTACTTCACCAACAGACGTGTCGTTCTTCTTGTGGAGAAGGGATTATTTAAGAAAGAGATTCTGATATATCAGGACATCGTAGAGAATATTAAGATATATAAGGGTGTCCCTCAAGTTGTAGTGTCTAAGAGCAATGCCACGATTCCGTCGGTAGACATATATTTTGCCAGTCACCAGGTAACACTGACATTTAACAATGATGGCAAGAAAGCCTCTAAGGAATTGATTTATCAAGCCAAGAATCTGCTTAGAGATCCCGAATATTCAGGATATGACGGCTATGAGAACAGCAAGATGTTTGCATTTGACGGTGTTGAAGAAGTAGCAAGAACGCTTAAGGGTACCTTCGATGTTATCAAGGATACCTTCATCGAGAAAGGTACTGTAGTCTGCGGTTGCAGAGGTTGCGGTGCTCAAATGTCCGGCATCAGAGGTTCAATCAAGAAGTGCTCTTTCTGCGGAACCATTAATAAACTATAACGACTTAATACGGCAGGTACTAATATGTACCTGCCTTTTATTAAAAATAGCAGCGCATATCGCGCCGCTAAAGATAATCAATTATAAACTATCAAGAATCTCTTTAAGAATCTTATTAACTGAGGCAGGATCTGCCTTACCCTTCATTGCCTTCATTGTCTGTCCGACTAAGAATCCCATAGCCTTAGTCTTACCGCCCTTGTAATCGGCAACAGACTGAGGATTGTTAGCTACTATCTCCTCGATTGTAGACTTTAATGCCCCATCATCGCTAACCATCCCCATGTCGTGCTCTTCAATATACTTATCAGGATCGACATCCTCTTTAAATATCTGTTCAAACACTTCTTTAGCCATGGTACGGTTAATCTTGCCCTCATCTATAATATCGATGAGCCTTGCAAGATTCTTAGGCGAAAAGCTTATATCCTCAACACTCTTCTCCTCCGATTTAAGAAGCTTCATAGTATCTCCCATAAGCCAGTTAGACACTTCTTTAGGCTTATTGGTAATGCTTATTGTCTCCTCAAATATATCAGCCAAATGCTTAGAATTGGTTATAATATCAATATCGTAATCAGGAAGGTCATACTCTTCTTTATATCTAACCTTCTTCTCATCTCTAAACTCAGGCTGAGCATCCTTAATCTTGGCAATCCACTCATCAGAAATTGAGATAGGCACCAGATCAGGCTCCGGAAAATATCTGTAATCCTGAGCATCTTCCTTAGAACGCATAGCGTAAGAATACTCTTTATCGTCATTCCAACGACGTGTCTCCTGAACGACTTCTTTACCGGATTCAATAATATCAATCTGTCTTACTTTCTCAGCCTCGATAGCTCTTGCAATAGCCTTAAATGAGTTAAGATTCTTCATCTCTGTACGAGTTCCGAATTCACTTGCGCCAACCTCCCTGATTGACAAGTTGACATCCGCACGCATTGAGCCTTCATTCAGCTTACAATCAGAAGCGCCAAGATACTGGATGATAAGTCTTAACTTCTCTAAGTATGCAATAACCTCATCAGCACTTCTCATATCAGGCTCAGACACTATCTCGATAAGAGGCACACCCGAACGGTTGAAATCGACAAGCGAGGTATTCTCCCACTCATCATGGACAAGCTTACCTGCGTCCTCCTCCATATGAATCTCATGGATTCCAACAGATTTCTTGACTCCATCAACCTCAATATCTACATGACCGTTTCTGCATATAGGAAGATAAAGCTGAGATATCTGGTAGTTCTGTGGATTGTCAGGATAAAAATAATTCTTTCTGTCAAACTTACAGTACTGTGTAATCGAGCAGTTAGTAGCAAGACCGACACCAATAGCATATTCTACAACCTGCTTGTTTAACACAGGAAGTGAACCCGGCATACCAGTACATACAGGACAGGTATGGGTATTAGGTGCTCCGCCAAATGCAGTCGAGCATCCGCAGAATATCTTGGTCTTAGTTGCAAGCTCAACGTGAACCTCAAGACCTATGACTGTTTCGTATTCCTTAGACATCTAAAACCCTCCTTCCTAAATGCTTGGGAGCGACCAATCTAATGTGCGCTCATAACTATATGCTGCCTGAATAAGTTTCTTCTCTTCAAATACATTACCGATAAGCTGTGCTCCAACAGGGAGTCCTGAAGAAGTAAGACCTGCAGGAATCGACACTCCCGGCAAACCGCACAAGTTAACGGAAATCGTATATATATCTCCAAGATACATCTTAATCGGATCACTTAACGAATCACCAAGCTTAGGTGCTACCGTAGGTGCAGCAGGAGCAAGGATCATGTCATATTGAGCAAATGCTTCGTCAAATGCTTTCTTAATGAGTGCCTTGGTTCTAAGCGCTTTTAGGTAGTATGCATCGTAGTAACCAGATGAAAGTACGAACGAACCGAGCATAATACGTCTCTTAACCTCAGCTCCAAATCCTTCAGATCTGGTCTTCTTATACATATTGTGAAGTCCCTCGTACTCAGCAGTTCTATATCCGTACTTAACACCGTCAAATCTCTCTAAGTTAGAACTTGCCTCTGCACACGCAATAACATAATAAGCAGGTATTGCGTAATCAACTAAGTCGAGATCAAATTCTTCAATAATTGCACCCTTCTCCTCAAGAGTCTTAGCAACCTTCATAACCTGCTCTTTGACCTCAGGGTCAAGTCCCTCTCCGTAATAAGCTTTAGGAATACCTATCTTAAAGCCCTTAACATCATCTACAAGAGCAGAAGTAAAATTGTAATCATCTCTTAATATACTTGTACTGTCCTTTATATCGTGACCTGAAATCGTCTCCAATATAGTAGCACAATCAGAAATATCCTTAGCAATAGGTCCAATCTGATCAAGTGATGAACCGTATGCTATAAGCCCATATCTTGAAACCGTACCGTAGGTAGGCTTAATACCGGTTACACCACAAAATGACGCCGGCTGTCTGATACTTCCACCTGTATCTGAACCAAGTGCGTATGGGACCTCGCTCGCAGCAACAGCCGCACACGATCCGCCTGATGAACCTCCTGGAACTCTCTCTAAATCCCAAGGGTTCTTGGTTGCACCGTAGTATGAAGTCTCAGTAGTGCTACCCATGGCGAATTCATCCATGTTAGCCTTACCAACCATAATAGCTCCGGCATTCTTAAGTCTAAGCACTGCATCAGATGAAAATGTCGGATTGAAATTAGAAAGAATCTTAGAACTACATGTAGTAAGAACACCTTCAGTACACATATTATCCTTGATTGCAACAGGAACACCCGCTAATGGGCTGTTGATCTCTCCGCTCTCAATCTTAGCTTGAACATCCTCAGCATCTTTTATGACTTGATCATCACCAAGTACAGTAACAAATGCATTAACCTTGCTCTCAGTCTCCTTAATAGCATTAAGGGATTCCTTAGCGGCTTCAACCGCTGATATCTCTTTATTCTTAATCATAGCCCCAATCTCAAGGGCTGTTTTATCCATTAGACTCAAAGCTAAACCTCCTACTCTACTGTCATAGGCACCACGTAGGTATCGTCCTTACGCTCAGGTGCATTCTTGAGCACTGCTTCTGAATTGTCACCATTAGTAACAACATCCTCTCTAAAGACATTGTCAACAGGAAATACATGCGACATAGGCTCAACGCCAGAAGTGTCAAGCTCATTAAGCTGATCTATGTAATCTAACATCCTTCCAAGGTCCTTCTTAGCATCTTCTTTCTCAGCATCAGAAAGTTCTAGTTTAGCAAGGATTCCTACATAATCAATGGTTTCGTCGGAAATAACATTTGCCATATTCTAAACCTCTATTCCGGGCATAATGCCCTATATTCACACAATACGGTATTATACATCATATAAAAATCAAGTTCAAGCCTCTAAGTTCTTGATAAGATTAATCATCTCGATAGCTCCAAGAGCACACTCGTAACCTTTGTTACCAGCCTTAGAACCGGCTCTCTCGATAGCCTGCTCAATATTCTCTGTAGTGATTACACCAAACATAACAGGAATCTCAGCGTCAAGCGAAACACTTGCAATACCCTTGCTTACTTCGTTACATACATAATCATAGTGAGTTGTTGAACCTCTGATAACAGCACCAAGTGCGATAACAGCATCGTACTTACCTGACTTAGCCATCTTCTTAGCAATAAGAGGAATCTCAAACGCACCCGGAACATAAGCAACATCAATGTTCTCCTCAGGCACTTCGTGACGTTTTAATCCGTCCATTGCACCGTCCAACAACTTAGAGGTAATAAAATCGTTGAACCTTGCAACGATGATACCAATCTTTACTTCACTAGGTATAAGGTTTCCTTCAAATTTGTTCATAATTGTTCTCCTTTATAATATATTGTTCTTTATTTGTTATCCCTCATTTCATTCGGGATAAAGATCCTTCGCTTACGCTCAGGATGACATGTGGGAAGTTTTAGTATCTTAGTAATTAAGTATATGTCCCATCTTATCCTGCTTGGTCTTAAGATAGAACAAATCATATTTAGTAGCATCAATCTGAATTGGAACTCTCTCCTTAATCTCCATTCCAAACTCATTCAATTGATAGACTTTATCCGGATTATTAGTCAAAAGCCTCATCGTCTTAACACCCAAATCCCTGAGAATCTGAGCACCGATGTAATACTCTCTCTCATCTCCTGAGAATCCAAGTTTAATATTGGCCTCGAGGGTATCCAACCCCTGCTCTTGAAGTTCGTAAGCCTTAAGCTTGTTAATAAGCCCTATGCCTCTTCCTTCCTGTCGCATGTAAAGAAGAACTCCTCTGCCTTCTTCCTCAATAGCCTTCATAGCAGAAGCAAACTGCTCACCACAGTCACATCTCAACGATCCAAAAGTATCTCCCGTAAGACACTCAGAGTGAACTCGGCACAGAATATCCTTGCCATCTCCTATATCACCCTTAACCAACGCAACATGATGTTCACCATTCAAACGGTTAACATAACCGTAAGCCATAAACTCGCCATACTTAGTTGGCATCTTAACAGTCGTTACTCTGTCAACAAGCTTGTCGTTAAGCTTTCTATATTCTTGAAGATCCTTGATAGTTGTGACCTTAACGCCCCAACTCTTCGCGTGCTCTAAGAGCTCGCCGGTTCTCATCATCGTACCGTCTTCTCTCATGATTTCACAGCAGAGTCCGACTTCCTTAAGACCTGCAAGCTTCATAAGATCAACTGTCGCCTCCGTGTGACCGTTACGCTCTAATACTCCGTTCTTCTTGGCAAGAAGCGGGAACATATGGCCCGGTCTTCTGAAATCTTCAGGCTTAGCGTCGTCTTCACAACATTTGATAGCGGTCAAAGATCGCTCTGCCGCCGATATACCGGTGGTTGTATCAACATGATCAATCGATACGGTAAATGCAGTCTCATGATTGTCGGTATTGTAATCAACCATCTGAGGAATATGAAGCTTCTTGACATATTCTTCTGACATAGGCATACATATAAGTCCGCAAGCATTTCTTGCCATAAAATTGATATTCTCGGTTGTTGCGAACTCACCCGCGCAGATAAGGTCTCCCTCGTTCTCTCGATCAGGATCGTCAATAACCATAACTATCTTGCCGTTCTTTAAATCTTCTAATACTTCTTCAATAGTATTCATAAACTATACCTTTCTAAAATCCATTCTTTAAAAGGAATTCTCTAGTAATTCCTGACTCGGTCTTGTCTTCTTGGTCAAATGCCATAAGGTGTTCAACGTACCGTCCGATTATGTCTGTCTCTATATTGACCTTGTCTCCTATCTTCTTAGAAGACAGTGTAGTCTCTTTAACGGTATGCGGAATCGCAGAAATCATGAATCCCTTACTGTCAACCTTAGCAACTGTAAGGCTTATTCCGTCAATCGTAACAGAACCCTTCATGACAACGTATTTCATAATATCACTTTCTACGTCAAAATGAAACCATATTGCGTTATCATCTTTCGTAATCTCGCTGATAATTCCAACACCATCGATATGCCCGCTGACAATATGACCACCGAACCTGTCTCCAAGCGCCATCGCTCTCTCAAGATTGACATTATCGCCAATCTTAACCGACGACATCGACGATCTGTTAAGCGTCTCGTGCATAACATCAGCCGTGAAATAAGAGCCGAACAATCCGGTAACTGTAAGGCATACGCCGTTAACCGCAATACTGTCGCCAACTTTAGTTCCGTTTAAGACTTCATTTGCCGAAATCGAAAGAACTGCACTGCTAGCACCCTTTTTAATTGATTTAAGTACTCCGAGCTCCTCTATAAGTCCGGTAAACACCTAATCACCCGCCTTAAAAATCTCCCTCAAAGAGGAAGTCATCACCTATTCTTATAACATTTACATTATGTATGTCAAATGCATCCATCGGATCGTCAACGCCCTCTCCGCCTACCGGAGTCTTAGCGTTAACGCCTCCAAATATCTTAGGGGAAACGTAAATCTCCGCCTTATTATATAACTTTTCTTTAAGCATCGCAGAGTGAAGTCCTGCGCCACCCTCAACAAATATACTGTCTATTCCGTCTGCACCTAATTGTTTAAGCATCTCGCTAAGATTAATATGTTCACCCTTTAAAGGAACCTTAAAAATCTCAACATCAAAACTCTCATATTGCTTAATTAGAGCATCGTCCTCAGATGCAGTACAGATTATGGTTCTTATATCCTTAGCTGTCTTAACGAGTTTAGAATCAAACGGAGTAACAAGCTTAGAATCTACAACAATCCTAACCGGATCTCTCCCGCCTTCAATCCTGCAATTGAGCATAGGATCATCTTTAATCACCGTATTAGAGCCAACCATAATGGCCGTATAAATGCCTCTCCTCTTGTGAACATGCTCTCTTGCAGCTTCCGACGTAATCCATCTGCTCTTGTTGGTAGCTGTTGCTATCTTACCGTCTATCGTCATCGCATATTTCATTATGACATAAGGGCTCTTATCCTTAATGTAGTGGAAGAACACCGTGTTAATCTCGTCACACTCTTCCCTTAGATAATCCTCGTGAACAATAATTCCATGCTCCTTAAGAAAAGCAACTCCCTTACCTGATACCAAAGGATTGGGATCTCTCGATCCGATATATACTTCGCTTATTCCGGATTCAACTAACGCTTCCACACAAGGTGGCTGCTTGCCGGTGTGACAGCAAGGCTCCAAAGTCACGAACATTATAGCTCCGTTAGGAGACTTCTTAACATTGGCTAACGCATGGCGCTCTGCGTGGAGATCACCATACCTCCTGTGCCAGCCTTCGCCTATAATCTCGCCGTTCTTAACTATCACAGCGCCAACTAAAGGATTGGGTGCTACAAGTCCTAACCCTCTCTTAGCAAGGCTTATCGCACGCCTCATATACTCTTCCATATCTATCTCCATGAAAAAATCCTAAGTCATCAGATCTTAGGATATAAATGATATTACAATATAATAAAATAAAAATCCCAACTAATCAACTATAGAATCAAGAAGTCCATCAAAAAGATTGTTCTTATAATCATAAATTCTTCCTTCATCACAGAGCTTAGCAATCTCAGGCATGATAGGAATCTCAATGATTGGGGAATCCTTGGTAGCTCTATGTCTTAATGCAATCTCAGCAAGATGGCTGTCTCCGTATATCTTATGCTTCTTGCCGCAGTCAGGGCACTCATAATATGCCATGTTCTCAACCAAAGCAAGTATAGGTATACGCATCATTGTAGCCATATTGACAGCCTTCTCAACTACCATATTAACTAAATCCTGTGGTGATGCCACAACAATTATGCCGTCTAAAGGAAGACTCTGAAACACTGTCAAAGGTACATCGCCTGTTCCCGGAGGCATATCTACATACATAACGCCGACATCCTTCCACAAAACATCAGTCCAGAATTGTCTTACAGTGTTGGCAATTACAGGGCCTCTAAATATCACAGGTTGTGTTACATCATCAAGCAATAGATTGATTGACATAACCTGAATGTCATTGGCTGTTCTCACCGGAATTATAGTCTCATCTTCAACTATTGCCTTAGACTCAATTCCGTAACACTTAGGGATTGAAGGTCCCGTTATATCCGCATCAAAGATCGCTGTATTGATACCTCTTGATGCGGTAGAATTAGCTACAAGGGAGGTAACTAGAGACTTACCTACCCCTCCCTTGCCGCTTACTATTCCTATTACTCTGTCGACCTTAGCTTCAGGCTTAAGATCTATCTTAAACTGCTCCATCCTTCTGTCAACCTTCATCAGCTCTTGAATACCTCCACTTCGCGTGTAAGTCTCTTAGAAAGCTTTCTGAGTCTGTCACTGGCTTGCTCAAGCTGCTCCATGGTATCCGCCATAATATGTGCAGAAGCAATAGTTCCTTCGGTTGACTCTGCATTTCTCTCTGAAATACCGGTAAGGTTCTCAACAACCTGCAAGATAGCGTTAGATGACTCTCCAAGCACATCCATCTTGCTTCTGATACCCTCGATATTCTCCTGTGAAGTCTCAACGCCGTCAGAAACTGCGCTAAATCTCTTATTGGTCTCATCAAGCTTAAACTGCTGATCGTCAACATCTGCCTTGAGTTCTTCCATAATCTCCTTCATCTTGTTAGACTCGGCGATCACGTCATGTACGATACTCTCAATCTCAGCCGCTGCCTTGTTAGACTGCTCAGCAAGCTTAGTTATCTGAGTTGCAACAACCGCAAATCCTCTACCTGCATCGCCTGCGCGCGCAGCCTCAATACTTGCGTTAAGTGAAAGAAGATCTGTCTCATCAGAAATATCCTGAATAAGAGTTGTCGCAGTTCTAATCTTCAATACGCTCTCATTGGTAACATCAATCTGCTCAGAAATCTTAGAGATAGAATTCTTGGTTGTATCATTAGAAGCATTGAGTTCTCTAATAATACTCTCCGAATCTTCCTCAGCCTGAGCCATCTTACCGGCCTCAGTGCTAAGCGAATCAATCTCAGTGATAACAAATTCTATCTGCTCGCCAATCTTACCAACGTTGTCAGAAACTGACTGTGTATACTCTGCCTGGGTTGTAGCACCCTCACTGATAACCTCAACCGAAGCTCCAACATCATCAACAGATGCCTTGGTATTGATAGCCATGTCTCTCAAATCCTTAGCCGAATCTGCAAGCTCGTTCATAGAATCCTTGAGATCATTCATAATAGCCCTAAAATCGCTCTGGAGCTTAACCGACATATAGTAGATATCTCCGAACTCATCCTTGCGCTTAATAAGCTTCTTGTCGTGAGATACCGTCAAATCTCCGCCAGCAATGAGAGCCAGGAATTTCTTGGTCTTCTTCATAGTGTTAGACATTCCGGCTGCGATAACTGCAACAAGAATCATCGAAACAATAAGAATAACCACAGAGATAAGTATAATCCTGTTACGCTCTTTCTTGATCATATTCTGAACCTCAGCAACCGGTGTTGCTGCAGCAACCATACCACAGATTGAGCCATCTGAATTGTATAAAGGACTATAGTAAATGTAGTAGGTTATATCCTCGATTACTACATCATCCTTAAAAAGTGGCTTGCCACCCTCCTCAACCTTAGATACAATCTTAGGATCAACACTGGTACCGTTGATACGTCTACCTTCTCCACCGTCTTTCTTAATGGTAGTAAGAAGTCTCATATCTCCGTAAATCATAGACATCTCATAACCTGTTGATTCCTTAAGGGCATCGATTACATCGTAATCACTACTAAGCTTAGCTTCACCCTTGTAGAAAGTTCCACCCTTATCCATTGAGTAATCGCCCTTGTAAAGCGTATTATAAAAGACATCAAGCGAAGTTGTAGTTATAATAAGCGATTCCTTAATCTGCTTATCAATCTTGGTTGAAAGAGCATTACTTGAAATATAAATAAGAACAACGCTGACTATAATCATCGGAATAAGGCAAAGCATCATGAGCTTTCTCTGGAAATTAAAGAGTCTGAAACGATCCTTTCTCATTGGATACAAGCTCTCTCTTCTCTCCTCATCAGAATCGTCCGATGCAGGAAGCGAATCCAGTATAGAGCCACCAGTCTCGTCACCTTCATCCACATCATCTAAAGGCATCGAATCATCGATTAATTCGTCATCCATATCAGTATCATCATAAACCGGCTCGTTACCCTCATAGTCAGAAGGTTCCATAACCTGCTCGTTGTCAGACACATCATATGACTCAACATCTGTGCGCTCGTCATTAACTTCATATGAAGTATCTTCAGCGTTAACATTAACATTCTCCATCATTTCATCCATATCAGTTCCTCCTGACATAATTATTCAAATATCTACTCTATATTGTACTATATAATCGTCAAAATCACAAGATATATAGTTACATTCAATTAATTCCCGTACTACCTATTCCGCCTCTGTCTTCATTGCCCAAATGGTCCGTTTCAACAAATGAAATCTTAGGCTGATGCTCCATAATTCTGAACTGACATATCCTATCATTGACATGGATCTCTGTATCCCTAAGTGCATAAGCCGGGAAGAACCACTGGTCATTGTCTCCCGAATAGCTCTCATCAACTATTCCGGTGTGATTAGTCTGAATCAAGCCAAAATTCTTATAAGTACTGCTTCTCGGAACAATATGAGCCTCATATCCCTTAGGCAGCTCCATTGCAACTCCAAGCGGAATAAGCTTAAACTCTCCCGCATTCATAACAACGTCCTCAGCAGCCCTTAAATCTATCCAATCCGACTTATTGTCAATGTAAGTCAAATGTTCAATCTCATCCGATAAATACTTAATGCGTATCTGTTGCATTCTATTGTCCTCCTAATCTTATAACTCTCTGGTTGGAGCTTCCTCTCCACCTAAGAGTAGTATCTCTTAATTCGTCAATGTACGGCGCATCAACCAATACATCAACATACTTAACAACCTCTAAATCACTTATCTCCTCGTAGACATATCCGGTATATAGCCACACAGTCTTATCGGGAAATTTTGATTTGATATTCATCAAAAGTTCTGTGACCGTATCTCTGTTGCCTATATAAAGCGGATCTCCTCCTGTCACAGTTATACCCGAAACATAGTCCTTTGAAAGCTCATTATAAATCTCGACCAAAGCAGCATCATCAAAAGGTATTCCGCCCATCGGGTCAAATGTCTCAGGGTTATGACAATTATAACAATTATGATCGCACCCCGCAACAAATAATGTCACTCTAAGGCCGTCACCATTTAGCATATCATCCTTAACGATATTATGATAATTCATAACACTCCTCCAAATTACATGGATACTCTCTCTTTAATCTCCGCCATCTTGGCGTGATTGAGCCTTGTGTCACCTTTAACTCTTGAGTAAGACAGATATCCGTTCATCCTCTCAATCTTGGTGAGATTAGTGCTGCCACACGAAGGACACCTATCCATATCAAGCTCCTCGTGACCGCAATCGTCACAATACGAAAGAGACAGATTAACTCCCTCGTAGTAACCGTAAGCCATAGCTCGCCTGACAAGAATCCTTATAGCTTCAAGATTATAATCAATCGGATACTTAACATATTGAATCTTGCCACCGTTAGACAGTTCCCAGAACCTTCTCTCGTAATCCTGCTTCTCAATAGGTGTTATATCTTCTGTAACATGACAGTGAAAACTATTGCTCACATACTCTCTGTCCGAAACTCCCTTAATGATTCCGTACTTGGCTCTAAACTGCTTGACCTGTAATCCGCACAGATTCTCCGCCGGAGTTCCATATATTGCGTACAGATGCCCATCCTCTTCCTTAAAGCGCTCTACAACTCTGTTGATATGAAGCAATGTCTCATAAGCGAAATCACTGTCTACAGTGAGCGAGCAACCGTTATGAAGGTTCTGAAGCTCATTCAAGGCAGTATAGCCAAATGAAGCCGTCGCCGACTTAAGCAGAGGCGCTATCTTCTCATCATAATTAAGGTGTCCACCATAAAATCCACCCTGTGTGTAAGCAAGCGGATTAGACGATGCTTTCATATTACCAAGATACTCATATGTCCTGATATGAATACCTCTTATCATCTCAAGATAATAATCTAATACTTCAAAGAACTCTCTGCCCTCGGAATCAGCTTTAGCGTAAATCATAGGAAGATTGAGGCTCACAACACCTATATTAAATCGACCGATATATATAGGCTTGTCCTCTCCGTCAGCAGGCTTAATCCCGCCTCTCTCATACCAAGGCGAAAGAAAAGCCCTGCATCCCATAGGACTGATAATCTCTCCGTACGTCTTATAAACGCTTGCGATATAGCCCTCGCCGGAGAGCGAAAGCCAGTCGGGATACATGGTCTTAGCTGATGTAAGAATCCCTTCTTCAAATACATCCTCTAACTCCGCTCCCTTGCCGTGAAGATCTTCATCATATAAAAACACAAGCTTAGGATAAAGAACAGGCTTCTTCTTGCCCTTCAAACCCTGTCCGTTTCGTCTCACTCTAAGTGCGGTAATCGAGGCAAGCTTAGCGAATCTCCCCGTACCCGTTCCAAATGTAATCGTCGTAAACGGATAATCTCCCCTGCTGGAAGAGACTGTGTTAAACTTGTACTCCCATCCCTGAAAGCCCTGCCTCATGTCATTCTCAACATTTCTAAAAGCCTCTAACTCACTCTCCTTATAAGAGAGCCCGTGCTCTTTATAAATGTTAAGATACTTCTCATAAGACTTCTCTGCATACGGCTCCAACAAAAGGTCTACGTTAGGCACCGTGAAGCCGCCGTATTGCTGTCCTGCCGCAGAGAGCACAATATCACCTATAACATCAAAAACCGTATCTAGTGTCTTCGGCTCGTTGTACCATATATTAGACATCTCAAAGCCGCCTTTTAATACGTCCTTTATATCAAAAAGACAGCAATTCATTGTATCAAGTCTCGCCGACATATCATGTATGTAAATGTAACCGTCATCTAATGCTTCTCTCTCATCATCATTTAAAAAATTCTCCTTGTAGAGCTCACGATTCAAATGATTAAGAAGCAGACTCCTCTTAGTAGAGACCAAAGCGCTATCCATGTTGGAATTCTCTTTGTCGCCTATGTAGAGGATAGACTGACTTGTTCTAAACATGTCATCTAACTGTTCTTTATTGATAAAATCCTTAATCATATACTCACCTAGTCCTCAAAGTAACCTTTATATAATATCTTCAAATCACTCTTAGGGAACAACGTACTATAAAGGTCTATAAAATAATCATCCGTCATGCTGGCAATAAAATCAACAGTCAACTGGTTAGGATCACTCTCTAAATACTCATCCATATTGAGTTTACTGTTAATCCCCTTCAAAAACTCTATATGATGTTTATAGAAAATGCTTGATTTATCAAGTTCCCTGGCCTGACGTAATATCTCTTCATACATAGCATCAAACATCGGGCGAACCACGGAAACCATCTGGCTCTCAACAGACTCATTCTGATATATCAACTCATAGTTCTCTTTCTTGGCTTTAGTAAATGCATCGTAGTATTCCTTGTCAAGTCTGAGATAATCCTGTCCGTAGCTGTTCTCGACTATATTAACTATCATGTTGTTAATAATCTCCGAGTTGGTCCTTCCGATAACATCATTACCAAAATCACTGTCATCCTTCAGAAGTCCGACTTTCACTGCGTCCTGCCTGTCCTTACCGAGATAAGCTATTATGTCGCTCACCCTGACAACACATCCTTCTAACGTACACGGGATAAGCTTCTTAATCTCTGATTCATCTGTATTACACTTCTCTTCTAACATTTGAAGTTCATCAAATGTTCTTAAAGGACACGGTACATACTCACTGAGTTCAAGTTCACCGTTGTGACAAAGCGCCCCATCCAAAGTCTGTAGGCTGACATTCCAATCAACCAACGTATTCATTACTCTTACACTGTGCACATTGTGATTAAAGTATCTCTTAACTCCACCTGCTGTGTGCTCTTGAAGCTTAGCAGAAAGCATCCTCTCGCCCGCATGTCCAAACGGAGTATGTCCGATATCATGTCCTAAAGCTATAGCTTCCGTTAAGTCCTCGTTAAGTCCCAACACTCTTGATATATTCCTTGCAATCCTTGCCACAAGCTGAACATGAAAAGACCTTCTTGATATATCATCATTCTTCATAAACGAGAATACTTGTGTCTTGTCTGCGTATCTATTGTAATAAGGATTGTGCATAATCCTCTCAACATCTCTGATAAATGGTGGTCGCCATGCGTCCGTCTCATTATGATCCGCTCTCTTTCGTAGAGCCATCGAATCGTCTGTCCTATATGGGCTGAGCTTGTGAGCAGCCTTGTCTTCTCTAATTCTTGAAACCAGCTCCTTACTTAAGGTCTGGTAGTTCTTAACTCTGTCACTCATACAATCACCTACCTCCTCCATCTTATCATAAATCACCAATAATCTCCATAAAAAAAAGCCTTGATATTTAACCGTAAAATGAAAAGTTAAATTCTACCCTTCATATTCAAAGTAGAATTTAGTCTTT
>CAMVPR010000025.1 GCA_947169385.1 uncultured Lachnospiraceae bacterium | reverse complement strand
GTAAAGAGTACCAGAATCGTTATGAAAGTCAAGGCACGGGTTATGTACTACTTACCTTTAAGATATGATTACTTAATCTTTTTCTCACTTAATAATAACATTGATAATATATAGTATAAGCATTAACTGTCAGTATTAACCTGTAACCTTGGGAGGGATTTTTGATGAGGAACTTTAAGAAGATTATTGCATTGCTTATAATAACATTTACCATGGTATATGGATTTACATGTGTTGATGCATCAGCTGCAGTTAAGATTACCGTTAAAGACGGAATCTGCACTGTGTCCGGCAAGGGAGCGATGAAGGAGACTCAGATTCTTGATGCCAAGTCCGTTAAATCTATAAAAAAGCTTGTGATTAAGAATGGCGTTACCGGGGTTCCTCCATATGCTTTTTATGGATGCAAGAAGCTTAAGAAGATTACTATATCTGATACAGTGACCTACATAGGTCCGTATGCTTTTTATGGCGGTAAGTATGATGAAATCACCATCCCTAAGTCAGTTAAGTACATGGGTGGAGGTTCTTTAGGCGGTGAGTATAAGATTAAGACGGTTAATATGCCGGGGAAGATGAAGCTTGACTGGACTTCGACAGGAGATGAAGGCTCCGGAACAATAACCTCATATAAGGCAAATGTTGAGACAATTAACTTTACGACGGCATTTGACATTGATATCTTAAAGCTCGTAAGAGCGGAGAATATCAATATCCCTGACAGCGACAAGAAATACAAGAGTATTGATGGAGCTGTATATGATAAGAGTGGCAAGACCTTACTTAGAGTTTTAGGTGGAGTGACAGAACTTAATGTGGCTGAATCCTGTGAAACCATTAAGCTTGAAGGCTTTGAATATGAATATGATGCAGGCGAGGATGATGAGCGTGTTGTGACATCACTTAAATCAGTGTACATACCTGAGAGCGTCTTACATCTTGATTTTAGCAATACAGACTCTACATTGTGGTCGCTTCTTACACTGGATTCATTTGAAATCAAGTCAGATAAACTTCCAAAGGAAGATATAGACAGGCTTACCAATTCATGCATGAGCAGCAGGGCAGTTATTAAAAGCTTAAGCAAGGCGGGATATGTCAAGCTTAATGACGGCTTTTTGATGGTGGATATGTCAGGAGAAGAAGATTCTGACTATGATAATCAATATGTGGTCTCTGCTGACGGCAAGATAGCGTATTGTTACTACGGTGATGATGAGGTGGTAAGGATACCGGACTGTGCGGAATATGTATCATGCTTTAATAATTCCGGAGTATTAAAGAACAACAACATAAAGAAGGTTATATTGGGACCTAATGTCAAAGAGATAACTTCAGGTGCATTTTATGATCTTGAATCGCTAGAGGAGATTGAGCTTAACGAAGGTCTTGAATATATAGGTATTCAGGCTTTTTCGGGTACTTCTCTTAAGGAACTTAAGCTTCCTTCATCGGTCAAGACCTTAGACAAAGGCTTTATGGAATATACACCTGTTAAAGAGATTACCGTTCCTGAGAATGTTGAAACCTTTACGGATGCATTTTCAAATGCCAAGAAGCTTGAAAAGGTTGTATTTAAGAATGATTTTGAGAGACTGCCTGATGAGGCTTTCTCATACTGCGACAGGTTAAGCTCGGTTACACTTCCTGAAAGTATAACAACAATAGGATATTCCGCATTTGAATACTGTTATAACCTCGATATCAATGAGGTACTTAAGTATCCGAATCTAAAAACTATTGAGGCGAGAGCATTCTATCATATTCCGTTTGAGTTGATTACACTGCCGTCTCATATCAAAAAGGTTGACGACTATGCCTTTTATTGCGTCGGTAAGTATAAAAAGCTTTTAAATGACAAGGATAAGCGAAATATCGATTATTCTGTCAGCGATAAGAGGGTTAATATCCTTAATCCGTCGATATCACTAGGTACATATTCTTTCCCGACTGTCAGAAATACCACATTTGTATATTCGGGAGATTTTAAGAACAGACTCACGTTTTTTGATGTGTGGGATGAAGAATATCCGGACAACACTTCAATATCAAGGGACGGTGTAGATAGAGTTAAGGTATATTTATCAAAGGTCAATGAAGCCACGGGATGTCAGGTCAAGATATTCTCTGATTCCAAATACAAGAATAAGCTGTATTCCAAGAAGATCAAAGGAGATTCATTAAAGCTTGATTTTAAACTGCCAAAGGGTAAATATATATACATAAGAGTAAGACCGTATAAGACTGTAGGCAAAGACACAATCTATGGCAAATATATAACGAAGAAGATATATTTATACTACTAAAGGAGCCTGGTATATGAGATTTTATATTGCAGACCTTCATTTCTTTCACGAGAATCTGTTAAATGATATGGATCACAGGGGCTTTGAAAGCCTTGAGAAGATGCATGAATACATGATTATCCAATGGAATAAGAGAGTTAATAAAAGAGATGAGGTTATAGTTCTCGGAGATTTCTCAATGGGAAAGCCATCTTTGACTGCTGAGATTCTTGGTCAGCTTAATGGGAAGATTGGACTGATTGAGGGTAATCATGACCACAGGTATTTGGACGATTCTAAGTTTGACAAGAGTAAGTTTATGTGGATAACACCATATAAGAAGATGAAGGATAACAAGCGATCGGTTATACTAAGTCACTATCCGATGATGTGTTATGACGGACAGTTTCATAAAGACAAGGACGGTAATCCTAAGACTTATATGTTGTACGGTCACGTGCATGATACATTTGACGAGTATCTAATCAATCAGTTTATTACCGAGACCAAGTCATTTAAAAGACCGGTCAAGAAAGAGAAAGACTCGATTAACACTCCGTGTCAGATGATTAATTGTTTTTGTATGTATTCTGACTACATGCCGCTTACCCTTGACGAGTGGATAAAGGTTGATGAAGTCAGGAGGAGCATGATTAGAGAGGATGATTATAAGGAGTTTGCTAATACAGTAAGGCCTGACATATACATGGACGGTATTGATTTAACAATAAGAACATAAAGCATAAAGTCGCTAAACATAAGGGTTTGGCGACTTTTTTATATTTCCTTGAAAAAATACTTGACTTAGGCGATGTATTATTGTATTATGACCTTAGTACAACAACACAACAGTACAATAATACAATTTATATAATCGTACAAGAAAGGAGGAGCAATATGGCATGGAAGATAGACAACGACAGACCTGTTTATCTGCAACTCATGGAGCACATTAAGATGCAGATAGCAACCGGCGAACTTAGCGCAGGAGACAGGGTACCCCCTGTGAGAGTTTTGGCTGCGGAGGCAGGAGTTAATCCTAACACTATGCAGAAGGCTTTGCAGGGGTTAGAGCGAGAAGGACTTATGTATTCTAATCGTACAGAGGGGAGATTTATATCAGCGGAGACCAATGTGAATCAGGTTTCCACCTCATACGCGAGAGAGCTTACAGTAGATTATTACGGTAACATGAAGGGCTTAGGCCTTAATGACCAAGAGATAGTTAAAACACTTGAAGATTACATTGAAGAATCAGGAGGATGATGATATGAGTGAGTTACTTACAGTCAATGCTGTTACTAAAGCATTTGGACGCAAAGTGGTTCTTGAGAACATTCATTTACATCTAGAACCGGGAAGGATATATGGACTTTTAGGTCCTAACGGAAGTGGCAAGACAACTCTTATTAAGTTGATCAACGGACTTCTTGCTCCGACGACCGGTGAGATATATGTTGATGGATCCGGTATCGGTCCTAGAAGCAAGTCACTTATTTCCTATCTGCCGGATAAGTTATATTTTGCAGAATGGATGACAACCAACAACCTTATCGACTACTACAGCGATTTCTATGAAGACTTTGATAAAGAGAGAGCGTATAACATGCTTATGAATCTCAATATCAATCCAGATGAGAAGCTTAAGGTTCTATCTAAGGGAACCAAGGAGAAGGTACAGCTTATACTGGTTATGAGTAGGCGTGCTAAGCTCTATGTGTTAGATGAGCCAATCGGAGGAGTTGATCCTGCTTCAAGGGATTACATTTTAGATACTATTCTCAGTAATTATGATGAGAACGCATCGATACTTATCTCAACACATTTGATTACGGACATAGAGAGAATACTCGACGAAGTAATCTTTCTGCAGAACGGAAGAACGGTTCTTTCTGCAGCCGTTGATGATATCAGGGCAAATGAAGGCAAGTCGGTAGACGAGCTCTTTAGGGAGGTGTTCAGATGTTACTAAAGCTTATGAAACATGAAATGAAATCATTATGGCACTATTGTGGACTGGTTATAATCTGTGTGTTGATTGCCAGTGCAATATTTGAAATTGGAGTGGTTGGAGTAGTAGCTATAAAGAACAGCGTGGTCGACATTATTATGATTCCATCACTAATATTCTTGGGATTTGCGATAGTTGCAGTATTGGCTTACGGAATACAGTTTGGAGTAGCGTTTAGATTCTATCGAACTATGTCAAGCGATGAGGGATATTTAACTCATACGCTTCCTGTCAATACATCACAGCATATTCTGTCTAAGCTGTTATCAGCATGCATCTATACCATCTGCTCGGTTATATATCTCATAATTTTTATAGTACTGACAGTTATTGTATTAGCAGGTGTGACCGGAGGATTTGATCATTTTCCGGATATTATGAGAGAACTTAAGGTGGCATATGATGAATTTAAGAGTGTAGTTAACATTCCTATTGCATTATTTATTGCGGAGTATACAATAATGAGTTTAGTCAGTGTGGTTTACTCGATACTTATAATGTACGTAAGTGTGGCATTGGGACAGCTTATTAGTACTCATAAGTTTGTGTGGTCTGTAGTGTTTTACATGATTATAACATCAGTGATAGGTATTATTACACAGATTGCAACTATGATTTTTACAGCAATTCCTGGTTTGTTCGCACCATTTATGGCAGCAGGTGAGAATGCAACACCGGAGTTGTTTATGGGAGCAACACATGTTATAATTCTTATTGTGACTGTTTTGATGGCAGTTGTTGGTTTGGTAGCTTTCTTTGTTACTAAATACATATATGAGCGCAAGCTCAATCTTGAATAAAGGAGAAGATTAATTATGAAGACAAAACAAACAGTAGTTGTTGTAATTGTAGTTATACTGTTTCTTGTAACAGGTGTGAGTGGAGTTATCTCAGCACATTACAATAACAAGTTAGCTAAGGAACAGGCTAAGGAGCTTAAGTCAACATTTTCTGATATGTTCGGAACTGTTTCTGAGGCCAAAGACAAGGTTACTTATCCAAACGAGAAGTTTGTAGCCCGACTTGACATTGTTGGAACGATAATGCCATCTGATTCGGGAACAAGCTACTTTAGCCAGGCTACAGGCGGTCAGTACAATCATGATCTCTATATGAAGACTATCAACGATCTTATCGATAATGATAACAATACAGGTATTCTTCTTTATGTTAACAGCCCTGGTGGAACAGTTTACGAGAGTGATGAGCTTTATGAGAAGCTTATGGAGTACAAAGAGAAGACCAAACGTCCTGTTTATGCATATTTTGCTTCTGAGGCATGCTCAGGTGGTTATTACATCTCGATGGCAGCAGACAAGATTTATGCTAACAGAAACTGCTGGACAGGATCTATCGGTGTTATTATATCTTTGACCAACTATAAGGAGCTTATGGATAAGCTTGGAGTTAAAGAGATTGATATCACATCAGGACGTAATAAAGCTATGGGTTCTGCTGCTGCAGATATGACAGATGAGCAGGAGAAGATCTTACAGAGTCTTGTTGATGAAGCGTATGATCAGTTTACCGGAATAGTTTCAGAGGGAAGAAATCTTCCGGTTGATACAGTTAAGAAACTTGCTGACGGACGTATATACTCAGCTCAGCAAGCTCTTGATAACAAGCTTATCGATGATATTATGGGCGAGGAAGATGCTTTGGCAAGTCTTAACAAAGATTTCGGATTGGACGAAGATGCAGAATACTTCGTACCTGGTGGCGATTCGATTTCTGACATCTTTGGTTCGCTTTTCGGTAAGGTATCAAGCATGAAAGAGAAGAGTGAGCTTGAGATGTTAGAGGAGATGATGAACGACAGTAAGAATGGGGAGTTGATGTACTATGCAAAATAAAACCGAGAAACCATTTGCAGGATTTTTAGTACGATTCTTCGCATATATAACAGATATGTTCATCGTAGGCATATTGTTGTTCGGATTTAAGATTCCTGCAGTTATTCAATCATTTAGTAATCCAAACGGATTCTTTGTAAGGGATGTGTTCTTTAATTACACATTTTACGATGTTATAGCATTTATACTTACATCACTTTATTTCATTCTTATGACATATTACTGTGGTGCAACAATCGGTAAGATGCTTCTTAGGATTAAGGTTGTGAGTATTGAAGACAGAGATCTTAAGCTGTCTGAGGTTGTGGTTCGTGAGATCTTTGGTAAGTATTTGTCAGCGTTGATTATATTTATCGGTTATCTTATGATTATTCCTGATGAGCAGAAGAGATCGTTCCACGATCGCATATCTGATACGAGAGTTATCTACGTTCATGAGGAGGGCGCATATAAGCGTTTCAACGAGCGTAAGGCTAAGGAAGAAGAAGAGAGACGTTTAAGACAGCAAATGATGGCTAACCAGCGAATGAATCAAGGATCTAATCAGGCAGAGCCGTATTTTAATACGGGTAATCTTCCGCAAAGCCCTGTTACAAGGCCTTACAATGATGTTCCTGTTATATCTGAGAATGAGACGACTAAACCTAATGAGGCACCTGTTGTTTCAGAGGATGATACTATAGCATCTGATTAATCAGGTAAGAATAATCAACGTGCACACCGGATAATCAATATTCGGTGTGCACATTTTTGGAGGACACTCTTTTGGATAATAAACCAAGCTTTAAAGCAATGATGTTTTGTGTTTTGCTCGTATTCTCGTTTGCTGTAGTCTGTGTTATCGGAGGTATTTGGGAAAGAGGTATCTACAATGATTATAAAGAGAATTGCACTGAGAAAGTGCTTGGTGTAGTTACCGAGGAAGCAAAAGGAACAAGAGAACGTGGGAAAGATATTGATGCCTCCGGGTTTACCGGTAATAAAAGAAGTGGATGGTGGGTACGCATTGATATTAAACCGGGTGAAAACAGCAGTTTCAGGTTCAAAACCATATATGATGATGTGGGAGGTGAGAACGTAGGAGATATGGTTGTTATACACTATTCACCCGATGACCCGTATAAATACTATATCGAGAAGAGAGAAGAGTATTATAAGGATGCGTCAACATTTGCATATGTGGTAGGCGCATTATGTTTTATAGCTTCGCTGCTGCTTCTTGGATATACACTTAAAGTTGAAAAAAACCGTAAAAAACGAAGGTGATTTGATAGAACTCACCTTCGTTTTAAATTATATTACCCAATCATTAACACCCATCTCAGGTCCCTGATATGAAAGAGCAGGATTAACTACATTAACTTTGGTCATAGCCGGAACTGAGGAGATGACAAATGCACTACCTCCGATTATCGCGCC
Organism: uncultured Lachnospiraceae bacterium; assembly: GCA_947169385.1. Classification (GTDB taxonomy): domain Bacteria; phylum Bacillota; class Clostridia; order Lachnospirales; family Lachnospiraceae; genus NC2004. Next base: position 32,689 of record CAMVPR010000025.1, on the reverse strand, counting down.
CTTGCCTATTACAGTGTTGCCGCCTAATATTGAAGCATTAGAATAAATGGTTACATCGTCCTCTATGGTAGGATGACGTTTGACTCCGTTAAGCAAATGTCCCTGTCTCGTTGAAAGAGCTCCTAAAGTAACACCCTGATATATCTTAACGTTGTTGCCGATCTCTGTCGTCTCACCTATTACTATACCCGTTCCGTGATCCATAAAGAAGTTGTTGCCTATCTTCGCACCGGCGTTGATATCTATACCACTTCTTGAATGTGCGTATTCAGTCATGATTCTTGGAATATATGGAACCTTAAGTTCGTAAAGCACATGAGCAATTCTGTACACAAATATGGCAAGCATACCAGGATATGAGAATATAATCTCTTCTTTATTGTTGGCAGCGGGATCGCCGTCGTATGCCGCCTGTACATCGTTTATAAGAATCTGTTGGATGTCCGGAAGCTGCTCTATAAACTTAACCGTCACATCCTGCGCCTTTGATTTAACCTCTGTCTTACTTAGCGCTCCGTCGTTGGAATATGCAAGAGCAGCCAATATCTGCTTATATAACTCATCCTCGATATGAATAAGCATGTGCCCCACAAAGTAAGAAGGGTTATATATATTCTGGTGCTCATTGCCGAAATATCCCGGGAATATAAGCCGCCTTACCGCCTTGATGATATCTATGATCTTCTCTCTGTCCGGGAAAGGAGTGTCCTCTTTGACGAAAAAGAATTCCGACTCCTTATAATTGTCTGTTATCGTGCTGACTAGTCCCGGAAGCTTGCGTTTAAATTCATCGTTCACAACTCTCACTCCTAATCTTAAAAACAATATAACTTATCATAAAGCAAGTAAATGATTAAATCAAGAAATATTTTGTGGCGATAAGCAAATATTTGTGGTAATATTAATACATTATTATGCGATTTGGAGGGTTAATTTTGAAAAGAATATATAAGTGCTTGATGCTGTTGGCAGCATTTGCCGTAAGTGTAATGTGCGTTGGTTGTACTTCTAAAGAGACTACATTTGACTTTGAAGAAGACACGGAAGTCAGACTGTATACGGCTGAAGATCAGGATGTCAGAGAGTTCATCAATGAGAGTGAGGCCAAGGAAGTTATTCAGCCTGTAGCCGAGATAACATGGGAGAGAGACAAGAAGGCTGCCTCTAATTCTAAGAACTATGAATATAGAATACAGTGCTACACCATAAAGGGTGAGAAGAGCAAGAACATCAAGATTACATCCGACGGTGGAATCATTTACAATAATTATTATTGGGTGCCTGAGGGTGAGGCAACTTTAGATCTTTCGTATTATGCAGAGTATTTTAAAGAGGATTGATTATATGGATTTTGAAGGAAATGTTAAAACACACCTTGAGAAGATTATGTCGATAGACGGCTTCTGCGAGATGCCTCATTCTTCTAAGCAGGTGTTTCTGTTTATGACAGGTACGCTTAAGCAGGAGATTGTGCAAGGTCAGCAGGTTGCAATCTTGGATCCTGATGCCAAGAGGTTGTGCGATACTTACATTGCAGGCATTACAATTGGATCTGACAATTATAGCAAGACTCACAAGTCTGCGCCTAAGGGCGAGGAGGTTCAGATAATAGTAGGAACCAACTATAAGGCTTGTCCGGCATTAGAGAAGAACGCTAAGTATTTGTGCGCTACTATATTTGATGATTAAAATAGGACGGCTATATGCCGTCCTGTGTTGTTTTTATAATGATGTCATCTTAAGCGTAAGCGAAGAATCTTTAATCTATGATATTCTTCAGAATCGCACATCCCAAAGGATACGGCCCTGTATGACATCCTATTGCCGTTCCGATTCTTGAAGGAATATGTCTAACCTTTATGGAAAGAGCATCCTCAATATCCTTCTCCCAGAGCTCTGCCTCTTCAAGCTGGAATCCTGTTCCGACAAGGAAGAGGTAATCCTTAGGATTGATATTATTCTTGGTAAAGAACTTGCTAAGTTGGTTGATAACCATAGTCTTGGCTTTCTTCCTGCTTCTTGCAGCACCACCGAAACTTATATCGCCATCCTGCATTATGATAATCGGTTGAATTCCTAACTTATCGCCTGCAACAGTAGCAAGCTTACCGATTCTTCCATTCTTAATGAGATATTCTAAAGAACCGACGGTAAAGAATATCTTGCCGGTTGTCTTGACATCTTCTAACATTGATACACACTCTTCGTAACCAATGCCCTTGTTCTTAAGCTCGACCGCGGTATACACAAGCAAAGCCTGTGACATTGTGTTAAGCGTAGAGTCAATGATACTTATCTTGGCATCCGGATAATCCTCTAATACCTGCTCCCTGGCTAAACACGCAGAGTTATACGAACCGCTGAATTTCTCGGTGATAGTCATGCAAATGATAGCGTCTCCCTTCTCAACAAAAGGGATGAAAGCCTCGACATAGTCGATTGTAGAAGGAAGAGAGCTCTTAGGAACTTCGTGGTTCTCAGCCATGCGTCTGTAGAACTCATCATGGTCGATTCCGACACCTTCCTTGACATAGTTATCTCCGTCAAATGATACATAGAAAGGAACTATATGTACTCCGTTTGGCTCTGTATATTCTTTAAGTAAATCACATGCGCCGTCACTAAAAATATGATATTCCATATTAAAAACCTCTTTTGAAATGATATAAAACTAAATGACATAGAAAATGAATATCTGTCATGTGGTTTTCAAAACCATATCAAGTATATCACAATGTAATAGGCGTATCAAGTAAGATTGGATTGTTTTTAACATTTTCTTATAGTATACTCTAATAGATAATGTTAGGCGTTAAGGAGATGGTTATATGTTAATTATTGTTGGGATTGTCCTACTGTTTATTATGGATCTGTTGATTAAGAGATGGGCCAATAACAGGCTTAAGGACGGCAATAACATAGATACCCTAAATGGCAACGTAAGATTTAACCTTCTATATAATGAAGGAGCTGCGATGGGATTCTTGGGCAACAAGAAGAAAGCACTTAATGCAGTAACGGTTGCGGCAGTGCTGATGGTGATTGCGCTTATACCTGATATTATTAAGAAGGGTACAATAATAGATAAGATTGGAATTACGATTGCCACAGCAGGTGCACTTAACAATTCGTATGAGAGAATTGCTAAAGGACAGGTTACCGATTATATAAGCTTTCCGAAGTTCCCGATTGATAAGATTAAGAAGATAGTATTTAATATTTCGGACTTCCTTATAATGATAGGAGCGGTAATGCTTCTGATAGGAGGGCTCTTTAAACATAAATAAAGTCTGTCTAAACAAGCAGTCTAGACAGACATGTCAAAATTACCACCTACGGACGGGTTAACTGATAACTCCATCATCTTGGTAAGTGCAGCCATATTCTCATCAACCATGCTTATCTGTTCAGCAAGCATCTCGGTGCTGAATGCTTCAGACACCTGAACTGACGATATGGCGGTTGAGAGTGCCGGAATATCCGGAATTGATGTAATATCCATCTGAAACCACCCCTCCTGACAGTTATTTTTAAAATTGTACTAAAATAAATACAATCTTATGTAATTAGATAATAACAGGAAAACGGCGAAAAGTCAAGTGAAATCAAGGGTTTTCAGAATTGTTACAAAGTTGTTAACAAATTGTTGACTTTTGCTGAGGGCTTTGTTATAATGCTTTTAGCAAATTTAAAACTAAGATTATAGTGTTTGTAACTTAACAAGCTTTTAACAAATTAGGAGGTTAATTTTTATGTTACGTAGAACAGCGAAATTTGCAACATGTGCACTCGTTGGTACATTATTGATTGGTGGCGGGGCCGTTTCAGTACATGCAGAGAACGCTTATGAGACAACAGCAGTTGCTGGTGTAACTTTATCACTTAATGACTATGCAGATTCATTTGTAGATGAGACACCGGTACAGGTAACAGCTACATCTTCAGATGCTAAGAAGGTATCTAAGAAGAATGCTAAGTTCGTTGCTGCTAACGTTGAGAATTCAGTTAATATTCGTAAATCTAACAGTAAGAAGGCAGAGGTTGTTGGCCAGATGTATCGTGGAGATACAGGTAAGCTCATTAAGAAGGGCAAGAAATGGTCTAAGATTAAGTCAGGTCACGCTAAAGGATGGGTAAGAAACGATTTCTTATTATTCGGTGATGAGGCAAGAGCGTTTGCTGATAAGATTTGCGCTAAGACAGTTACCGTTAATACTACTACACTTAATGTACGTAAGAAGAAGTCAACAGAGTCAGATATCGTTACTCAGATTCCTATCGGTGGCGAGTATGGTGTCACCAAGGAGTGTGACGATTGGGTTAAGATTGATATCGACGGTGACCTTAAGGGATATGTATCTAAGGATTATGTAGATATCAATGTTGAGTATGGTGAAGCTCTCACCATGAAAGAGATAGCTGAGATTGAGAAAGCCAATGCGTTGATTGAGGCAGAGGCTGCAGCAGAGGGCGCAGATACAGCTCCTGTTGATGATACACAGATTCAGACAACAACAGTTACTCAGACTGTTACACAGACTATTAAGCAGACTACTTCACAGAGCATAAGCAATATCAAGCCTACCAAGAAGAAAGTCGTTAACAAGTCATCTAACTCAAGCTCAACCGGAACCACATTCAGCAACAATGCTTCAGTTTCAAGCTCAAGCTCATCTGATAATGGTGGTTATTCAAGCAAGGGTCAGGAGATTGCTAACTATGCTTGTAAGTTCGTTGGTAATCCATATGTATATGGCGGTACAAGCCTTACACATGGTACTGACTGTTCAGGATTTACAATGTCAGTATACGCACACTTCGGATACAGCATTGCTCGTACTGCAGCAGCTCAGTCTAATTGCGGTAAGGCAGTTAATGTAAGTCTTAGCAGCTTAAGGCCTGGTGATCTCTTATTCTACAACAATGGTGGTGGAATTGGCCACGTAGCTATGTACATCGGTAATGGTACTGTAGTACATGCTAGTAACGCTAAGGACGGTATCAAGTACAGCGTATGGAATTATCGTACTCCTTGCAAGGCTAGACGTATCGTTTAATCAATTAGAAACTATCAAGTCCGATTGCTTACGCAATCGGGCTTTTTTTCTTTTTTTGCTTTTAAAAATGTATAATTTGTGATATACTGTTACTATGTTGATGACGAACTAGATTATGTGGTATTTTTATCTATCTTCTTCATTTGCATAATAACTAGTAAAAGGAGTTGGACATTATGCGTTACATTATCAGTGGTAAGAACATCGATGTTACTGAAGGCTTAAGGAATGCCGTTTATGACAAGATCGGTCGCCTTGAGAAGTATTTCACACCAGAGACGGAGGTACATGTTACATTTAATGTTGAGAAAGAACGCCAGATTATCGAGGTAACAATACCTATGAAGGGCAATATAATCAGGGCTGAGCAGGAGAGCGATGACATGTATGTGTCAATCGATCTTGTGGTTGATATTATTGACAGACAGCTTAAGAGATATAAGACCAAGCTCGCTGAGAAGAAGCAGAGTTCAGAGTATTTCAAGGCAGAGTACCTTGAGGACGAGGATCTTGACGATGAGGAGATCAGAATCATCAGAAGCAAGAGATTTGCTGTTAAGCCTATGGATCCTGAGGAAGCTTGCGTACAGATGGAGCTTTTAGGTCATACATTCTTCGTGTTCAGGAATTCAGATACAGACGAAGTCAATGTTGTATATAAGCGTAAGGACGGAACTTACGGCCTTATCGAGCCTGAGTTCTAGTATTATCATATTAAATCACACCTTTCGTGGAGCGACTGTTTAGTCGCTCCTTTTTTGTTAAATTGACCTAAAAAACAACGAATTTTATCAATATTTAGTAAGTCTTATTGTTGAAAAATAATGCAAATGTTGGTACAATGGGTTTTGATTGTTTTATAAAATGCTATTATTAGGTGCAGATTAAAGTATTTGCACTGCATCATATATTAAGGAGTGACTTTATGGGTTTTTTAGAGAAGCTTTTGGGCAACCAGAGTGAGAAAGAGATTAAGAGAATTAATCATTTGGTTGATGCTGTAATGGATCTTGACGAGGAGATGGCCGCCTTGAGCGATGATGAGCTTAAAGGCAAGACCGCAGAGTTCAAGGAGAGATTAGCTGACGGCGAAGATTTAGATGATATATTGGTTGAGGCTTATGCAACTGTTAGAGAGGCTGCAAGCAGAGTGCTCGGCATGAAGCACTATAGAGTTCAGGTTATCGGTGGTATTATTCTTCATCAGGGCCGTATCGCCGAGATGAAGACCGGTGAAGGTAAGACCTTAGTATCAACTCTTCCTGCATATCTTAACGCTTTAGAGGGACATGGCGTTCATATCGTTACCGTCAATGATTACCTTGCAAAGCGTGATGCTGAGTGGATGGGTGCTATTCATAGATTCTTAGGTTTGACTGTAGGTGTCATTCTCAATGACTCAACTCCTGATGAGAGAAGAGAGGCATATAACAGTGATATTACCTACGCAACCAACAATGAGTTAGGCTTTGATTATCTTCGTGATAATATGGTTATCTATAAGGAGAGACTTGTTCAGAGAGAGCTTAATTATGCTATCGTCGACGAGGTCGACTCGGTACTTATCGACGAGGCAAGAACTCCTCTTATCATTTCCGGACAGAGCGGTAAGTCTACAGATCTTTATAAGATGTGTGATTACCTTGCAACTACCATGAAGCGTGGTGAGGGTGATGGTGAGATTACCAAGATGCAGGCTATCATGGGCGAGTATGTTGACGAGGATGGAGATTACCTTGTTAACGAGAAAGACAAGAATATTATTCTTACTGCACAGGGTGTCGAGAAGGCCGAGAAGTTCTTGAAGATTGACAATCTTACAGACCCTGAGAATGCAGAGATGTATCATAATGTCATATTAGCATTAAGAGCACACGCTTTGATGTTAAGAGACAGAGATTATGTGGTTAAGGATGATGAGGTTCTTATCGTAGATGAGTTTACCGGACGTATCATGCCTGGCCGTCGTTTCTCAGATGGACTTCATCAGGCTATAGAGGCTAAAGAGCATGTTAAGGTTAAGCGTGAGAGCAAGACCCTTGCAACAATTACCTTCCAGAACTTCTTTAACAAGTATCAGAAGAAGGCTGGTATGACGGGTACTGCACTTACAGAGGAGAAAGAGTTTAGAGATATCTACGGAATGGATGTTGTTACCATTCCTACTAACCTTCCTGTTGCTCGTATCGATCATCCGGACAGTGTATTTATGTCTAAGGCTGAGAAACTTGATGCTGTAGTAGAAGAGATTGTAGAATCACATAAGAAGAAACAGCCTGTACTTGTAGGTACTATATCGATTGAGGCTTCAGAAGAGCTTTCACAGCTTCTCAATAAGCGAGGAGTTAAACATAAAGTCTTAAATGCTAAGTTCCATGAACTTGAGGCAGAGATTATTGCAGATGCAGGTCAGTTAGGAGCGGTTACAATCGCAACCAACATGGCAGGTCGTGGTACTGATATCAAGCTTGGTGAGGGCGTTAAGGAGATTGGTGGGTTGAAGATTATCGGTACCGAGCGTCATGAAGCCAGACGTATCGATAACCAGCTGAGAGGTCGTGCCGGACGTCAGGGTGATCCGGGTGAGTCTAAGTTCTACTTGAGTCTTGAAGATGATCTCATGAGATTATTCGGTTCGGAGAGAGTCCTTGGAATTGTTGAGGCAATGAATATCCCTAAGGGAGAAGAGATTCAGTATAAGTCAATGTCCAACATGATCGAGAAGGCTCAGAAACGTATAGAGAACAACAACTACGGTATTCGTCGTAATTTGCTTGATTTCGATCAGGTTAACAATGAGCAGCGTGAGATTATCTACAAAGAGCGTAGAAAGGTTCTTGATGGAGAGAGCATGAGAGATGTTATCGTCAAGATGATTAAAGATACTATCGATGAGTATGTCGATATGGCAATCAATGATGATGCTCCTGCTTCAGAATGGGATCTCACAGAGCTTAATCAGCTCTTCCATGATCTTCCTTTGGGTACTATCGAGCTTACCGATGAGGAGATTATCAACAACGATAAGCAGAAGTTTAAAGACAGACTCTTTGATGAGGCTATGGCTATTTATGAGTCTAAGGAAGAGCAGGTTGGTGAGGATGAGAACGGTGAGAACCGTATGCGTGAGGTTGAGCGTGTATTCCTCTTAAGAACAATCGACAGAAAATGGATGGATCACATAGACGATATGGATCAGCTCCGTCAGGGTATCGGTCTTCAGTCATATGGTCAGAGAGATCCTGTTGTTGAATATAAGTTTACAGGTTATGATATGTTTAACGCCATGACTGATGCGATTCGTCATGATACTGCAACTGCTATACTTAACGTTCGTATCGAAGAGAAGGTTGAGCGTGAAGAGGTTGCTAAGGTGACAGGAACCAACAAGGATGCGTCAGCAATGAAGGAGCCTGTTAAACGTAAGGAAGCCAAGATAGGTCGTAATGACCCATGTCCTTGTGGCTCCGGCAAGAAGTACAAGATGTGTCACGGAAGAAATGCTTAATTCCGTAGATATAACATTTTCTTAAATTAAGAATAGAGGTGATTAAAGTGGTAGAATTAGATCAGTTTAGACTTGATATGAACGGATATAAGGCGCCATTATTGGAAGTAAGGGATTCACTTTGACTTAGATCAGAAGAGATTTAAGTTAGAAGATTTAGAACACAGTATGGAAGTTCCGGGATTCTGGGACGATCCTGATAAGTCAAGTGAGGTTATGAAGCGTGTTTCTGCTCTTAAAGCCGAGATTGAGAATTATGAGTCTTTAGAGCAGCAGTATGATGACATTATGACCTTGATTGAGATGGCTGAAGAGGAGAGTGATGAGACTCTTCTTGAGGAGATCAAGAGCGAGATGGATGATTTCACCGTTAAGTTTGATGATATGCGTATTGCTACCTTGCTTACAGGTGAATATGACAAGAACAATGCTATTCTGTCTCTGCATGCCGGTGCGGGTGGTACCGAGGCTTGCGACTGGACGAGTATGTTATTCAGAATGTATAGTCGTTGGGCAGAGAAGAAAGGTTTTACTACAGAAGTTCTCGATTTTGAAGATGGCGATGATGCGGGATATCGCTCAATCACCATGGAGATAAAGGGCGAGAACGCATTTGGCTACTTAAGGTCAGAGCACGGCGTTCACAGGCTTGTTCGTATATCTCCGTTTAATGCCAATGGTAAGAGACAGACTTCATTTGCAGCGTGTGACATAATGCCTGACATTGAGGAAGATATTGATATTGAGATTTCGGAAGACGATTTACGAATTGATTACTATCGTTCTTCGGGAGCGGGTGGTCAGCACATCAACAAGACTTCTTCAGCGGTTCGCATCGTGCATAATCCTACAGGTATTGTGGTTCAATGTCAGAATGAGAGATCACAGTTCCAGAACAGAGATAAAGCTATGCAGATGTTAAAGGCCAAGCTCTTGATGCTTAAGCAGCAAGAGAATCTTGACAAGACTTCAGAGATTAGGGGCGATGTCAAGGAGAATGGTTTTGGAAGTCAGATTCGTAACTATGTTATGCATCCTTACAGCATGGTTAAGGATGTTAGGACTTCTGAGGAGACTTCTAACGTCAGTGCTGTTATGGATGGTGACATCGATAGATTCATTAACGCTTATCTTAAGATGATGAGTATAAGCGGTAAGAAGGATAGAGGCGAAGAGTAGTAAAGGAGGTTAAGTATGGCTCAGATTACATTGATTAAATTTGGACTTAATAATCAGAAGTATGGTATTGATATCTTGCATGTAAGAGCGATAGAGAAGTGCGAGGGAATAACGTCGGTGTTAGGTGCTCCGGATTATATCGAGGGTGCTGTCAACATCAGAGGAGAGATGATTCCGGTATATTCTATAAGCAGGAAGTTTTCATTGGTTAATAAACCGATTGATGACGATACCAGGTTGATTATTGTTAATCTCCCTGAGCTTCCGGTTGCAGTTTTGGTTGATTCGGTAGATGGAATTGTAACTGTTACCGAGAGCCATCAGGCTGACAGACCTAAGATTATGCAGCAGGAAGCAACCGGGTTTGTCGGTAGAGTTATTGAGGTTGAGAAGAAGATTATGCTTCTGATTGACATAGATAGCCTTATTCCGGAGAGTGAGCGTAAAGCTATGCTTGAAATGCTTACTAAAGGTAAAGGCGATGATGAAGAGTAGTAGGAGGCTATTATGATTAAGATTGCGGTACTTGGTTATGGAACAGTAGGTTCAGGAGTTGTACATGTTTTAGAGACCAACAAGGATTTGATTGCTAAGAGAGTCGGAGAAGAGATTGAAGTTAGTAAGGTCCTTGACTTGAGAGATTTTGAAGGAGACCCTATTCAGTCTAAGATTACACATAACTATGATGATATATTAGATGACGATGAAATCAAGATTGTTGTTGAAGTTATGGGTGGAGTTGAGCCTGCTTATACATTTGTTAAGCAAGCGCTTCTAAAGGGCAAACATTGCTGTACATCTAACAAGGCTTTGGTTGCTGACAAGGGTTCTGAGCTTCTTAAGATTGCTAAGGACAACAATATAAACTTCCTGTTTGAAGCGAGTGTTGGTGGAGGTATACCTATTATCAGACCACTTCACACTTCACTTACAGCAGAGGATATTACAGATATTAAGGGCATCTTGAATGGTACAACTAACTACATGCTCACTAAGATGGCAGATGAGGGCGCAGATTATGATGTAGTTTTAAAGGATGCTCAAGATAAGGGTTATGCAGAGGCTGACCCAACTGCTGATGTAGAAGGATATGATGCATGCCGTAAGATTGCTATTCTTACATCTTTAGCAACAGGTAAGTTCGTTGATTACAATGATATAAGTACAGAGGGTATAACCAAGATTACCAAGACCGATATGGAGTATGCTGCTTCTCTAGGCGGCGTTATCAAGCTCATCGGTGCTACTCATAAAGAAGGAGACAAGGTATATACATATGTCTCTCCTGTAATGTTTAATAAGGAGCACCCATTAGCCGGTGTTTCAGATGTATTTAATGCGATATTTGTCAAGGGTAACATGCTCGGGGATGCTATGTTCTACGGCCAGGGTGCCGGTAAGGATGCGACTGCAAGCGCTGTAGTTTCTGATATTGTTGACGAGGCAAGGAACCTTAATGCTAATTTAGGCTACACATGGGATGAGACTAAGCTTAATCTTGCTGATGTTGATACCATGGAATCGAACTATTTCGTGAGAGTTAAGGGTGATGCTAAAGAAGATGTTATGTCATCATTTGCAAATGCTAAGTTTATTGACAGTGTTGTTGGTGGTGAGACAGCCTTCTTAACAGGCGAGATTACGGGTTCTGAGTTGAAGAACAAGACTGCTTCATTTGAAGTTATAAATATAGTGAAAGCAGAATTGTAATTTTTTGTTGACAAATGAATAAAACTCGATACAATAGTTAAGGTGATATTTGACATATTGATAGGAGGAGACTATGTTAATCGTTAAGAAGTTCGGCGGCACTTCTGTCGGCGACAAGGAGCGCATTTTTAATGTTGCTAACCGTTTGGTTGAGGAGTATAAGAAAGGGAATGACGTAGTGGTAGTTCTTTCCGCTATGGGTAAGATGACGGATGTCTTGATTGAACAGGCTAAGGATATCAATCCTAATCCGCCGAAACGTGAGATGGACATGTTGTTCACTACAGGAGAACAGACATCAGTTGCTTTGATGTGTATGGCTCTTGCAACAATGGGAATACCTTGCGTATCACTTAATGCATTTCAGGTGCAGATGCATACCACATCTAACTATGGCAATGCAAGAATTAAGCGCATTGACAGCGAGCGTATCAAGAATGAATTAGAGCAGAGGAAGATTGTTGTAGTAACGGGATTCCAGGGTATCGATAAGTTCGACAACTACACAACCTTAGGACGCGGTGGTTCAGATACAACAGCAGTTGCACTTGCTGCGGCACTTCATGCCGATGCTTGTGAGATTTACACTGACGTTGATGGTGTTTATACTGCTGATCCTAGAAAGGTTGAGAAGGCAACTAAGCTTAAGGCTATTACTTATGATGAGATGCTTGAGCTTGCAACTTTGGGTGCGGGAGTATTACACAACCGTTCTGTAGAGATGGCTAAGAAATATGGAGTTCAGCTTGTTGTTCGTTCAAGTCTTAATAACGAGGAAGGAACTATTGTTAAGGAGGAAGTTAAGATGGAGAAGATGTTGGTAAGCGGTGTTGCCGCAGATGAGGATGTAGCAAGAATCGCGCTTATTGGACTTAAGGATGAGCCGGGTGTTGCTTTCCGTTTGTTTAATCACCTTGCTAATCACAATATCAATGTAGATATGATTTTGCAGTCTGTTGGTCGTGATAAGACCAAGGACATTTCATTTACAACTAATGTAGACAGCGCTGACGAGGCTATTGAGATTATCGAGAGACACTTTAAGGAGTATGAGAGTCTTAATGCTGAGAAAGAGGTATCTAAGGTTTCTATCGTAGGTGCAGGAATGCAGTCTAACGCCGGTGTTGCAGCTAAGATGTTTGAGGCACTTTATGATGAGGGTATCAACATCCGTATGATTTCAACATCTGAGATCAGAGTAACAGTTCTTATCGACAAGAAGTACACCAAGGCAGCTATGAACGCTGTTCATGAAGCATTTTCATTAGGTGAAATATAATTATTAAGGGCGGCAGTTTAGCCGCCTTTTTTATCTCACACAATCTTTAGTGTTATTTTTAGAGGGTTTGTGGTAGAATAACTATATATATTACTGAAAGGTTGTGGTGTGATGAGGTCTTTTAAGATAGTCATACTGGGATTGATTATTCTATTTGGTGTTAATCTATCATTTTCTAATATAACTGTGGCAAGTGCCAATACATACTACCTCTGGAACAATGGAGCTAAGCAAGATTACCAGGGACCTTTGGGCGTGTATCTTATGGGTACCGAGAGTAGTGATTACGCTACAGAATTCTACAAATATAACACATACATTATTGAGAGTGACGGTTCCGATTCTGTGAAGGACATATCATTGAACAAGGGTCTATTAAAGCTTACGCTGATAGGTAAGTATCAAGCTACCGGAGTTATGCAGGTGTATTCTAATGCAGCGTGTTCAGCCGAAGCACATATGGCGACTGTTGTTCTCAACAATTCATCGGTTATGACGGAGAGTGGATCATACAGAGTAGATGCAGAGGTTAGTATACCCGCTAGTGGTATATATTATCTTAGATTCTTAGGCGAGTATGGCAAGGAATATCAGCTTAGTATGTGCCAGATGGATTCGGCTAACAGAGCTTTAGAAGAAGGCACGACGGTTCTTTCTTATACCAACAAGAATCTTGAACCTACCTACTATCAGATTAATATGCTTGTCAACGGATATGTTACAATTGAGCCGACATTTTATGTTAACGGTATCGAGGTGCCTAAGACAAGTACGACGGACAATCAGTACATTGATATGTGTCTGGTTGATTCTAATTTTAATGAGATGACCACTGATGAATATATCGGAGAGAGTCCTAAGGCGATGTCTACATTGCAGAAGTATGCGATAGACAAGGGTACATATTATCTTAGGGTATCCGCAGATGCTTCAAGAGTCTACTCTCTTAATATGTCTGAGACTGCATGGAAGCTTCAGGCAGGTAAGAAGAAGAGCAGAAGGAAGCTTAAGGCGGGAACCTGGTATAAGTCATATATGGACTATCCTATGAAGACTACTACATACGATTATTATTACTTTACACTCAGTAAGAAGTCTACTGTTAAGCTTACCGTTTCTGGTTCATGTGGTTCAGGCCTTTTAAGAGGAACTATTACCAGCGCCAATGTCGGAGGTAAGTATAACGAAGTTACGCTTAAGGGTATCAATAAGAGTAAGACGTGGCGAGTCCATACCAAGAAGATGTCCAAGCTTCCTAAGGGCAAGTATTATCTTAGAATTGCCAAGGACACCAAGACTTCCAATGGATATTATAAGCTCAAGATTAAGGTTAGTTAAGGAGAGCGTATGAAGAGAGAAGATTACATTACATGGGATCAATACTTTATGGGTATTGCATTGCTATCCGCTGAGAGGAGCAAGGACAACAATACACAGGTTGGTGCATGTATAGTCGATAAGAACAACAAGATTTTATCGGTTGGATATAACGGAATGCCTACCGGCTGTAATGATGATGAGATGCCGTGGGATAGAGAAGGTGAGTTTCTTAACACCAAGTATGCATTTGTCTGCCATGCAGAATTAAATGCTATACTTAATTACAATGGTGGTTCGTTAGAGGGAGCTACTCTTTATGTCACACTGTTTCCTTGCAATGAATGTGCCAAGGCAATCATTCAGAAGGGCATTAAGGAAGTCGTTTACGTGAGTGACAAGTATGCCGACAGTCCGTCAACAATAGCATCTAAGAAGATGTTAGAGATGGCGGGAGTAAGCGTAAGAAGATTCGAGCCTAAGGGGCAAGAATTAATTATAGATTTATAAGATACGGAGATTATTAACAAGATGGATATTATCAAGATTATATCAGAGGAACTTAAGGTTAGACCTAATCAGGTTGAGGCTGCAGTTAAGCTTATTGATGAGGGCAATACAATCCCTTTCATAGCGAGATATCGTAAGGATGTTACAGACAATCTTAACGATGAGCAGCTAAGAAACTTAGATGAGCGTCTAACCTATTTGCGTAATTTAGAGGAGAGAAAGGCAGCGGTTATCGATAGCATAACCGAGCAGGAGAAGATGACTCCTGAGCTTCTTAAGAAGATAGAAGAAGCAACTACTCTAGTTGAAGTAGAGGACTTATATAGACCTTATAAACCTAAGAGAAGAACGAGAGCGATGATTGCCAAGGAGAAGGGCTTAGAGCCTTTAGCTCTTGATATTATGAAGCAGAAGCTCGATATAGATGCGAAAGAAGCTGCCAAGGCTTACATCTCAGAAGAGAAGGAAGTAGCCAATGAAGAAGAGGCACTTAACGGTGCGATGGATATTATTGCGGAGGCTGTTTCGGACGATGCCAACTATCGTACTTATATCCGTAAGCTTACATTCAGAGAAGGTATATTAATCTCTAAAGCCAAGGATGAAGAGGCAGAATCAGTATATGAGAACTATTATGACTTTACTTCAACGCTCGATAAGTTATCAGGATATCAGATTCTTGCAATTAATCGTGGAGAGAAAGAGAAGTTCCTTACGGTTAAGATTGAGCCACCTAAGGACAAGGCGGTAAGATATCTTATGAATCATGTCAAGAAGAAAGACAATCCTAACACAGATTCGTATATAGATCTCGCATTAGAGGATTCTTACGACAGACTTATCTCACCTTCAATCGAGCGAGAGATTAGAAGTGAGCTTACTGAGACAGCTGAAGATGGAGCAATCACAGTGTTTATGAAGAATCTAAGACAGTTACTTATGCAGCCGCCAATCGCGGGTAAGGTTGTATTAGGCTGGGATCCAGCTTTTAGAACCGGTTGTAAATTAGCGGTCGTTGATGAGACGGGGAAGGTGTTAGATACGGTTGTAATCTATCCTACCGCTCCTCAGAACAAGGTCAAGGAAGCTAAGAAGACTCTTAAGAGTTTGGTTGATAAATATGGCATTTCACTTATCTCTGTAGGTAACGGAACTGCGTCAAGAGAATCAGAGCAGGTAATTGTTGATTTTATTTCAGAGATGGATAAGCCATTACAGTATATAATTGTAAATGAAGCCGGTGCGTCAGTTTACTCAGCAAGTAAGCTTGCTACCGAAGAGTTCCCTGAGTTTGATGTTGGGCAGCGTAGTGCCGCATCGATTGCAAGAAGATTACAGGATCCTTTAGCAGAGCTTGTTAAGATTGATCCTAAGGCTATCGGTGTGGGACAGTATCAGCATGATATGAACCAGAAGCATCTCTCAACAGCTCTTGACGGTGTTGTTGAGGATTGCGTTAACCAGGTAGGTGTAGATCTTAACACTGCATCCGCACCGTTATTAGAGAGAGTTTCAGGTATTAACAAGACGATAGCTAAGAATATAGTTACTTTCCGTGAAGAGAACGGTAAGTTCACCAACCGCAAGCAGCTTAGTAAGGTTCCTAAGCTTGGACCTAAAGCATTTGAGCAGTGTGCAGGATTTATGCGTATTGCAGGCGGTGATAATCCGCTTGACAATACAAGTGTGCATCCTGAGTCATATAACGTTGCAGACAAGCTTTTAGAGGTTGCGGGAATTGACAAGTCAGAGATTTCCGGCGGCGTCAAGGATCTTAAGAAGAGATTTAAGGACACCAAGAAACTTGCTTCCGAGCTTGAAGTGGGTGTTCACACATTGACAGATATTATTAACGAGCTTGAGAAGCCCGGAAGAGACCCAAGATCTGACATGCCTAAGCCGATATTAAGGACTGACGTTCTTACGATGGAAGACTTAAGAGAGGGGGAGATTCTTAAGGGTACAGTAAGAAATGTTATCGACTTTGGTGCATTCGTTGATATCGGTGTTCATCAGGATGGACTCGTTCACATTTCACAGCTCACTAACAAGAAGTATGTTAAGCATCCTTTAGAGGTTGTGAGCGTGGGAGATGTAGTTGAAGTTAAGGTTCTCTCTGTAGATATCAAGAAGAAGAGAATCTCACTTACAATGATTCTTTAGGAGTTATTTATGATTTATGATAGTTATTCGGCTGAAGATACGTATATTTTAGGGGTTAAGCTGGCTGCTGATGCTACACCCGGTAAGGTTATATGTTTAGATGGCGATTTAGGAGTGGGCAAGACCGTGTTTACTAAGGGTTTTGCTAAGGGTTTAGGGATTGACGAACCTGTCAACAGCCCTACATTTACCGTTCTTCAGATATATGAAGATGGAAGGCTTCCACTTTATCATTTTGATACATACAGGATAGAAGATCCTGATGAGATGTATGAGATAGGATATGAAGAGTATGTTTATGGTAATGGTGTAAGTCTTATAGAGTGGCCAATCAGGATAGAGGAGATTATCCCTGAGGACGCTGTTTATGTTAAGATTGCCAAAGATTTAGATAAAGGCTTTGATTACAGAAAGATTGAGATTACGGAGGCGTGATATGACGATACTCGCTATAGACACCTCAGGTCAGGTGGCGACATGCGCCTTGCTTGTTGATGAGGAGATAAGAGGACTATACTCAATTCAATTTAAGAAGACCCATTCAGAGACTATGTTACCTATGGTAGAGAATATGATGTCTATGTTGGGACAGAAGGTTGAGGATGTTGATGCTGTCGCCGTAGCAGCGGGGCCGGGTTCATTTACCGGGTTAAGAATAGGTGCAGCACTTGCTAAGGGGTTGTGTCTTGCATCAGCTAAACCGCTTATTGCAGTGTCGACCTTAGAAGGACTCGCATATAGGTATTGCGGAGAGAAGAATATTATTGTTCCAATCATGGACGCAAGACGCGATCAGGTATATACCGGAATATACAAGGTTGGCGACAAGTTAGAAGTGCTTCTAGAACCGACAGCGATGAGTATAACCGAGCTTATTGGTAAGGTCAATGAGTTAGAGGATGACGCTGTATATCTCGGCGATGGTATAGTTAGATACAGAGGTATTTTAGAAGAGAATATGAGGAGCAATGACAGGATTGCACCGATCAACAATGCTTATCAGAGTGCAGCGGCGTTGGCACTTAGGGCTAAGGAGAAGTTTGATTGTGGAGATTTTGTAGATCCTGATACATTTGCACCGGAATACATAAGGATATCTCAGGCTGAGAGGGAACGTAAAGAAAGGCTGGCTAATCAGTAATTATGGGTAAGATCGCAATTATAAGGCCGCTTGATCTTGATGATGTCAAAACCATAGCGGATATAGATTCCAAATGCATAACTAACCCGTGGAGTGAGGATGACTTCAACGATTTCTTCAAATACATGGATAATCATTATCTGATTGCAGAGTGTGACGGGCAGGTCGTTGGGTATGTAGGGTTTATGAAGTATGTTGATGACGGCGACATCACGAGGATTGCTGTTCTTGAGGAGTACCGTCGTAATCACATTGCGGAGGCTCTTTTGGATAAGCTTTTTGCCCTAGAGACAGCTAACGGAGTGAAGGCGATTAAACTTGAAGTGAGAGAGAGCAATGTAGCTGCTAGAGGGTTATATGATAAGTTAGGATTTATAAATGTCGGAGTCAGAAAGAATTATTATACCAATCCTATTGAAGATGGTATAGTTATGTCTAAAGAGCTTTGATTATTTGAATATAATGTTGCATTTTTATTATAAATCATTTATTATAAGTCAGTGTGATTTATCACACTACATTAAGTAGAATTGAAAGGACAAAACCATGAAAGAGATTGATATCAAGTCTGTTAACGCGATAAGAGTACTATCTGCAGAAGCAATAGAGAAAGCCAAGTCAGGACATCCGGGCTTGCCTTTAGGAGCTGCTCCTATGGCTTATGAGCTTATGGCTCATCATATGAATCACAATCCGAAGAATCCTAACTGGTTTAACAGGGACAGATTCGTATTATCTGCAGGACATGGTTCAATGTTGCTGTATTCGCTTCTTCATTTGTTTGGATACGGTGATTTGTCTATTGAAGATATTAAGAATTTCAGACAGTTGGATTCGCTTACTCCGGGTCATCCTGAGTACGGACATACTGTTGGAGTTGAGACCACAACCGGTCCTCTTGGGGCAGGTTTTGCAACTGCGGTTGGTATGGCTGCCGCAGAGGCACATTTGGCTGCTAAGTTCAACGAAGATGGTTATGACATCGTTGATCATTATACCTATGTTTTGGCCGGAGACGGTTGTATGATGGAGGGTACTTCATACGAGGCAGGTTCTTTAGCCGGTACATGGGGACTTTCTAAGTTCATAGTATTATATGATTCTAATAACATTTCCATTGAGGGTGGTACCGATATTGCCTTCAGAGAGAATGTTTTAGAGAGATTTGAGTCGTTCGGATTCCAGATTTTAGAGGTTGAGGACGGTAATGATACCGAAGCTATCGGTAGAGCTATCGAGGAAGCTAAGGCTGACAAGACACGCCCTTCATTTATCAAGATTAATACCAAGATTGGTGCGGGATGTCCAGCTAAGGAAGGTAAGGCTTCAGCTCACGGCGAGCCTTTAGGAGAGGACAACTTGAAGGCTCTTAAGGAGAATTTAGGCTGGAACTATGACGCATTTACTGTTCCTGAAGAGGTATATGCTAACTACAAGTCTGTAGCTGAAGAGGGCGCTAAGAAGGAACAGCAGTGGAATGATACATTTGCTGCATATAAGTCTGCACACAAGGATAAGGCAGAGCTTTTCGAGAAATATATAAATGATATTGATTATGATGCAGTTCTTAACAATGAAGACTTCTTCAGTTATGAGGATAAACCACAGGCTACAAGGAATCTTTCGGGAATATGCATTAACAAGTTAAAGGATATTATTCCTAATCTGGTTGGAGGATCAGCAGATCTTGCGCCTTCTACCAAGACTTATATGAACGATGAGGGAGATTTCTCCAAGGAAGATTATTTCGGAAGGAACTTCCACTTTGGTGTAAGAGAGCTTGCAATGGCTGCTATCGGCAATGGTTTGTTGCTTCATGGCGGTCTCAGAAGTTATGTGTCTACATTCTTTGTATTCAGTGATTATCTTAAGCCGATGGCTAGACTTTCGGCACTTATGAAGATACCTGCTATATATGTACTTACACATGACAGTATAGGAGTAGGTGAGGATGGTCCTACACACGAGCCTATAGAGCAGCTTTCTATGTTTAGGACAATGCCTAATTTCGTGACATTTAGACCTGCAGATGCTACAGAGACAGCATATGGCTGGTATCAGGCATTAGCGTCTAAGAGCACACCTACCGCTCTTGTGTTATCAAGACAGAATCTTCCACAGCTTGAGGGTAGCTCTAAAGACGCTCTTAAGGGTGGATACATAGTATATAAAGCTGCAGACAGCAACCCTGACGGAATATTGATGGCGTCAGGATCAGAGGTATCTCTTGCAATTGATGCAGCTAAAGCGCTTTCATCAGAAGGCATCAAGGTTAATGTTGTCAGCATGCCATCATTTGAATTGTTTGATATGCAGGATGACGAATACAAGGAGAGTGTACTTCCTAAGGCAGTCAGAAAGAGAGTTGCGATTGAGGCAGCCAACACTGATGTCTGGTATAAGTACGTCGGATTGGACGGCACGACTGTTGGAATGACCGGATTCGGAGCATCTGCACCGGGCAATCTTCTGTTTGATAAGTTTGGATTTACTGTTGACAATGTAGTTAACGCATTTAAAGGTTTGTAATTAATATGGCTTCGGAAGAGACGGCTTTTCCGAAGCCTTTTAAAGAATGAGGTTTTTATGTTAGATATATGTTTGTTGGGCTCAGGAGGGATGATGCCGCTTCCTTATAGATGGCTTACGTCACTTATGGTCAGATACAACGGAAGCACAATCCTTATTGATTGCGGCGAGGGAACTCAGATTGCAATTAGAGAGAAGGGTTGGAGCTTTAAGCCGATAGATGTGATTCTGATAACACATTTTCATGGGGATCATATAAGCGGATTACCTGGACTGTTGCTTACAATGGGTAACGCAGACAGAACTGAGCCGTTGACGATGATAGGTCCTAAAGGGCTTAAGAAGGTTGTCAATTCACTTAGAGTTGTCGCACCTGACTTGCCTTTTGATATCAATTTTGTTGAGATAGAAGGCGGCGAGCAAGCATTTTCATATTTAGGATTAGATATTGAAGCGTTTAGAGTTAAGCACAATGTTACCTGCTATGGTTACAGCATAAGTCTTAAGAGAGCGGGTAAGTTCGATGCCGACAGTGCCAAGGAGAAGGGGATTCCTCTTAAATTTTGGAATCGCCTGCAGAAAGGCGAGACCATAACAGAGGAAGGTATCACATACACTCCTGATATGGTGCTTGGTCCTGACAGGAAGGGGTTAAAGCTTACATATTGTACGGATACCAGACCTGTTCCTGCTATCGCAGCTCATGCGAAAGATTCAGATTTATTTATATGCGAGGGCATGTATGGGGACGACGAGGAGTTACCTAAGGCTAAGGATCACAAGCATATGACATTTTCAGAGGCGGCAACTTTGGCCAAAGAAGCAGATGTCAAAGAGATGTGGCTTACCCACTACAGCCCGTCTTTAGTTCATCCTAAGCAATATCTTAGGGTTGCTAAGAGTATTTTTCCTAACACAGTATTAGGCGAGGACGGCAAGACCGTAGAACTTAATTTTGAAGGATAAGGTGATATTATGGGTACTAACAAAGGTGTTGTAAGAACAACGATTACAGTTGTTATTATGGTTGTACTTGTTTTAGGTTACTATGCATATATTTCCAACAGAAAAGCTATAGAGCTTCAGAATACCAAAGTTTCAGAAGCGGACAGGCTTATCTTAGAAGATATTGAAGGCAATTACCCTAAGAAGCCTAGAGATGTAGTGAAGCTTCATGTCAGGATGCTCCAGCAGATATACGCAGCCGAACTTGATGATGATAAGCTTTCTAAGATGGTTGATCAGATGCGTAGATTATATGATGACAGACTTTTGAACAATCAGGGTAACTCCAAGGAAGAACAGTTAAGTTCCATCCGCGCAGAGATTGACTCCCATGATGGCAAGAAATACAAGATTACCAACTACGACATAGACGAGGAGAGTCAGACTCTATACAGTGAGGTGGACGGTGAGGATGTAGCCAATCTGTACGCCACATACACCATTCTTGATGATAAAGCCACATATAAGCAAGTATACCTATATGTGCTGGTGAAGGACAAGGACGGACACTTTAAGATATTGGGTTGGCAGAGAGATAACTCTAAAGAGAGTAATCTAAGTAATTCGGCAACTACCGAGAAGAAGGATTAGGAGATTAAGATATGCCTAAGGATATATTGATACTTGGAATTGAGACATCATGTGACGAGACGGCAGCCTCTGTCGTTAAGAATGGAAGAGAAGTTCTGTCAAATGTTATCGACTCACAGATAGACATTCACACCCTGTATGGTGGTGTAGTGCCTGAGATAGCCTCAAGAAAGCACACAGAGAAGATAAACATAGTCATAAAAGAAGCTTTAAAGCAAGCGGGTGTAACACTTGATGATCTTGACGCAATCGCAGTGACTTATGGACCCGGATTAGTAGGTGCATTGCTAGTAGGTGTATCGGAGGCCAAGGCCATATGTTACGCTAAGAATATTCCACTCGTCGGTGTTCATCACATCGAGGGGCATATTAATGCTGTTTATATTGAGCATAAAGAGCTTGAGCCACCTTTTATTTCAATGGTTGCATCAGGTGGACACTCTCATCTTGTAATAGTAAGAGACTATGGTAAGTACGAAGTTATAGGACGTACTTTAGATGATGCGGCAGGAGAAGCATTTGACAAGGTGGCAAGAGCTATAGGACTAGGATATCCGGGCGGCCCTAAGGTGGATGCTCTCTCTAAGGAGGGCAACCCTGAGGCGATAGCATTTCCTAGAGCTAAGGTAGAGAATTCAGTATACGACTTCAGTTTCAGTGGCCTGAAATCAGCCGTTCTTAATTACCTCAACAAATGTGAGATGAAGGGTGAGCCTGTCAATCAGGCAGATGTTGCGGCTTCGTTTCAGGCGAGCGTAGTAGATGTCTTGGTTGATCACACTGTAAGGGCGGCTAAGGACTACAATATACCTGTAGTCACGATAGGCGGAGGAGTTGCAGCCAATTCTGCTTTGAGAGCCTCTATGAAAGAAGCGTGTGACAGAGAAGGACTCGAGTTTTATTATCCTTCTCCTGTTTATTGTACCGACAACGGCGTGATGATTGCAGTTGCCGGATACTACGAGTACATGAACGGTGTCAGACATGGCCTTGACTTGAATGCCGTAGCCAACCTTAAACTTGGAGATTAATTATGATTAGTGTTATATTACTTGCGGCGGGCAGCGGGAAACGCATGCATATAGACATTCCTAAGCAGTTTATGATGATTAATAACAAGCCACTTATAAGCTATGCATTAGAGACATTTCAGAAATCTAAAGCAGATGAGATAGTTATTGTTACCAACGAGGATAATGTATCTCTGTGTAAGGATATAGTGAACAAGTATCATTTTACTAAGGTTAAGGATGTAATAGTAGGCGGTAACGAGAGATATGATTCGGTGTATAATGGATTATCAGCTGTTAACGGAAGAGATGATGACATAGTTCTTATACATGATTCTGCAAGAGCTAACATATCATTAGAAGTTATATCTTCTGTTGTTGAAGAGGCGGGCAGGAGTGGGGCGGCAATCCCTGCAGTGCCTGTCAAGGATACAATCAAGGTCGTGAAAGACGGTGTTGTGTGCGACACACCACTTAGGTCTACTTTGTATCAGGTTCAGACTCCGCAAGGATTTAAATACAATGCGATACGAAGCGCGTATGACAAGATGCATTTGTCAAATGATACAAGTATTACAGATGATTCGATGGTTATGGAGAAGTACGGGGAACTGAAGGTTAAGGTAGTTGAAGGTGATTACGATAACATAAAAGTTACAACACCTGAGGATGTATCAAGAATTACAGAGTTATTAAGTTAAGGGGGTAGTTATGGCTAAGAAGATACTTATCACCAATGATGATGGTATTAATTCGAACGGAATAATCAGACTTGCTGAAGCTGCTAAGGAATTCGGTGAGGTGTGGGTTGTTGCGCCTGATACCGAGAGGAGCGGAGCTTCACACAGCGTTATATTAAGGCATAGCTTTGATGCGTGGGAGGTTGATTTTCCGGTTGAGGGTGTTCATGCATTTAAGTGTACAGGGTTTCCTGCGGATTGTGTAAGGATAGGTGTTCTCAATATTGTACCTAATAAGCCGGATTATGTATTTTCGGGGATTAATTATGGTTACAATATGGCTTCAGACCTTCAGTATTCTGCGACAGCGGGAGGAGCATTTGAGGCAGCGTTTCAGAAGATTCACTCGATAGCATTTTCTGAAGGAGCATCTGATATTCACGAAGTGACTGACAGATACCTTGGTGAGATTATGGCTGAGCTTATCGACAAGCCTTTAGGGGTTAATCAGATTTGGAATGTCAATTTCCCCGAATGTCCGTTAAGCGAATGCAAGGGGATATTAAGAGATAGGGAAGTGTCTGTTGATGAATTCTACAAAGACACATACACTGAGACTATGAATCCTGACGGTAGGATTTCTTACATGGTTAATGGTGCCAGGAATTATGAAGCAAGCGAAGGCACCGATCTTAGGGCGATTCTCGATAATTATGTGTCTATCGGTATAGCAACCAATATTTCTTAGCAATCGGAGCGTGATTTTTTGCGCTCTTTTTTGGTTTGTTGCGGTTTTGTTGCATTTTTTGTGTTATACTTAACTACAGGAGATTATGTACTTTCTGTCAGATTAACAGGATTAGGAGGAGTTAGTTATGAAAGAAGCAGAGAACATTAATGAGATTCAGGGTGAAGTATTTAAGGTGAGTGAAGAGATATTAAATGATGTAATGGTTCCCGGTAAAGCCGGTGACAGTATATATGGTGCAGCGCGAATATCCAGTGATGTCAGTGGTCCGATGACGCTTTTAAAGGATGTTTTATTTGATGTAACGAAACTTGATGCGAAAAAGCAAGCCGATAAGGCTAACCTCACCGAGGAAGAAAAGAGCGAGCTTGAGGAATATGATGAATTTGATTCGCTTATGATGGAGTCTTATGTCCTTATTGATGATTTTCAGAAGAAGGCGTCACGTCAGGGGAAGAAGCAGACCGTATTTAAGGCTACATATGAAGAATTGCTCAAACCGGAAAAGAATGCGACATTAGAGAATTATCTTGACAGGGCATTATCTGCCATAGAGAAACAGATGTCAAAGCTTGATAATAACAGCTACAGATACAAGCTTTGCAAGTATGTTGTAAGGCATTTTGAGCTTATGAAGAGACCGGATTTCCTTGACATTGTCTATCAATATCCTAATTACAATACTTTACATTCAGGCGTGGTCCACCTTCCGACCGCTGAGTTTGTGGATGGTAAGGCTGACGGGTATGTATATGATTTTGATAAATACGAGGCACTAAGCGGGAAATTTCCTCAGATTGATATGATGCTTGCCGAGCAGGATTTTTTTATCAACAATGTTATCCCGCATAATGATATTGTTGAGAGTGGCATAAACAACGAGAAGCATGAGAAGGAATATAAGGAAGCGTACGTCAACCATCTCCTTAGTCAGACTAAGATTAACAATAAGCTGTCAGACAAAACTCAGGATGAAGTAGTAGGTACCGGGAACAGGAAATACAAAGATTACCAAAACGGCTGGGTTTTTGCAGCCGGCGGAAGCAGATATACTGTACTGTACGGCAATATTATTAACGAAGAGATTGCATTTTTAAACAGCGGATGGACTGTCAGCGAGCTTAATATGCTTAAGGAACTTAAAGGTGCTAAAAACACTATTATCACGATTGTCGAGAATAAGTCTGATGAATATTTTGTCAGGAATAAAGACAGTATCTTAGAAGCTATCGACAATATTCTTGAGGGCAAGGTAGAATCAGAAGATGACAGGATTAAGCTTTTAAGGGATATAAAGCCGTATGTTGATAAGTATAATCAATATATAGAGGCCAATCCTTCTTCTTACGGTGAAAAGATGATATCGTTAGAAGCCGAATTGGGAAAGTATACTGATATGGCGCTTTCTTCGGAATTGGAGACTATTAACGATGTAGAGAAGCTTTATGATTATCCGGGTTCTCCTAATGGTATGAACAAGTCAAGGGCTGCCCGTATAAAGAAGCTTCTTCATGTAGGTGAAGCAGGAGAAGAATTAATCGGACGCTTTGCATACATATCAGAACACACCAATACGGAAGATTTAAAAGCGATTGGTTTCACCGCTACGGCTGATAACAGAAATGCCGGGGTGTTCCTGGCGTATCTTATGGGAGTTAAGGGTCTTAGCTATGATGAAGCCACTAAGCTTAGAGTCGGACAGCCTGAATTCGATGAAATGCTTAACGACTTTAATAAGTTCATAAAGGACAACTCACTTGATGTGCCTGAAGGCGAGAAGCGGAACGCTTCCGTTAAGGCATTGGTTGATATGTTCAAAAATGCCGCAGAGAAGTTTAAATCATATCGTTTCCATGACATAAATTTTGGTGACGCTGATGTTATGGATGAACATATTCCGGAGTATATTGAATTAAGCATTAATATGATTAATATCACTCAGGAATATGAGCTTATGGTTAAACATGCGGGACTTGATACTGCATCTAAGTTCTTTGACGGCAAGACTCAAGAGGATATTATGTCACCTTTTTATGCTCTTAACGGATTCGGATATGAATTCCTTAATTCTTACGCACCGCAGAGACTCAGTCATGAGATAAAAGCTGTTCCTAAATCAAGGAATAAATATTATGGGATATATGCCCAGTCAAGAGCGCATATGGGTCTTGTTACATCGGATGTTATAAGAGGTAAGACGATTAGCGAGATAGAGAAGAGTGTAGGGGTATTGGGACTTTATGAGACCACGGTTCTTGCTATTTTATCAGCCAATCCGGCTACTGAAGGAGCCTTAGACTACTTAACCGGCAAGAGTAAGGATTTTGAGAAGGATTTTGCCAAAAGATATAAATCAGCTGTAGAGGAGGCAAGACTGGAGTTTAATTCAGAGGCCGGAATTGTATCATTTGCAGAAAGCTTAGCAGATAAAGTTAACACATTTGGCTCGGGTGCGGAGGCTCATATTGCAAGCTCCGGATATGCTAAGATTATGGGCAATTCCAACGATTCCGATTCATTACATAAGGCGATGGAGTATGATGATGAGACCAGGAAGTTCGTGAAACTGGTGAATGATGCCTTTTATAAATTATACAACGGTGATAATGCAGGCAAAATCTACAATTTAATTGGAATCAAAGACCCGCTTGAGCTTATCAAAATCAACGGTAAGACGCCTAATGAAAAATGGGGAGAAGATTACAAGAATTATCCTGAAGCAGATAAAAGCTTTTTGTTAAAGGCAAGAGTTGTTGATGAGATGTTTAGGGGTAGGACTGATATCACGGTAGATACATATATTATCAATGAGAAGAATGAATTAGAAGCAATAGCTCCTTATAAGATTTCTAAGAGTGTAAGAACGATTGATAACGAGATATCATTCTATAAGGGTATCAATGACTTAAATGATTATCTTAAAGGCCTTAAGAATAGACTTGTAGCCACTCAGGACAATCAAGATGCCAATTTTGCCGCTGCGGATGATAGAAATGCTGCTAAGAGTGGTTCAGATACCTATAAGAAGATGACAGCCGCTTTGAATAAATGTATCAGAGCAACTGATTTTGATAACAATAACTTTAGAGACTATAATCTTTCATATGAGGAATTAGAGGTAGCCCTTAAAGAGCTTAAAACAGCCGCTAATCAGTATTATAAGGCGCATGATACGGGATTAGGCTGGTTAGTCAGTGGTTATAGAGAGAATGGCAAGGAGAGGATTCGTGTTTCTAAAGACCTGACGGAAGAACTCGGCTACAGAATTGAAACTTTAAAGGATTTATCTTACGGTGTGGGTATCAGGAGTAACAAAAATCTTAAGAACACTACCGGTTCTAATAAGCTTAAAGAAAGATGGAGCGACCTTAAGAAAAAAGCCGTTACAAGAAAGGTGAACATAAGTAATAATGATTTAAAGGATGGAGGTTATGCAGAGAATACACCTATTTATGTTAATTCCAAAGAGAAGGATTTCTTAAGAAGGGAACTTATGGAGGTTGCAGGTACTAAAACCATAGACGAGAGTTTTGTGGATATCATGGACAGCCTGCTTGAAACCAATCCGTATACTGTTGCAAGGAAGTTTATTAAGAGTAAATATCTTAATAAGATTAGACGGGCAGAGACCGGTGCAGGAACATATGAGATTAGCTTTTTGGCGGATTTGATAACATCAAAAGATTTTAAAGATACATTTGCCGATGAAGTGAAGTCTCTTGCGGAGAATGATATATTCGCCAATATGGTAAAAAAGAATCCGAAGACTGCGATTTCGGAATGGAAAAAGTCGCTTCGTAACGAAGATGATTCCAGATTCAAGTACCTTGAACGGACCAACAATGTATATAAGAACCTTGTTAAGAATGACCCTAAGCATGCCAGAGATATATGGAATGTAGCTCTTGATAAGCTTGAGAAATGGAAGAAGATATGGAACAGTGAAGACCAGAGAATGGCTGATGTTAAGTCGTCTATCTCAAGTGAGGATTCTCCATTACGTTATGACCTTGGTGAGTTATATATAAAGACTGATAGCGCATCTGCTAAAAAACGAGCCGACTACACGTCCTTCAGAAATCGTATGATTGACACGGTTGCCGATATTTTGGCGTATAGTCTGGCTAAGGATAATCAAGACAAGCCTGATTTTATGAGCATGGTTATCAATCCTGATGAGCTGGACAAAACCAGAGAGTATATCAAAAAGGGGCTTGAGAAGGATGTATTTGCTAAATCCAAAGATGTTGCATCTATCATGGACAGGCTTAACAGCTACAAGAATCTTAAAATGAGAGCTCAAAAATATGTTAAGGATGCTCTTGATGCAGAGAAAGAGGCCAAGCAGAACGTCAAAAAGGATGAACCTGTCGCCGGAGCTAAAAAGGAAGCTGATAACACCAAGGAAAAAGGAATGAAGAAGTGATTATTAAACATAAGTTTACAATGGGATCAGTCCCCATTGTAAACTTAAGGCTTTGGAGGTATAGTTTATGAAGGAAGTTGAACAGAATAATATTGCCGATGTCGGTAAGAACATAGGTTACATCGACTTATATAAGAAATGCAGTGATATCCCGTCAAGGCTTAGATTTATAGTAGATTACAGAAAGATGCTTGCAGCTAAGGAGGTTCTTTCTAATAAAGTGTCTGATGAGGAGTATGCTGCGATAGACGAGATAGAAGAGGAATTTAAGAACAGATATATCTATAAGGGCTCTCCTGATACAATAAAGCTTATATTTGAAACCTTAGGGAGAATAAACGGCGAGAATAACTATGAGTGTATAAGGGAATATGAACGCCAGTTAGACAATCTTCCGGACAATACTAAAAATCCTGAAAAATGTGCGAGATGGCTGACTGAACATACAGAATCTGGTCTTTATAATCGTGTTATTAACGGTGTTACCGCATCAATGACTATAGCGGTTAATGATAGTGACTCTGTGTTTAACAGGATGTGGAAGAACAGCAAGCTTAAAGAATCTTCGACGGTAAAGGATTACGCATTAAGTATCGGAATACCAAAAGGGCAACTTGATGATTTTTACAGAACTTATAATATTTCTGCTAAAGATAATGTTATGACATACATAAAAAGGCTGAATCCGGGTGTCAAGATTAATTTAAATGATTTGGCAACGCGATATACCGAGGATTCTGCAAGGTACTTGTTAAGAAATGGTGCAGAGAATTATTATCATGAACAGGGCATAGAAGATGGTAGTTCGCTTAGAGCTGATATTGACCGGTATACCATAAAGAATAAAAAAGAGCCTTCCTCTGCAGATGATATTAACGGATGGATTAAATCGACCGGAGAGAAGAAGGCGAGAAACAGACATAGATCTGATGCGAGGAAGATTATAAGTATATTTGAAAGTAAGTATATATCGGGTAAACCTGAACTTGATATGGGAGAAGATCAGATAATCTATGACTATAAGCTTAAATACAATAAAGCAGTGTCTATGGAAGAAAAGCTTGAAGTTATAATTGAATGTTCCATTAATAATTCCTATCGGGGAAAACATTACAGATTAGCTTATGATGTTGACGATTTTATATATGCTATGATTGAGGATTTTACTGATACATATATAGCTAATGGTGATGATGCTGTTGTTCGTTCCACAATGGAGCATCTTGGAAAGGTTGGCGCATTGAGCACTCATGCTCTTATGGTGGAAGATGAAAAGTACAAGTCAGAATATGCTAATGAAGGAAAGGCAGGTGCTCAAAAAGCTGATGCATTGGCATGGAAGACGAAAGCGGGAATGAAAGCGGTTATGGTAAAAAAACTGCTTGACAGCGCATCAACTAAATATATGACTAAATCTTTAAGTGCAAAAACCCGTTTTGCTGAATCCGGACTCAATCCTAAGTCTACCTATGGGGACTATTTGAGAGGTCTAAAAATACCTGAAGAAGAGATTGTGACGAAGGCTTTTGAACACAAAGGGGCTAAACCGGAAGATAATGTTATGGATGTGCTCTTTGGTAATGAAGAGAAGATGGATGAAGACGCAGCGTTATACTCATTAGAGACCAAATTTTTAAAGGATTCATTTAAGCGTATGATTGAAAAAGGCTCTGACCCGGTGATTAAGCGGTTAGATAACGAGCAGTGCCAAAAGTTTATGGGTATTTCTGAAAAGCTTAATACGGAGGTGAGTTACAGCAAGATAGAAGATTGGATGAATAACGAAGGCAAGAAGAGACTTAATCTTATTGAGGATACTGTTCTTGGGTGTGGTTTTTTTTCTAAAACTGATGTTGATAAATCTGTAAAGAGTTATGATAATTACATCAGTCTGCATTTAGGTGAAGATATACTGGATAAAAATAACGGGTTTAAGAATGATTGTCTGCTTAAGCTATTGGCTGCCAACGATTTAAAAAGAAGTGGAGTTAAATTCAGTGTAGAACGCATACATAAGCTTGCCAATAAGATGAAAAACAGACCGGAATACACTGATTTATTTGGTGATAAGGAATTGGTGGATTACGCTTTGGCATGTCCTGAGAACTTTAATAAATATCAGCTTGAGAAATTCGGTGAACCTTTTAAGGTGTCTGCCGTTAATGTTAAAGATTACATCAAAGATATGAATAAGCTATATAAGAGCATCATGTCACCTGAAGGCAGAAGTGACGAATATAAAGCATTTGTCAAATCTGTTAAGAGTATCTCCGAGCTTGATGCCAAATATGATTTTAAGCAGACGAATGATTTAGAGGCGGCAGCTAAGGAGGTAACTGCTCTTAACATGCAGCTTTTGTCTACCGTGCAGAATTATATTGCCGGCAAAGAGAAGGTTAGAACTTTTTCCGATGGTAACGCGAGATTTAGTAATGCATTGGATTCGTTGGCAATTCTTTCGGCATCTGCACCTAAGGTTAAAGATTTTGTAAAAGGTATGGTAGATAACATCAATACCATAAGAAAAGTCAAGCCCGGCTCCTCAAAATATGTAGATTTGGCACAGTATGGCGCAGTGCGGGCTGCTGAATCCAAAAAATTCAGAGAGTCGGCTTCTAAGAAAAATGACAATAAAAAGGTTCAAGAACCGGTTAAAAAATAATAGATTAACGGTATAGTGGGGCTTTTGACTATGAATTTTATACTTGAAGAGAATGAAGAGATAATAAAAAAGAGTGCAGATATCGGATATGGGGGAAAGTTATCAAGAAGCAACAATGAATTGATACTGACCAACCGGAGTATAGTGCTTATTAAAAAGAGTCTTCTTGGGAAGGTTTCTGACATAATAAGATTCCCTTTGTCCGATATCGCCATCTCTAACGGAAAGGCACAAGTGGCTTTGGGGCAGAGGGATATAGTCACACCGACACTTGACATATATTTTAAATCAGGTGTTCAAAGCTTTAGGTTCACTTGGGAGGATGAAGTTAATGAGTGGGTCAACGAAATCAATTTCGTCCTCACCGGCAACTCTGATATCTACAAAAAGGATGATTTGGCCGAGGATATCTTAAAGATGACGGATACATTTGTAAAAGCATCTAAAGATGTCAAAAAGGTATTTGGAATTGATTCCGATAAGATAATGTCTGCTAAGTGTCCAAGCTGCGGAGCATCAGTTAAAGGGAAGGCAGGAGAGACAGTAGAGTGCCCTTATTGCGGTAATTACTATACTTTTGACGAGTGATAAATGACTTAAACAAGCGAATTTAGTGGTATTTTTTAAAAAATTATATTTTTTTGAAAAAAGTTGTTGACACAATGGGACTAAGGTGGTAATATATCACTTGTCGCCGACGAGCGTCGGAACATAATAATATATCGTATTTCTTATTACGAGCATGGAGAGGTATCGAAGTGGTCATAACGAGGCGGTCTTGAAAACCGTTTGTCCGCAAGGGCGCGTGGGTTCGAATCCCACCCTCTCCGTTTTTTTATGCCTTAATCGGTATAAAGAATATACCTTGATAATTGAATAATGAGACAAACCTGAATATGACTAAGAGTAACTTTAGATTATACTGGTCTAAAGATTGCGAAGTTGTATAATACAACCTATAAACAGTAAACAGGTAAAAATAGCTTAGTGTTATTTTGAACCAAAAGGAGAATGAAACTCCAATCATTTCTAAATTCAAGTAACATCTTCGATGATACTTTCATTAAGAAATGAGGAGTCGATTTTTCTAAAGTTTTTCATCTTCGATGAAAAACAAGAAAAATCAGAACATGAGAGTTCGATCCTGGCTCAGGATGAACGCTGGCGGCGTGCT
>CAMVPR010000024.1 GCA_947169385.1 uncultured Lachnospiraceae bacterium | reverse complement strand
GGATTCGAACCAGCGAATGCAGGAGTCAAAGTCCTGTGCCTTACCGCTTGGCGATGACCCATTAATACTGGGTTAGTCAATAATAAGGTGGATAATGGGATTCGAACCCATGACCCCCAGAGCCACAATCTGGTGCGCTAACCAGCTGCGCTATACCCACCACAAGCGTTCCGGAAGGGATTCGAACCCCCGACCCACGGCTTAGAAGGCCGTTGCTCTATCCAGCTGAGCTACGGACACATATTAAAAGCGGGTGATGGGAATCGAACCCACATATCCAGCTTGGAAGGCTGGTGTTCTACCACTGAACTACACCCGCATGACATTAAGTCTAATAACTGCGACTTACAGCTACTAAATGATATAAAATTTTGTTTTGGATGTCAAGTTATTTAACATCCGAGTCGGGGTGACAGGATTCGAACCTGCGACCTCTTGATCCCAAATCAAGCGCTCTAGCCAAGCTGAGCCACACCCCGTGATGCTTAAGAAGCTCAACTTCTCTCGCGACACAAGTAGTATTATATTATAGGGAGTTTTAAATGTCAACAACTTTTTTTAAAAGTTTCAAAATAATATAAAATCCTTAAAAAATCAAGCAGGAGAGCGACTCTCCTGCTTGGTATTCTCCGTGAAAAGTCAATTCTATTACTTCTCGTTGCTTAAGAAGTCGTCATCATCATCGAAGATATCATCATCAAAGTCGTCATCAAAATCATCTTCGAAATCATCAAGATAATCAGGAGTCATGTAAGAATATACAGCGTAAGCGATAGCTGCAATAGCAGTAATAGCACCAATAACAGCTAAGATAACTATAATCTTCTTAGAGCTGCTCTTCTCTTCTACTTCCTTCTTGTTGATGACCTTAATTGCGTTAGCCAAATCCTCAATCTTATCAATCTTCATAAATAGTACCGTCCTTTCACAATTATTAGTGACATAAATGTCAATGCTAAAATACATTATAACACATAGTTTTACATTTGACTATATTATTCTTCTTTTTTCAGTTTGGCAAATGAAGCAAATGACCTCCTCACACCTCTTAAGTCATAATCCACCAATACTTCGAAGTCTGAGCCCGTAGGGGTAATCTCCTTGACGGTTCCGCTGCCGAACTTGATATGCCTCACCCTGTCTCCGACTTTATAGTCAATTTCAAAAGGCGAATCATCCTTAACCGCATCCTTATATTTCTTAGGTTCAGATTTCAAGGTATACGCCGGTTTCATCGCAACAGGTTTCGTTTTGGTGAATATATCCGCCGCAAAATCAGAAGAAAATGCAGACGAATCTACACTCGAGCCAAAATTAAGATACTCCCTGTCAATCTCATCAATAAACCTCGAAACCTTGTTAAACTGTTGCTGACCGTTGACCATGCGTCTCTTAGATGCGCTCAGATAAAGCCTCTTCTCCGCTCTCGTCGCACCGACATAAAAGAGTCTTCGCTCCTCCTCCATATCATCGTCATTACCGCTGTTAATCGTCATATAGCCCGGGAATATGCCTTCCTCCATACCGCTTAAGAACACATAAGGGAACTCTAATCCCTTAGCACTGTGGATAGTCATAACGGTTACCGCATCATCAGAAACAAGGTTATCAACCTCAGAAATCAAAGCCACATCAGTCAGGAATCCCTGCAAAGAAGGCTCTGCTTCATTGTTCTCGTAGTCCACTATCTTACTCTTGAACTCCTCAAGGTTGTTAATTCTGTCCTTGGCGTCTTCTGTCCCTTCAAGAACAAGATTGTTAAGGTATCCGGTCTCCTCGACCACCTTGTCGTAAAGCTCTGCAATCTCGCCCTTATCGGCAATCTCTGTAAATCCGTCTATCATTTCGACAAATGCTGCTATCTTCTTCGCGGTCGCCTTAGATATTGTAGAAATCTCCTCCACCATAGATGCCGCATCAAAAAATGCAATCTCTCTCTCCATAGCGAATTCATTAATCTTCTCAACAGTAGTCTGACCTATACCGCGCCTCGGAACATTGATAATACGCTTCATAGCCTGATCGTCAGACAGATTGTTAACAAGCTTAAGATACGCAACGATATCTCTAATCTCCATCCTTGAATAGAAACTCACACCACCGACTATCTTATACGGAATGTTATAAACTCCGAACTTCTCCTCAAAAACACGCGATTGTGCATTGGTCCTGTTAAGCACAGCAAAATCCTTGTAATTCGCGCCGGATGCAACTATCTTAGAAACCTCATCAGCTATAGCCTCAGCTTCTTTATAGTTATCCTGATACTGTGCAAATGTAGTCGTCTCGCCCTCATCATTATCAGTATAAAGCGTCTTGTCCATACGAGCCGTATTATTCCTGATTACTGAATTGGCGACATTAAGTATATTCTTAGTCGAGCGATAATTCTGCTCAAGCTTGATAACTCTGCTCTCAGGGAAGAAATCCTCGAATTCAAGGATATTCCTTACATCTGCCCCTCTAAACTTATAAATAGACTGATCGTCATCACCGACCACGCATATATTCCTGTACTTAGATGCAAGTTGCTTTATGAAAATAAACTGTACACCATTGGTATCCTGATACTCGTCAACCATAATGTACCTAAATCTCTCCTGCCAGTACTCCAAAACATCCGGATGATGTTCAAAAAGCTCAACCGTCTTGTAAAGCAAATCATCGAAATCAAGCGCATTAGCGGTCTCAAGCTGCTTCTGATAGTTAACATACACCTTAGCTATCTTCTCGCGTCTAAAATCTCCGACTGCGTCCTCCATATACTCCGCAGGCGATATATACTGCTCCTTCGCAGCAGAGATGGCATTCATCATCGCCCTCTCGCTAAACTGCTTGGTATCGTACTGCAAGCTCTTCAACACCTCTTTAATAAGGCGCTTCTGATCATCAGTATCATAAATAGAGAAATTCGCAGAATATCCAAGCTTATCAATATCTCTTCTTAATATTCTTACGCATGACGAATGAAAGGTGCTAACCCAGCAATCTGAGGCACCATAACCTATCATATCGTCCACTCTCTCTCTCATCTCTTTAGCGGCTTTGTTGGTAAATGTTATCGCCATGATGTTCCACGGCTTAACCTTCTTCTCTTCTATAAGGTATGCAATTCTATGAACAAGCACACGGGTCTTGCCTGAGCCCGCTCCCGCTAATAATAAAAGAGGACCGTCAGTACAAAAGACGGCCTCTCTCTGCTCTTGATTCAAACTGTCATATATAGACATCGAAAATCCTCCAAGCTAATATTACGAATATTGATTATTCTGAAAGTCCAAGCTTAGCCTTCATAGCAGCAAGCTCGTCATCAACTGCAGGGTTAGATGCCTCAACCTGAGCATCATACTTAGCAGCGAGATCCTCAACTGAATCTTCCTTCATGCTGAGCTCTGTCATAGCGTTAGCCTTGTCGATAGCCATATCAGCTTTCTTCTCCCACTTGTCAAATGCAGCAATGCTGTCTGCAGCATCTGTGCTACCGCTAACCATCTTGTTAATCTTCTCCTGAGCCTTGGCAGTAGACATCTTAGCCTTAATGGTATCGCGTCTATCCTGAAGAGTCTTAATATCGCCCTGAAGCTTGTCATGCATCTGCTTCATCTTGTCTGCATTAGCCTGTGCAGCCTCGTACTCCTGCTGGAATGCTGCCTGCTTAGAAACAAGCTGTTGCTTCTTCTCTAAGAACTGCTTAGCATCTGCCTCGTTACCGGCAACAAGAGCCTTCTCTGCATAATTGTTATATTTCTCAATCTCTGCGTTGTTCTCGTCTACCTTACGCTTAGCTGCTGTAGCCTCAGCCATAACAGTAGCTGTATCAGACTTAACCTCGCGGAGATCCTTCTCTAAATTCCTAAGAGTCTGATCGATCATCTTCTCCGGATCCTCTGCCTTGTCAAGCAATGCATTGATGTTAGCTGACATGATGTCTCCAAAACGTTTTAAAATACCCATAATAATAATTCCTCCTTTTATTAAAGCGCTCGACAGCGTTCATCGAGCGAACAACTGATGTCATAAATATATCATATTTTAATAAATAAGTCTATTGATATTTTGGTTGGTTTTTTAATATAATGTTTATACTGATTGATAAAGGAGGGCTTTTATGCTGCTTATTAAAAACGGTCATTTAGTAGACCCTAAGTCACATTTTAATGATATAACAGATATACTCATCGACGACGGCAAGATAATTAAGATTGCCAACGATATTGAAGCTCCCGATGGAGCCGAAGTTATAGACGCGTCAAGATGCTATGTAACACCTGGATTAATAGATGTTCACGTGCATTTTCGCGATCCGGGCTTCACATATAAAGAAGACATTTATACCGGTGCAAATGCAGCCAAGAAGGGCGGTTTTACTACTGTCGTCATGATGGCTAACACCAACCCGGCAATCGATAACCCGGACACCCTTAAATACGTTTTAGACAAGGCAAATGAAACCGACATCAACGTCCTTACCTGCGGAGATATTACCAAAGGCCTCAAGGGCAAGGAACTTGTTGATATGCCCGCTCTTAAAGAACAAGGCGCTGTAGGCTTTACAGATGATGGAATTCCTATTATGGATGCCGAGATTTTAAGGGAGGCAATGAAGATTGCCAAGGAACTCAACGTACCGTTATCATTTCACGAAGAAGACCTTAAATACAACGACAATAACGGAATCAATAAGGGTAGAGCTTCTACTCATTTTAATATCGGTGGTGCGGACAGAATGGCTGAGATATCGATGATTAAGAGAGATATTAAGATGGCTTTAGAAGAAGGAGCTATCTGCGATTTTCAGCATATAAGCGCTAAAGAGAGCGTCAACCTTATCTACGAAGCCAAGAAGAAGCTTCTTAAAGACAAAGGAATCGATATTCCTGATTATAATTTTACTGATAATATTGATTTTAGTGAAATCAAGGGAATCGATTTAGAGGATGCACTTAGCATCAACATTCACGCGGAAGCTACACCTAATCATTTCACCCTAACGGAAGACGATGTAATCAAGCACGGTACACTTGCTAAGATCAATCCACCTATCAGGGAAGAAGCCGACAGAATGGCGATTATCCGAGGCCTCAAGGCCAATGCTATCGATTTGATTGTAACTGACCACGCTCCACATTCTACCGAGGAGAAAGATAGACCTATAACGGAGGCACCTAGCGGAATTATTGGGTTAGAGACGTCGCTTGCTTTAGCATTTACAGAACTTGTAAAGACCGGTTATCTGACGCTCGAAGAGGTGATAGCCAAGATGACTATCAATCCTGCCAAGATGTACAATTTAGACGCAGGATATGTCTGTGAGGGTGCTAATGCTGACCTTACCATTTTCAGCGAAGACGAGTGGGTTCCAAGAGTATACGCTTCTAAGTCAAGTAATACCCCGTTTACCGGACGAATACTCTCCGGCAAGGTTAAGTACACAATCTGTGGTGGCAAGGTGGTTTACGAGGGATAACGCGTAACAACCGTAGCGGAGCACATTGTGCTCCACTATGACGAACGTTGCTCGCCACTACATATTATATATAATTGTCATTCTGAGCGCAGCGAAGAATCTTTACCATAGGCCTTACTTGGTATAATAAAAAATGTTCTTGATATGTAGTTTTAAAAACTATATAATATATATACTATAATCACCCTTAGGAGATACCACATGGCAGACAAGAATTCACCTAACATCAAAGAGGTCATAAGAGAGTGCGTCAAGCTTGACTTCATCAAGCCTGAAGACGTCCCTTCAATAGAGTTATACATGGATCAGGTAACTACCTTCATGGATAAGGAGCTTTCCAACACCAAGAGATATGACTCTGACAAGACTCTGACCAAGACCATGATTAACAATTACTCCAAGAATGAGCTTCTTCCGCCACCTAACAAGAAGAAGTATTCTAAAGATCACATTTACCTGCTTATATACATTTACTATCTTAAGAACAGTTTATCAATAGCAGATATCAAGCATACGCTGTCTCCGATGATTGACATGTTCTGTGATGGTAACGACACATCCAAGATGGATGCCATATATAGAGATATATGTGATTCCAGTCTTGCTAAGTTTACAGATATTATAAAGGATATAGACAAGACTCACAACTATTCTAAGAACGTATTCGAGGACTTTGGGGGTGAAGAGAGGGAATACCTTGACAAGTTCGCATTCATGGCTTCTTTAGGCTATGAGATATACCTCAAGAAGAAGCTTTTAGAGCACTTGGTTGACACATATTTCGTTACGGATGATATCGAGAAACCGACGAAAGAAGAGAAGAAGCCAAAGGACGATAAGAAATCCAAAAAAGATAGACAAAATAAAAAAACACCAAAGGCGTAAGCCCTTGGTGTTTTTATTATTGTTCATTCATTCTGCTCAAGACCAACTCATAGCTTCCGTTGCCACTCACAAGCGATCTGTTAACTCGACTGATTGTGGCTGTCGATGCCCCTGTAGCCTCCGCAACTTCATTGTACGTGTGGTGCTCACTGAGCATCTTGGCAACCTGAAATCTCTGTGCAATAGAAGCAATCTCCTTGGCGGTACACACATCCGTGAAGAATGTCCTGCACTCTTCTTTGGACTTTAGTGTAAGAATAGCCTCATATAACTGGTCAATCTCATGTTCTTCAAACTCTCTACTCATAACCCACCTCAAAATGTCAACTAACTCGCTCTTCCACAACAGTTCTTGTACTTCTTGCCGGAACCGCATGGACAAGGCTCATTACGACCTATCTTCTTCTCTGTATTGACAACAGTACGAGATGTCTTCTGACTCTTGTACAATTCTGCTCTCTTCTCTTCTGAAAGAAGATTGTCCCATTGTGGGAGATTATATAACCAATCAGCTCTGCAAGCTACCATATTGTAATAAAGCTTCTCTAAATCAATGTCAATGGTAACAGTTGTATCCTTCTCCATGTTCTCAATCGGATTAGGATTGACAAGGCTATCGTTGATACCATCTAGAAAACCTGCCATAATAAGAGGCTCGAGCTCGAATCTCGCTGAAAGCTCTTCTACCGTACCTATAATCTTCTCAGAAGGGTTATCAAGCAACTTCTCATATACGCCTTTCTCCAAAGCGAAATAATCATTCCAAAACTGCTTACCCTCTCTGGTTCTCTCATCCTGTGAATACGCCCAATCTCTCCATGTCTGTAACAATCCCATAATACTAATCTCCTATATTATTCTTCTTCAATATCGTCTTCGTCAAACTCTGCAAATGCATCCTCTTCTTCATCATCCCATAAATCCGAGTCTGCTGTCGAAATACTCTCTCCATACTTCTCTTCGTATGCTTCAGCAAGGTTAGTAGCCTCAAGGCTCGCAATGGTAGCCTGCTGAACCATCTCTAAAGCGTAATCCATAAGGATGTCAGCTTCCTCTGCCTTGCGGATAGCCTTGTTCTCTTCCTTCTTCTTCTCACTCTCGAACTTCTTCTCGTCTAATTCCTTCTCGAATTCTTCTCTCTTGACGTCAAAATTCATTTTAGCCTTAATAAGTTCTGAAGTAAGCTTACTCTTACTACGCTCAGCCTTACGCTTAAGACTCTCGCTGTAGTGAACGGCGTCACCCTTAATGTTACCTAGAGTAACCTTTAGGTCCTCTCTTGAATCAGCGGTTGCATTGTCAACCGTAACCATAAGTTCCTCAACTTTATTCTTGAAGTCTACAAACTTCTCATCTAAGTTAAAATCCTTAGCTTCCCCATTCTCAGCTTTCTTCTTCTGACTTGCAATAATAGCCGCTGTAGCTGCACCAACCGCTGCAACACCTGTCAATACCGCTGCTGTCTTACTCTTCTTACCCATAAAATAATCCTTCCTTTCTGGATATTATGCTTGATAATCTACATTCATGCCACTTAAAAAACTTCCTTCTACGGTCTTCCTACCCTTATCATACGGATTGTTGTCATCATATGTAGTCTTAATTACAGTATTGGTCTCACCACCCGCAACGTAAGTTCTTCCACACTCTGGACACACGCCCACTTTAAGAGACACCGTAGCAGATATCAATTCTTTATTGTCCTTCATACCCTCCTGTCTTGCATTGGCCACATGCTCAAGCTCATGGCTCATAACAGCCGATGCAGAACGACCCGGATCGATATGTGTAGGAGTCTGATAAGAAACGTCTGATTCATCAGAACCGTCCTTGTACTTACGGCGTTCACAAGTCTTACATTCCTTTGGACCCGAAACGCCTGCTCCCTCATCTACTCTTATAGAGTTAGGAAGCAATCTACCGGAGGAAACGCCATCTACATTGCCAACCCTGGATACGGGCTTTACTGAATATATAGGGTTCATATATATATTGTTACCATAAAATGAAACACCTATCATATGGCTCACCTCCTTATAAAATGTACTAAATATTATACCACATTACGCATGTATTATCAATGGGACCCGCGTTAAGATCCTTCATCACAATGTTCCTCACGATGACACACTGTAATCGTAGCGGAGCACATTGTGCTCCACTATGTCGAACGCTGTTCGCCGCTACACATCGCAAGCGATTACCATTCTGAGCGTAGCTAAGAATCTTACTACTTAATATTCTTCTTCCTGTTCTTGCAACTATTGGCGTAAAGCACCTTATAAGACTTCTCCTTCTTAATCGTGTTACTATACGCATATGACTTCCTGGTACCACTAAAGAGAATACCGTACTGACCGGTCTTCTCAATCTTATTCTTCTTAATGTTGGTCTTATTGGTCTTATGAACCACAATTCCACTCTTCTTGGCATTCTTGACTGTGTTACCGGTAACATTTACACTGGTTGTCTTAAAGAAATACATTCCAAAATTCTTCGGAGAAGTAACAGTATTGCCCTTAACCGTACCCGAAGAAATCTCCGAGATGCTTATTCCATTCTTGCCGGCAGACTTAACCTTATTGTTGGTAATCTTAGCGCCCTTACAGCCTTTATCTATGCCAATCCCGCCCTTCTTACCACTTGTTACATCATTGCTGTCAATTGTAACATTACTGCAACTGATAGCGTATATATTCTGCTTGGTCGTTGTCGTAATAGTATTATCTCTTATTATGTTACCTGAACCATTCTTAACACAGACTCCAAGCGCCTTAGCCTTGTTAATTGTATTATTGAACACATCGCAATCCTTAGAGTATCCTACATCAATACCCATTCCAAGAGAGTCCGAGATGTTGTTCTTCTCGATAATGATATCCTCGCAATTCTTGGTATATATACCTATCTTGCCACTCTTAGAAATAATATTGTCACATACAGAAACCCCACGATAAGGTCTTGACGAACACCCCTGCAAATGAATACCAAACCCACTGGATTTAGTAGCATTTACTATAGTATTCTTCTCAATTACACCGTTAAATGAGCTTGGATTCTTCTCTCTTATAACACCGTCATTCGGCTTCTGATAAGGCTTCTCATCATCAGCTGTTCCGTCTGTCTCATCAGCAGGAACATAGTTATACGCCTTGATTCCGATACCGCAAAGATCCATGTAATTGTTCTTTATGATATAGTTCTTGTAGCAATAAGCTTTGATAGCCTCGTATGTTATATCATAGAACTTGTTGTTAGTTATGGTGATGTTGTTAGGATAGCATCCCTCAACCGCGATATGAGTGCCGATTCCTCTAGGTACATCCTCAAATGTACACGAATCGACTACAAGATTGTTGGTAAATGTATCATCATACTTGATGTTATTCTGAGAAGAAGGCGCCATGCCATAATTATGCATGGAATCAATGTGAACTGCCTCCTTCTTCTGATTGATCATATATTGATGTTTAAAAGAACAGTTAGAAACTGTAGCACCGTCTACGCCTTCAATAGTAAGCATATGAGTGGTGTACATATTCTGAATAGTTAGATTTTTGACTGTAATATTCTTGCAGTGCATAAACCTGATTCCCTCAAGTCTCTTGCCGTACATCGCCTGACCCGGCTGTCCCTGAAGATCCCAGATTCCACCGTCAATCGTAATGTTAGATGCACCGTCATAGCCATAAGCTCCCTCTGCATCATTGAAAATGACAGGGTTCTTGCCATCGCTGTTACCGGCTCTTCTTGTATAATAGATAGTCGCGCCGGTAGCCTTGATCGTAGTGTTACTGTAGACACAGAGGCACGCATCGAAACTATACTCACCCGGTGCAAGTGTTATAGTAAGCATATCATACTTAGGTGTAGGGCCTTTCTGATAATCAAGATACTGCTGCAGAGCATATCCGCTGTTATAATCCGCTGTCGTAAATGTAATATCATAATTGCCCTCAGCGTGAGCATTTACATACGTCCCCGAACCGATAAATAATCCTAATATAAGCGCAATAACAAGTCT
This sequence comes from uncultured Lachnospiraceae bacterium, assembly GCA_947169385.1. GTDB lineage: Bacteria > Bacillota > Clostridia > Lachnospirales > Lachnospiraceae > NC2004. The sequence continues at coordinate 30,049 of CAMVPR010000024.1, read as the reverse complement.
GTTCAACTTCATGTAAACCACTCCCTTATAATTATTAATAATAAAATACTACTTGATATTCTCTCCCTTATCCTTACAATTCTTGGTAAAATATACTTTATATTTCTTAGATGCGGATACTGCATTGCCGGATGCCATAGACTTCTTGGTACCGCTGAACAAAATGCCGTATCTACCTGTCTTATTGATTGTGTTCTCTTCCACATTGGTGGTATTAGCCTTACTTATAACCATACCACTGCTCTTAGAACTCTCAACATTGTTGGTGTTAATGCTTGTAGCGTTGGTCTTTAAAATGTAAAAACCGTATTTCTTAGGTGATGAAACCTTGTTATCAAGGATGCTCGCACCTTCTACTTTAGATACAACAATACCGTTCTTGCCGGCAGCTACAACCTCATTACCTGATACATTAGCCTCGCTACATCCGGCAGATATCAGGATTCCACCCTTCTTACCGCTTGAGAATCTGTTGTCAGAAACCAAAATCTCAGGTGAACTCTTAGCTCTCATATTCTGCTTGGTGGTCTGAGTAACGTTGTTGGCTACAATAGCGTTACTCTCGCCCTCCTTGACATAAATACCGTAGGTTGATGCTGAAGTAATCGTGTTATCCATAACATCGGAGTCCACAGAATAACCTACATCAATGCCCATACCCGATGAATTGGTAATCGTATTATGCTCAATACTGATATCCTCGCAGTTCTTAGCATAGATACCAATCTTCTTACATGAAGTTATGGTGTTCTTGTTAACAACAATACCTCTGTACGGTCTTGAGTCACATCCCTGCAAATGAATGGCAAATCCCTCCGAATTCCTTGCACTGATGATTGTATTCTTCTCGATTACTCCGTTAAACGTCTCAGGATTAGGCTCCCTTACAATACCATCATTAGGTGTCTGATATGGATCCTCACCCGAACCATTAACGTAATTGTACGCCTTAATACCTATTCCACATTTGTTAATATAGTTGCCTCTGATAACATAGTTCTTATAGCAGAAAGCCTTGATTGCCTCATAAGTAATATTATTGAAAATGTTATCAGTTATCGTTATATTGTCCGGATAGCATCCCTCAACAGCAATGTGAGTACCGATTCCTCTAGGCACATTGGTAAATGTACAAGAACTGACCTTAAGATTATTGGTAAATGTATCATCGTACTTAATATCGTTCTGTGACGAAGGCGCCATGCTTGTATTATGCATAGAATCTATATGTATAGCTTCCTTCTTCTGCTTGATTGTGTAATGATCCTTGAAAACACAGTTAGTAACAGTAGCTCCGTCAACACCCTCAATAGTAAGCATATGAGTGTTGTAAATGTTCCTGATTGTCATGTTCCTCAAGGTTATATTCTTACAATGCATGAATCTGAAAGCCTCAAGTCTCTTGCCATACATAGCCTGTCCGGGGGATCCCTGAAGATCCCATATGCCACCGTCAACTGTAATATTGGACGCACCGTCATAGCCATAAGCTCCCTCTGCATCGTTGAAGAGAATAGGATTCCTTCCGTTGCCGTATCCATTCTTCCTTGTATAGTTGATGGTTGCGCCGTTGGCCTTGATAGTGGTGTTACTGTACACGCACATATAATAGTCGAAATTGTATACGCCAGGAGTAATAGTAATGGTAAGCATGTCATACTGTGGGGTATCACCTTTCTGGAGGTCTAAATACCCTTGAAGCGCAGCTCCGTTCTCGTAATTCTCTGGTGTGACAGTTACTTCATAAGTCCCCTCAGCATGAGCATTAACATTAAAGAAAAGCCCCGCCGCTAATACAAAAATGATATAAGTAAATGCCTTTTTGAAACTCATAAAAAAATAAAACTCCTTCTTTATTATTCTCTTAATCTCCACAAGTTATATTTTAACTAGTATATTATATACTAAAAATGTGATAATTGCATTAGGAAATGTGATTTTTTGAAGACTTTTTAACGCTGTAGCCGTAGCGGAGCACAGTGTGCTTCATGATGGCGAACGATGTTCGCCGCTACGTACATTCCCCATAGCGGAGCACACCGTGCTCCACATAAACATTTGCATATATGGGAGAATAATAGTAGAATGTAAGAAAACACACTAAGAAAGGACACAGCCATGAAACACAAGAAATCCGCAAGAATCCTTGCGATAATCGGGCTTATAGCAATAGTTGCCGGCATAATATACTTTTTATATGCCTCATTTACAGGCAGGAACTTCTTCTTCGGGCTCGGAATCATAATATTAATTCCGGTTATCATCTGGGCTATACTGTTCTTTTCAGGTGCCTTTAATGACAACGATGAAGAAGATGATGAATAGCAATCCTCCGGATAATCAATATCCGGAGGACATACTATCTTATTTATTCATACCCTTCTTAACCTCATTCTTTACGGTCTTATTATTACGTCCGGCTTCCGGTTTAGGAGCACCTCCTAATATCTCAATCATAAAGTCAGGCTTAGACATCTCGGCAATTATCTCCTCATTCCTCATTCCAAGATGCATGTCACGGCCGTTATAATTGTTGGTTGCATTACTTATCTTATTTCCAAGCTCTCTTAAATCCTTAATACTGTCAAGAATAGAATCATGTGCCTTGCCATCGTCACTCTTAGAAGCCTTAAGAGATTGATTAATAACCTTTACCATTACCGCATCTGTTATCATAGAACTCTTATCACGCAGATGAATATAATCATTCTTTTCAAATGTCTCTAAAGCCTTACTTCCCCTGCTGTATGTAAGGGCAATCGCTCTCATATTGGATGCATAATTAAGGTCTTTTGCACTTAGACCGCTGCCTAGCGTAAGCTTCTTTAATTCTCCGTCTCTGTTAAGCATTTCATATAATCTCGTCGCATATTCACCATTAACGACAAAGTGTTCTACATCAAGCTGCTCGCACGCTCTTGCCTCTTTAACAATCTTACTTATACCGCCTGCGATAAGGTCAGCTACATGCAACTTGTCACCCCTCTCATAAGCCTTTAACGCTTCATCAGCCTTAGCTTTGGCCGCCTGATATGCATTCTCATCATCAGCATTATATCCTGCAAATGCTAAAGCGACAAAATCCTGCTTATAAAGCTTTACGCCTTCCTTAGCAATCCCTATCGGAGCATAATCCTCATTAATCTCTCCCAATTGTTCGGCAAATTGAGTAAGTCCCGCCTTATCCTCTTCATTCCGGATACATAAAACATTGTGCCTTACACTATCCTGATTACTGCAGGCTGAGTTGATTGCCTGTTGCTTAGTTGATAAGAAACCCTCTTTATACTGATTGACGGTCACTAAATGCTTATTCTTCTCGAACTTAAGATGCCTTAATCCTCCGCCTCTGACTTCATTCACCCTGTCAACAACAGCCTTAAAATCAGCTTCCTTCATTAGGCCGGCAAGCACGCTCATCACATTGTCAAATCTCTCATTGCCAAAATCATGGCTTCTTACGCTCTTCTTGCCCTTTATATACGTCAGGATACTGTCAATCATCTGCTGTTTAAACTCTATCACTCTTCCTCCGCTTTTTCTCTCGGCGGAATTGACATACCTCTTCATGGCTTTAATCATATTATTGAATTCCTTAGAATTGGTATGACCTTTGATATCCTTAGCCTCAGGATGCTCTAACCTTAAGATATACATTGAGACTGCTCTAAAGTTATCGCCATCCTCAATAACCTTAGGGTCATTGTTAAACATCTCTGAGATACCCTTGTTGGTGATAATCTCAATAGGCTTCTTAGAATATAAAGTCTTACTGTACAGTTTGAAGTTATCAACTACATTCTTCTTAGCGTGCTTATCTGCAATTACATCACCCTGATTCTTAATCCAATCATTATCTAATCTGTTTGACTTATAGTTGCCACCTGCTATATTCCTACCGATGTTTAATAATTCGCGCTCTTTAGTGCCGATATTTTTGCCAAATGCGTTAAACACATCGTTAAAACATTTGTTGTCAAAGAGCTTAACTGAAACCGTCGCGTATTCATTTTCAGGAATAACTTTCGAAATAAGAACATCTGATGTCGTCTTATGTTGCTTGTAGAAATCGTTCTTCTCATCATCGGTATATGAAAAATAATCCAGGTATTGAGATACCGTCAAAGTTTCATAGTCTCCAATATCTTCAACAAGCTGTGAGCCAAGATGTTTATTAAACTCATAAGTTGAAATTTCGTCAGCAACAATGTTAACTAATCCGGTATAAAGGTTTGTGCCTAAACACTCTGATTTGCTTGTAATATACATTGCCTTCAGCTGCCTGATGTTGTCATCCTCTTCCTTAGGTAGAGAATTATACACCTCTTCATAATACTTACCTGTATCATATTCAGCCTTGACAATCATCATGGCATATATCGTGTGTAACTTTTTAAACCCTTCAATTGAGCCGTCACCTATTATAGTTTCAATAGTATCTTTGACAATTGTATCTGTCATAGGATCCACATCAGCTGTAGTGTCGCCCGGCATTTTATTCTTCTTCAGGGTATCCACATCAACTGTTCCAAGTGCCCCGTTTAAACAGTCCTTAGCACCAAGAGTAGCAGCTAACATCATCTTATCATATTCATTCTTCTGAGCGTTGAAAGTTGACCTTACTTTATCGATTTTAGAATCCATAAGGTAAGTATACTTGGTATTAAGCTCACGCCTTTCTTTTGAATCATCCTTAATACCGATTGACTTTAGGAGCTCTTTATTATGCTCAATGCCTATCTCTTCAGGTTGAATTACAGGCTCCTTTTTCTTTAATACCGGATAGTTAGAGCGAAAATCAGTAAGTGCATCTTCAAATGCCAGCTCTAACGCACTGCTTCTGGTAAACAGATTCTCCTCGTAATAAAAGGAGTTTAAATTCGGGTTAAACCGCTTATTCTCCTCTAATCCGCTATTGATGACTTCAGTCTGACGCTTTGTAAACTTGCCGTTTTTTATAAACTCACCAAGTCCTGCCTCATAAGCCTTATCTATCTCTTCCTTTTCTAAGCCATCTTTAATATCGTTTGTAATCTTATCCTTTAATGAAGTAATAATCTTATGATACTCCATATAGTACGAAGTATGTCCTATAAGAGCCTCTACCTTATTGTCTCTGTCATCAACATTATTACTTAATATATTGGCATACTTGACCCTGTTGTTCTGCCTGTAATATGTATATCTTACATCCTGACCTGCCATCGCCTTAATAAAGCTTTCTTTTGAAGCTTTATCTTTAGATATATAATTATCATCAATGAAACTATCCTCAAGCTCTCTGACCAGATTCTTGTCATCATCGGTCACTTCCAAACCGTTATCCTCGGACATCTTAAGAAGTACCTTCATCTCCAAGAGGCACTTAAACTTTTTATCAAGGGTAGTTCCTTCTTCAAAGGCGGTTTTCACATTCAAAAGTGTACCATGCACATCAAAATCAATTAATTCTTTGTCATTTTCCTTCATAACAATATTCCTCCCATATATGTTACTACAACCTGAATTAAGGCTTATTTATATATCATCAGGTAAGATTGTATCACAGATGTTATAACAAAAGCGAAACAACGCAACTTATCTGTTCTTAAGTAATTCAAGGCGTTCCTTAACCTTGCCTTCATATCCGATATCGGTGGGCTCATAAAATGTCGTCCCAAGAAGCTCATCAGGAAGATATTGCTGTCTGACATAGTGGTCCGGATAATTATGAGCATAGAGATAACCGTCTCCGTGTCCAAGCTTAGATGCGCCCTTATAATGTGCGTCTTTCAAGTGATTTGGAACATCTCCCGTGTGGGAATTCTTAACCGCATTAAGAGCTGATTCAATACCCATATACGAAGCGTTGGACTTAGGCGCTGTGGCAACATATACCGCTGCCTCGGCCAGGATAATCCTAGCTTCGGGAAGCCCTATCCTCTCAACAGCCAAAGAACATGATACAGCTACATTGATGGCGTTCGGGTCTGCCATTCCGACATCCTCCGATGCACATATCATGATGCGTCTTGCAATGAATGTGACACTCTCTCCTGCATTTATCATCTTGGCAAGATAATAAAGGGCTGCATCGGGGTCCGAGCCCCTCATGCTCTTTATGAATGCCGAGATGGTATCATAGTGATTGTCACCCTGTTTGTCATACTTAAAAGCACGCCTCTGAATACATTCCTCAGCAACCGATAAATCAATGTGAATCTTGCCGTCGTCTGACGGCTCGGTCGTTAAGACGCCAAGTTCAACCGCATTCAGCGCAGTCCTTGCATCCCCTTCCGCCATATCAGCTAAGAATCCGCAGGCCTCATCGCTTATCTCGGCATTGTATGCGCCCATACCCCGTTCTTTATCATAGACAGCTTTGGTTATAAGCTTCATGATATCATCTCTTTCAAGCGATTTAAGCTCAAATACATGAGACCTCGACAAAAGCGCGTTGTTGACCTCAAAATACGGATTCTCCGTGGTTGCGCCTATAAGCGTTATGGTTCCGTCCTCAACGAAAGGAAGCAGATAATCCTGTTGACCCTTATTGAACCTGTGAATCTCGTCTATAAAAAGTATCGTCTTCTTCTGAAGCGTCAATATTCTGTCCTTGGCAGCTCTTACAACATCCTCCATATCCTTCTTGCCTGCTGTTGTAGCATTAATCTGGGCAAATTCCGACGAGGTTGTGTTGGCTATGACCTTGGCGAGCGTTGTCTTTCCAGTACCGGGCGGTCCGTAGAATATAACAGAGCCAAGCTTATCAGCCGCAATAGCCCTGTAAAGGAGCTTGTCTTTGCCGATAATGTGCTGCTGCCCGACAACCTCATCTAAAGTCTTAGGACGCATTCTGCCAGCTAAAGGCGCCTCCTTCTCTTTATTCTGCTCTCTCATATAATCAAGTAAATCCATAATAATCCTCTTTCTTAAAAAATAAGGACACCGAAATGGTGTCCCTAATTATTATTGATTAAATCCCATCTTAGCAATCGCCTGGTCAAGCTCATTTAAATCGATAGGCTTCATAATGTAGCCATCGTGCTTATGCTCCTTGCTAGGCTCGAATTGCTCCGACTCGTTAAGTGCCGAGGTCATAATGACCTTGCTGCGCCTTCCAACATTAAACTCTTCCTCAATGTCTCTTATCGCATCAAGCGCCTTATACCCATCCACTCTAGGCATCATGATGTCAAGACAAACCAGGTCGTAACACTCATTGTGCTCAACCTTCTCCAAAAAGAAATCAACCGCTTCGATGCCATCAACAGCAGCATCAACAGGTCCGTACTTCTCTAACGCCCTCTCAATATATCTTCTACTCGCCGCATCATCTTCCGCTACCAGAATGTTCATGGACACGTCCTCCTCTATAATGAATACAACAATACATTATGCACCAAAAACTTTACCAAATAAGATACTAATATGTAATCACTAATGTGTCAAGTAATTTCCTAAAATTCTTAAATCAATACTGTGAAAACCTATCTCCAAGAGCGCTAATTTAACGGCATCATCTGAAAGTCTTCCGATAAACTCTATATAAAAATAATATTCCCACTGTTTACCCGGAATCGGTCTTGAGGCTATCATCGACATATTAAGTCCGTGATTAACAATATCGCCAAGTATCTTATAAAGCGCACCACTTTCGTGTGGTAAGCCAAATGATATCGCCACCTTGTTAGCCTCTGCCGTAATATGTGGCTTCTTGGACAACACAATAAATCTCGTAGCGTTGTTGGTGTTATTGTTGGCAACAGGATTGATAATCTTTAAACCGTATAATTTAGCGGAACGCTCACTCGCAATAGCCGCAGCCGTTATATCCTTGTCATCCCTAACCTTCATGGCACTCCTTGCAGTATTGGACATGCTGACCTGGTGCCATCCATGCTCCTCTAACAGCTTAGAACACTGCATAAGTCCCTGAGGATGCGAATAAACAGTCTTGATATCCTCTATCGAAGCCTCAGGAAGCACCATAAGCGCCTGATTAACCTCGATAATCTGCTCTCCTACTATATAAAGATCGTACTCGGCAAGCAGGTCATAATTGCTCTCAACATTTCCTGCAGAAGAGTTCTCAATAGGAAGAACTCCATAGGCTGCCTCGTCGTTAGAAAGCGCTTCCATAACCTCTCTAAAGCTCGCTACAGGAATCTTATCAACATCCTCACCGAAGAATTCTACCAACGCCATCTCGGCAAATGCTCCCGGAACACCGGAATAAACAACCTTAGTGTCCGTGTTATACTCTATCTCATCCACAAAATCAAAAACATTCAAAACGTTGCTGATCGTAGACATTATATCCATATCGCTGCTCAAAGTATCACTCCTCAATCAACTAACATTCGTTGATTATATCATCATTTTAAAATGGCGTAAAGGAAAACGTAAAAAGAGCCCAAAAAAGCCAGAGGAAAACGTATAAAACCTCCGGCTCTTTTGGTTTATTCTCTTGTATTTCCGCCTTAATTAAAACAATCTAATGTTTCTCACATCTTCTACACATATCTTAACACATTTTTCTGACAATTTCCATACTTTTTTGAGAAATTTCTAAAAAATTATTTATAAAACAGCAAATCGCCATACGATGGGAATGGCCAAGCCTCTTTGTCAACCAAAAACTCGAGCTCGTCAGCCGGCTTTCTAACCGCATCCATAGCAGGAATAACCTTGTAACAGTATGCTTTGGCCTGCTCTCTTCCCTCAGGAATTGCTTGCGCATCCTTGTCAGCCTGCTCTAACTCACTGATAGCCTTCTCGAGTACAACAAGCTTCTCGTTGATAGAGTTAAGCATGTCAAGCTGAACGGAAGGTGTAACACCTGCGGTCTTGATAGCATTTGCACCGTTAGCAAGCTCTGCCTCATATCTCATAACAGCCGGAAGAATCTGCTTCTTAGCCATATCTACCATAGTAAGAGCTTCTATATTGATAAGCTTAGAGTACTCTTCGTACTTAATCTCAGCTCTAGACTCAAGCTCTTCCTTAGAAAGGACATTAAACTTGCCAAACACATCAATAGCTTTGTCTGTCACAAGTGAAGGGATAGCATCAACTGTTGTCTTAAGATTAGGAAGTCCTCTAAGCTCAGCTTCTTCAACCCACTCGTCTGCATATCCGTTACCGTTAAAGATAATACGCTTGTGATCTTTTAATAATTCGCAAATTATATTGTGAACCTCGGAATCAAAATCTTCAGCCTTCTCTAGACGGTCAGCGACGTCTGAGAACACGTCGGCAACAATAGTATTAAGAATAATGTTAGGGTTAGCAACAGAAGCTGCTGAGCCAGGCATTCTGAATTCGAACTTGTTACCTGTAAATGCAAATGGTGACGTCCTGTTTCTGTCTGTCGCATCCTTCTTGAAATCAGGAACCATCTTAACTCCGGTCTCAAGAGTCTCGCCCTGGATAGAATGCGTAGCCTCTCCTTTTCTTATAAACTGATCAAGCACATCTTCAAGCTGATCTCCCAAATAAACCGACACAATAGCAGGAGGTGCCTCATTAGCTCCAAGTCTGTGATCATTGCCTGCACTGGCTGCAGAAAGTCTAAGCAAATCTGCGTGCTCATCAACAGCCTTAAGAATACAAGCAAGTACAAGTATAAACTGAAGATTCTCATGTGGCTTCTTACCCGGGTCAAGAAGGTTCTGACCATTGTCAGTAACCATAGACCAGTTGTTATGCTTACCTGAACCATTAATGCCCTCAAAAGGCTTCTCCTGTAAGAGACATGTAAGTGAGTGTCTCTCAGCAACCTTCTTCATCATCTCCATAACGAGCTGATTGTGGTCTACCGCAACATTGTTAGATGCGTATATTGGAGCAAGCTCATGCTGTGCAGGAGCAACTTCGTTATGCTGAGTCTTAGCAGAAACGCCAAGTCTCCAAAGCTCTTCGTTAAGCTCCTTCATGAAACCTGCAACTCTCTCTTTAATAACTCCGAAATAGTGGTCATCCATCTCCTGTCCCTTAGGAGGCATGCCGCCAAAAAGAGTACGACCTGTGTAAACAAGGTCTTTTCTCTGATAATACATCTCTCTATCAACAAGGAAATACTCCTGCTCTGCACCAACAGATGTGGTAACACGCTTAGCCTCTGTATTGCCAAAAAGGTGCGCAATCCTTACAGCTTGCTTAGAAAGAGCTTCCATAGAACGAAGAAGTGGAGTCTTCTTGTCAAGCGCCTCTCCTGTATATGAGCAGAATGCAGTAGGAATACATAATATACATCCGTTAGGTGTCTTCTTTACAAATGCAGGAGATGTAGGATCCCATGCTGTGTATCCTCTCGCCTCAAATGTTGCTCTTAATCCACCTGATGGAAATGATGACGCATCCGGCTCGCCCTTTATAAGCTCCTTACCTGAGAGGCTCAAGATAACTCTTCCATCGTCGGTAGGATTGATAAATGCGTCGTGCTTCTCAGCCGTAACCCCGGTCATAGGCTGGAACCAGTGAGTATAGTGTGTTGCACCTCTCTCGATAGCCCATTCCTTCATCTCGTGAGCAACGATATTAGCAATCTCAAGATCTAACTCCTTACCCTCCTCAATAGTACGCTTAAGCTTCTTGTACGCGTCCTTAGGCAAACGCTGATGCATGGTATAATCGTTAAATACGTTAATACCAAACTCATCAAATACATTAAATTCCTTGTTCATCAGTCAAGTCTTCCTTTCAAAATAATATTTATTGTAATACCGTATCTTGATTTCGTCAATCAATTATTGATTCCTTTCATCCTAAGTTCTTTAGGCACCTTGTCAAATGCAGGAGCCTCGGCGTTAGGATAAAGCCTCTTATATATAAGGTCGTATTGATAATACATCTTCTGCACTCCATTCTCAAGAAGAAAGTAATGTCTTATATATGGAATCAATAATACCAAGAGTGCTACAAAAAGTGCGACCAGAGCTATCTGAAAGTTAATAACCGTCACCAATAGCACTATTATGGTAGATATTGCAAATAAAAACATAACTATAAGATGTATAAATCTCTCGTGCTGAAAGAACATTATCTCATCCTTATGTCGTCTCATAAGATCATTATAATCAATGTCTTCAGGCGGATTATTAAGTATGTTATTCATCCACTCAAGGTAAGCAAGTATCCTCTCACGCATACGCGTCCCTCCTGTTTTAGTCATTTGCTATTATCATGTCATTCTTAAGCGTCGAAAAATCTTTTAAGATCCTTCGTCACTTTGTTCCACAGATCTTAAGAACTTCATCGAAATCAAGACTGCCCCCAAAAAGATCAAGCGCACTTCCAATAGTCACATCAATCTTATCATTTCCTATGTCCTTAATAAGCCTCAAATCCTCATAAGAACCAACGCCACCCGCATAAGTCACAGGGCACTCATCGAACCTGCTAAGAATATCAAGAATCTCAGCATCCACTCCCGACGACTTACCTTCAACATCAACAGCATGAATCAGAAACTCATCCGCAAATTTTGAATACATTTGAAGAGTATCTAATGTTACTTCAACCTCAGTAAACTTCTGCCATCTATCAGTGACAATATAATACTTACCATCTCTTAATCTACAACTAAAATCAAGGGTAAGATGATCTCTACCTACAAGATCAACTAACCCTTTAAGTCGCTCCTCATCTACAATTCCGTCTCTAAAAACATAGGATGTAACTATAACATGCGAAGCTCCGTACTCGATGAACTCTTTAGCATTTGCTTCGGTGACGCCACCGCCAAGCATAATCCCATCACGATATGCATTGAGCGCAAGCTTAGCCTGATGAACATCCTCCTCGTAATACGGAGAAGTCTTAGGATTAAGAATTATGGCATGTCCGCCTGAAAGCCCTTTATCCTTATATAACTTCGCGTAATAGTCTCCGTCCTTGTCAGAAACATAATTATCAATCGCCGAATCTCCCTTATCCAAAAGAGAGCCTCCAACTATCTGCTTAACCTTACCGTTGTGAATATCAATACATGGTCTGAATCTCATAACTACTTCCTTATACCTAACGCTTCCTTGGCCAATCTGTCAGCCATCTCGTTGTAATAATCTCCTGTGTGCGCGGCCACTTTTACAAATGATATCTGCACCGACTGACTAACCTCATTATAATAATTCATATACGAAATTGTGCCCGGCTTCTTAGGAACCCACTCGCCTAAACACCATTTGGCAATACCTTCGTAATCATGGTAAATGACAATGCTCTCGTAGCCATGATCGAGCGCATATCTCATCGCAGCCTCAGCACCCTTAATCTCGCCTGCGACATTATGCATCTCGGCTAAAGGATCATCGACAAATCTCCTGTTCTCCGTGTAAATGTTGCCGTCCTTGATAATGACAACACCGTAAGAGAACACGCGCTTTCTCCTGTCATAACTACCGTCAACATAAGCGATCGCAACGCCCTTCTCACCTATGTTAGCAGGAATGGCAAGCTGTTCACTCTTAACAATCTTCATAACTGTAGCCTGACCTTCAGCCTTCATAAAAGCCTCAGCCTCATCGCGCGTCATAAACCCCTTAAATTCTGCGCCCTTAAAGCCATCAACCTGTGCCTTAGCCTCATCCCAGCTCTCATAAATACCGCTTGTCCTGCCTTTTCGAACCGCATAAAACTTCTTAGTCATAAACTCACCTCATCACTAATCATCCCTCATATTTTATCAAATATAGCTGTTATACACAAGATAATTATTAAACCACAGGGACGGACCCTGATACATTTTTAGCATTAAAAATAAAAAGCTAAGGCAAAACGCCTTAGCTTTTATTCTACACTTGCTGTTTAATTTTAGGGTCTGTCGGGTCATAATACCTGCCGTCTAAAGTCTTACCAATCTTCTTGGTAGTAGGCTTGGCAAGAGGCGTCTTGGTGTTCTTAGAACCCTTTCTAAGTGTGGTCTTGTCGATATTAGCCGCGTGTTCATATATCCATTTGGCATCCTTGACAAGAAGTCTTATACATCCGTGAGATGCTTTCTGACCTAACTGGCTGTATGCTTTCTTAGAAAGCGAATAGTGGTCACCGTACTTGGTGTAGCATACTGAGTGGAACAAGAAGTTGCCATGTATGTTGGTTGCATACTGTCCGTACGAATTGTAGAACAGTGTGTGCCATGTACCTACTTTCCTAATCTTGTAGGTTCCGGTGATTGTATCGTGACCCGGAAGTCCAGGTGAACATGTCATTGCCTTGACCGGAATTGTGTATCCCTTATTGCCGTCCTTAGCATAGATCATAATCATACATTTGTTTAAAATAACATCGATTGCGTATCTTGTATTCTTCTTCATAAGATTAGATACGTCCAAAACTCTCTTGCCATTGGCACCGAAATATAGCTTATATTTGGTTCCGTTAAGCTTAACGTATTTCCACTTCTTAACTAATGCGTATCCGTCTGAGCCAAAGAAATACTCTGCCTTGCCGACCTTCTTGTATCCGGTGGCTTTCTTGCCGTTCTTGTTAGCGTAATAAATCTTACCGTCTGCATTCTTATGAAGTCCGATAGACATATCTTCCAACAAAGTCTTCTCTGTGGTAGCCTTAGCCTTCTCTGTAGTTGCTGCCTCTGTTGTGGCATCCTTAGAAGCATCACCCGAAACAATCTCTGTAGTTGTAGCCTCAGCGTTCTTAGAAGCATCCTTAGACGCGTTGCTCGATGCATCTTTAGACGCATTCTCCGAAGCGTTACTTGACGCACTTGACGAGGTTGCATTAGCTGATGCTGCGTCACCTGAAACATTACCTGCCGATGCTTTAACATTTGCAAATGAAAAAGATATCGCAAGGCATAACACAAATGCTGTTAATCTTTTGATGTAATTCATTCTCTCATTCCTTTTCCTATTTTAATTTCACTGTATTTTATAACCTTTTTTTAATAATTGCAATAGATATGAGGAATTGTACGAAGAAATGTACATTAAAGACAAAACTATGCCAAGTATACCCACAGACAATCCATATACCGGAAGAACTTAATAGATTTGTAGCTAAAATGGGCAGAGCGTAACAATTAAATATTAACTAAAAACAGCTAAGGCAGTCGCCTTAGCTGTTCTTTTATTATAAAATATAAACAGTTACAAGATTTACTCTTCCGCAACTTTTCTGACCATATTTATTAGTTCATCAGAAAAATATATCTTATTTTCTTCCATCTCCGTAATAATTGGCATGATTTCCTTTATATATCCCTGTTTTTTAGCCTTTAACAAAATACCAATAGTTCCGGTTAAGTTAAGTCTCAAAAATTCAGCAGTCTTTCTAGCAGCATAATCATCTATAACTACTAAGTGCTCACCCTCATATTCCTGAGCCAAAATCATTACTTCAACCTCTCCGGCATGAAGTTTTGCTGAGTACATACGCTTGCTTTTTACATCATTAATTGCCTCTATATGTATCCAATCAGAATTCTTGATTTTCCGTTCAACCACATCATTCTTAGCAGTAATCTCTTTAAAAACTGCTTCTGGAACAGTGATATCACCATACATTTTATGTAGTAGTTCAATATTTCCAGCCTTTGATAGTGCTATCAAAGGTGTTGAATTCACAATTATCTTACGCATTCGATATATCCCTCATAAGTTCTTCTTTGCTATCAAATTTGAAAACATCTATCTTATTTTGCCCCAAAAAAATCATGAACTCTTCCTCTGTCATGCCAGCTATCTCAGAGCAATATCCTATAGAAACATTGTTTTGTGTATAATAGCCCAACGCAACCATCTTTCTTGCAAACTCTGTTGCTCCATCTATATCCATATGAGTATCAAAAAGTACCTCATTAGGAACATTTATCATTACTTGACACATAGCAGTATTCACCTCTCTCTATCACAAAATCATAATAAAAACGTTTAACGAATGTATAATTATTATACTCCACCATCTTTTTGTTCTCAATACCAAAAAATAAATCTATACTATATTTTTATAAAACAATATTTTCAAAAATCTCAGCAATCACAAACAAAACAGCTAAGGCATATCACCTTAGCTGCTCATTCTTACTGTATTGCAAATGTTATCTCTGCGGTTACGGCAAGCTCACCATCAACATAAGCGTCTGCCTTACCGACTCCGATAGGACCTCTCTGCTTGATAATCTCACAGTGAAGCTCTAACACATCTCCAGGTACAACCTGTCTTTTGAATCTCGCATGTTTGATTCCGCCAAAAAGCGCAATTTTGCCTTTATTGTCGTCTAAAGAAAGAATTGCAACCGCACCGGTCTGCGCAAGAGCCTCAATAATAAGGACTCCCGGCATAACATGATACTCAGGAAAATGTCCCATAAACTGCATCTCGTTAGCAGTAACACACTTTCTTCCGACAGCCTTAACACCAGGCTCTAACTCAGTAATCCTATCTACCAAAAGGAAAGGATATCTGTGTGGAATTATCTCTTGAATCTGATTAGAATTAAGCTCCATAAGCCCTCCTAGTCTTCATATTTCTTAAATACAACAGCAGCATTGTGTCCGCCAAAACCTAAAGCATTGGACAAACCGTACTTGATGTCAACTTTTCTGCCCTCGTTAGGAACGATATCAAGATCGCACTCCTCATCAGGAACCTTGTATCCGATAGTAGCAGGAACAAAGCCCTCATTGAGAGAAAGAGCAAGGATTATTCCCTCAACCGCACCTGCACCACCAAGCAAATGACCTGTCATAGACTTGGTAGAACTAATCATCATATCCTTAGCGTGATCACCAAATGCAAGCTTAACAGCCTTGGTCTCACCTGAATCGTTAAGATGTGTAGAAGTGCCGTGAGCGTTGATATAATCGACATCATCTGTGCTGATTCCTGCATCCTCTACTGCGAGAGTCATACATCTTGCGCCCTGACTACCATCCTCTAAAGGAGCAGTGATATGGTGAGCGTCACAAGATGCACCATATCCTACAACCTCAGCGTAAATCTTGGCACCACGAGCCTTAGCATGCTCATATTCCTCAAGGATTAAGGCTCCACCGCCTTCACCCATTACGAATCCGCCTCTCTCTTTGTCAAATGGAATCGACGCACGAGTAGGATCATCTGTAGTATTAAGAGCCTTAAGCGATGTAAATCCACCGACTCCAAGCTCAGTGATTGTAGCCTCAGCACCACCGGCAATAATAACATCCTCATATCCGAACTTGATACGATGGAAAGCCTCACCGATAGCATTGTTACTACTAGCACAAGCAGAAACAGGCGCATAACACATACCATGGAAATTATATGCGATAGCAATCTGTCCCGCTGCCATATTAGGAATAATCATAGGAATGAAGAGTGGTGAAACTCTATCATATGTCTTAAGATATCCCTTGATATCTTCCTTAGAAATGGTACCGATTCCACCGATACCACTTGAGAATATAACACCACAACGATTAAGATCAAGGCTTGTACCCTCAGATACATCAAGTCCTGAATCTTCAACTGCCTCTTTAGCAGCAACCATTGCAAACTGTGTATATCTATCCATACGCTTCGCTTCACGAGGATTGATATAATCAGCAGGATCAAAATCCTTAACCTCCGCAGCAAGCTTAACCTTCTTGTCAGTAGTATCATATTGAGTAATAGGCCCTATACCACATTTACCCTCTTTGACACTGTTCCAAGTCTCCTTAGCGCTGTTACCTATAGGTGTAATTGCACCAACACCTGTAATTACAACACGTTTCATATAGCCATACCTCCATCAACACAAAGTACCTGTCCTGTTACATAACTGCTCTCCTCGCCTGCGAAAAATGCAACCGCATTGGCAACATCCTCCGCCTGTCCCATCTGTTTAAATGGAATAGCGTCAAGAATCGCTTTCTTAGCATTATCACTCAATGCTCCTGTCATATCAGTCTCGATCATGCCCGGAGCAATCGCATTGACAGTAATATGTCTCGCTGCAAGCTCCTTAGCAAGCGACTTGGTCATACCGATGACACCCGCCTTACTTGCTGAGTAATTAACCTGACCTGCATTACCCATAACACCAACAACAGAACTAATATTGACAATGTGTCCGCTCTTAGCCTTAAGCATGAGCTTCGCACACTCTCTCATCATATAAAAACTACCCTTCAAATTAACATCAAGAACAGCATCCATCTCCTCGTCCTTCATGCGCATGATGATGTTGTCCTTAGTTATACCTGCGTTGTTGACAAGTACATCTATCTTGCCACATTTCTCTACTGCAAATGCAGTAAGTGCAGCACATTCTGACGAGTCGGCAACATTAGCCTTCATGGCAAATGCTTTAGCGCCCGCCTCCTCACAAAGCTTAATCGTCTCATTAGCAGCCTCTTCACCTGAGTTGTAATTAAAAACAACATCATATCCTAAAGAAGCAAGCTTGACACAAATCGCTCTACCGATTCCGCGACTACCGCCTGTAACAAGAGCCACTCTATTATCGCTCATAATCATCCTCCTATAATCTAAACTATATCTCTACCCGTGCAAGATAGATTATTACTATTCTGTAATACATGGGCATAAATACATGGGCATACATGTTCATAAACGGACCCGTTGACAATGTCGGTACTTAATGAATGCAAGCTTGCGCAGCATGAATTTAGTACCGCTACATTGTCATTCGGAGCGAAAGCGTGTCCGTGTTGAACAGTATGCTCATGTATAATTATAATTTACTTAAATCCTCATAGCTGGCAATAGTAATAATCTCAGCTT
Source organism: uncultured Lachnospiraceae bacterium (assembly GCA_947169385.1). GTDB lineage: Bacteria > Bacillota > Clostridia > Lachnospirales > Lachnospiraceae > NC2004. The sequence goes on along the minus strand of CAMVPR010000024.1, from coordinate 12,337 downwards.
CAACTCCTTTTGCCTTAAGCGCCCTCTTCATAAATCCTGAAAGAGTCTTACCAGGTCCAATCTCGATGAATCTGTCATATCCTGCATCAAGAAGAGTGTACATTGTCTTCTCGAACTGAACACTGTTCTGAACCTGCTTAACAAGCAAATCCTTGATAGTCTCCACATCAGTACCGGCCTCGATAAACTCACCTGTGAAGTTCGCTACAACAGGAATCTTAGGCTCTTCAAACGGTATAGTCTCAAAGTAATCCTTAAGGGCTTCGCCGGCAGGCTCCATATACTTGGTATGGAAAGGTCCGCTTACATTAACTCTAACCATACGCTTAGCGCCCTTCTCCTTAAGTATAGCCTCAACCTTGCTAACAGCAGCCTCATCACCGCAGATTGCATACTGACCCGGACAATTGTAGTTGGCAACAGTTACAAAATCTGATGAGCCATTGACTTCATTTTCCTTCATAACAGTGTCACAAGCAGCCTTTACAACCTCAGGCTCCATACCGATAATAGCGCTCATAGAACACTCCATACCAGCAGCAGCTTTCATCATAGCATTTCCACGAAACGCGGTAAGCTTGATGTACTCGTCAGCTCCAATAACACCTGCAACGTACAAAGCACCGTACTCACCAAGGCTCAATCCACAAGCAGCATCAGGTGTGATACCCTTCTTCTTAAGCTCAGCAACAACACCTGTAGCAAAAAGTGACATACAAGGCTGAGTATTCTCAGTCTTAGAAAGCTCCTCGATAGGACCGTCACTCATAAGCTTCTGATAAGCCTGATAATCAGGATTAGAATCAACTAATGCCTTATATTCCTCGCTATTCTCATAGAAATCGGCACCCATACCTACATTCTGGCTGCCCTGTCCTGCAAACATAAATACAGTCTTCATATATCCTCCTATTTTAAACCGGCAATTACTTCATCGCACTCAGTAATTATGCTCTCTAATATATCCTTAACAGGTCTAATCTCTTTAAGCTGAGCAGCAACCTGTCCAGCCATCAAAGAGCCGGTCTTGGTATCTCCATCAAATACAGCGCGTCTAAGTGAGCCAAGCGTTAACTGCTCTAACTCCATCTTGTCAACGCCTTCCTTCTCCTTCTTAACGTACTCCCTAGCCATCTGGTTTCTAAGAACACGAACAGGAGCTCCAGTTGTACGTCCTGTAACGATTGTGTCTGAATCTTTAGCCTTGATAACAGCTGCTTTATAATTGTCGTGGATAGGACACTCCTCAGAAACGAGAAGGCATGTACCTATCTGAGCACCGCATGCACCAAGAGCATACGCAGCAGCAAGCTGTCTTCCTGATGCGATACCACCTGCAGCAATAACAGGAATATCTACTGTATCAACAACCTGTGGAAGAAGTGTCATTGTAGTAAGCTCCCCTACATGTCCACCACTCTCTGTACCCTCAGCAATTACGGCATCTGCACCCAACTGAGCCATACGCTTAGCCATAGCACAACTTGGAATAACAGGGATAACCTTGATTCCTGCATTCTTCCAGTCATCCATATACTTGCTTGGAATACCTGCACCTGTTGTTACAATCTTAACGCCTTCCTCAAGAACTACCTGAGCCATGTCGTCAACTGCAGGATGCATAAGCATCAAGTTGACACCGAATGGTCCGTTAGCCTTGTCTTTGGCAATCCTTATATTCTCTCTCAATGAATCCACTGTCATTCCGCCGGCACCAACTAAACCTAAACCACCTGCATTGGTTACGGCTGCAGCGAACTCGCCCATTGCGATATTAGCCATACCACCCTGAATAAGAGGGTATTTAATACCTAATATCTCATTTAATCTCTTCATCATCTAACCTCCATATCAATCAAGATTATCGCCAATATCAACTGTAAATACAGCTCCTGCCCATGTTAATCCTCCGCCGAAGCCGACAATCACTGTCTTTCCTCCCGACTTTAACTCGCCCTTTTCATTGAGCTCATCAAGCGCGATAGGAATACTTGCAGTGGATGTATTGCCGAAACGATCGATGTTCACATAGAACTTGTCCTCAGCGCCCTTGTATTTCCTGACTGTACTTGCGATGATTCTTGCATTTGCCTGATGTGTGACAACGTGATCGATATCATCCATAGTAAGTCCCGCATCATCAAGAACAGTATCAATTCCTTCCTTCATGGCACCGACAGCAAACTTAAATACAGGCTGTCCGTCCATAAACATAAGCTGTGGCTCACGCTTGTATCCAACACCGTGAGCGTGAAGCACTTCATCACTACCATCAGACCAAGCTCTGTGCGCGTAAATGAAGTCGTTATCGGAAGCATCATGTCCTGTAAGTTTCAACACTGCCGCGCCTGCACCGTCTCCGAAGAGAATACATGTCGATCTGTCGTCGTAGTCTGTAATTCTTGAAAGTTGCTCTGTTCCGACAAGGAGCGCATATTTCTTCTTGCCACCCTCAAGCAGACCTCTTGCTATATCCATACCGAGCACGAATCCCGAACATGCCGAGTTCATGTCAAATGCCATCGTTGTATGTGGCAACCCTAGCGCTGTCTGCACCATGCAAGCCATAGCCGGAAATGATTGATAGGCAGATGTTGCTGTACATATAACAACACCAATATCGTTGCGATCAAACCCGGAAATCAATTCTTCGGCTTGTTTTACCGCCTTCTCAGCGGCCTCTATACCAAGTTTCTCATTATTCTCCTCACCATTAAGGAACTTATCTAAAAGTTCGTTCTCCTTCTCCGGATCCGATATATCATTCTCCCTGTTATGTCTTCTAAGTTCATAATATTCAAGCAATTCGTCAGCGTTACAATAATATCTCTGACCGATACCGGTACGCGTCTTTATCCACTCGTCGTCACTCTCGATAATCCTGCACAGATCATTGTTGGTAACAGCTTTCTTAGGAAGCGCTCTTCCGGTAGCAATTATCTTAATACCTTGCATATCTTATTCCTCTCTGTTTTTTTTCGGCTCAAAAACCTCACCCATAACTCTGAACTTGTTATATCTGTCCTTAGCAAGCTTGTCAGGTGACATCTTCATAAGCTTCTTAAGCTCCTTATATATTACGTTATCCATATTCTTGAACAAACGAGATCCTTCCGGTATAACCTCGTCTACCAAGCCTAATTCTTGGAGTTCGTGTGCTGTTATACGCATAACTTCACACGCCTCAGGAGCTCTGTTAGAATCTTTCCATAATATAGATGCAAAGCCCTCCGGTGAGAGGATACAGTAGATGGAATTCTCAAGCATAAGGACCTTATTGGCAACACCGATTGCCAAAGCTCCACCTGAGTTACCTTCACCTGTAACAATGGCTATAACAGGAACCTTAAGAGCACTCATCTCCGCAAGATTCTCAGCGATTGCCGCTGCCTGTCCGTTGGCTTCTGCTTCCATTCCGGGATAAGCACCCGGAGTATCTATAATTGTAATGATAGGTCGATTGAACTTCTCTGCCTGCTTCATGAGTCTCAGGCTCTTGCGGTATCCTTCAGGAGAAGCCATACCAAAGTTATATGCCATATGCTCCTCTAAAGTCTTACCCTTTCTGTGACCTATCACCGTGACCGGAATCTTATGGAAATATCCGATTCCTGCCACTATACTTGGGTCATCCCTAAATAATCTATCCCCGTGAAACTCCATAAAACCGTCAAACAAAGCCTCAATGTAGTCCTCAATGCCAGGTCTATCCTTGTCACGCGCTAATTTCACCCTATCATATGGAGTTACTCTCTTGTCATTACTCATATCAATCAATCCTCTTTATTTATGCATTTTCAAAATACGACTAATGGTGCTCTTAAGTTCATCGCGACGTACAATCATGTCGACCATACCATGTTCAAGCAAAAACTCTGCCTTCTGGAAACCGTCAGGTAGCTTCTTACCGATAGTCTGCTCAATAACCCTTGGTCCTGCAAAGCATATCAATGCCTCAGGCTCCGCAAGTATAATATCTCCTAAAAATGCGAAACTTGCGCTTACGCCACCCGTTGTAGGGTTGGTAAGCAGGGAAATGTATAATCCTCCCGCATCTTTGAAACGCTTAATTGCTGCTGATGTCTTAGACATCTGCATAAGTGAAAACAAGCCTTCCTGCATTCTCGCTCCACCACTTGCACATACCATAATTAACGGAAGGTTGTGCTTCTGAGCGTATTCAGCAAGCCTTGTTATCTTCTCTCCAACAACTGTACCCATGCTGGCCATCAAAAAACGGGTATCCATAACGCCGATGGCAACCTTGATACCATCTATTTTGATAATACCCGTCATAATTGCATCATCAAGACCGGACTTGGCGCGTGCCTTGGCAAGCTTGTCCTCATAATCTGGGAAATCAAGCAGATTAACAGCTCTAAGGCCCTTGTCGAGCTCCTTAAAACTCTTTCTGTCTGCTAGCATTCTAAGTCTGGACTTAGGTGATAATGTATAATAGTGGTTACATTCAGGACACACTTTAAAATTATCACGAATGATGTCCGCGTCAATCATTGCATGACAGCGCGGACACTCAATAAGCTCTTCTTTAGTTGATCTCTCAGATGCACTAATATTATTCTGCTTCTCCACCTTTAAGATTCCTCCTTCAAAGAACTTCCCTTCATGAATATATACTCAGTAAAGGATTAAGCGTTCTTGTCAAGATAATCTACGATATCCTTAACAGTCTTGAAGTTCTGAAGCTCCTCATCAGGAATTGTAACTCCAAGCTCATCCTCTAAAGCCATATTGATCTCAACTGCAGCAAGAGAATCTACATCTAAATCATCAGCAAGACTAGCGTCTAATGTTACGCTATCCTCATCACAGTTAACTACATCAACGATAACTTTCTTAACAGCATCAAAATTCATAATTGTACCTCCAATTAATAAAATAGTATAATATCACCCAGCGTAACTACGTTATCACATAAATGACACATACAATTATAACATAGGGGGACTTTTAGTCAACCTCAAATTTCTAATTGTGTTGTACCACACGTAGTTACCCTGTCATTCTGAGCGTAGCGAAGAATCTTTTATGAGCTTTAGTCACTTCGTTCTTATCTATGTCATTCTGAGCGTAGCGAAGAATCTTTAAGCTCCTTCGACAACGATAACGAACCAAAGGCGACCACAACGTCATTTACCCCACTATCATCAATCGCCATATCAAGCCCCTTCTTAATATCCCCGACAGTAATAACATCAAGGCCCGTCAACCCTTTATCTTCCTTAACTTCATTGATGGCATCCGATAATTCCTCTGCCTTAAGCGCCCTCATCTCGTTAGGTGGCGTAACGGTGTAAATGGCAACAGGCATATCAATAATCAAATCAAGCATTTGTCTATAATCTTTATCCTTGAAAATGCCGATTACAAACCTTATATCTCCCTTAACCTCAAGCGCTTCAATGCTCTTTTTAAGCCTCTTAACAGCGTCGGGATTATGCGCTCCATCCCTTATTACAAGAGGATTCTTATCTATGATTTCAAACCTTCCGGGCCACTTGACATTCTTCATTCCATCGCTAAATGCTGCTATATCAATGTTTAGAACATCTTTCACTGCAAGCATCGTCCTCACTGCCGCGGCAGCGTTATCCGGCTGGAAATCACCTGACAGATTCACCGGGTAGTATTCATTATCTATCTTGATAAATCTACCATCATCGTGGTTAATCAAAGTAGCGTCATCTGCGGAAACTTCATATATAGATGAGTTGTGTTCTTTAGCGTGAGACCTAAGTACGTCCTTAGCTTCATTTGCCATAGGTGCTATAATCACAGGCACACCCTCTCTCATAATCCCTGCCTTGTTAGCCGCAATCTCCTCTATCGTATTGCCAAGAAAGCTCATGTGATCCATGCTTATCGATGCAAATGTAGCCGCAATCGGAGCCTTTAACACATTGGTTGCATCATCTCTTCCGCCCATTCCGGTTTCGAGAAGCATAACGTCAACATTTGCCTTATAACAATAATAAAAAGCAAGAGCAGTCTCTATTTCAAACGCAGCGGGATATTCCATACCTTCTTTTGATATCTTGTCGGCAGCCACTTTAACATCAGTTAAGTATTTGGCGAACTCCTCCTCGGTCATCTCATTGTCATCTATCATAAACCTCTCAAGATAACTAAAAAGAGTCGGAGAAGTGTATCTTCCACACTTTAATCCGGCTCCCTTAAAACCTGCCTCCAAATACGCAAGTATAGAACCCTTGCCGTTAGTCCCAGCAACATGGATTACTTTTAGTTTGTCTTGCGGATTACCAAGCTCGTTAAGCAACTTCTTAATCCTGTCAAGCCCCATAATACTTCCTACTTTGGCAACGTTATTAATGTATTCGTAACTTTCTTCTATGTTCATTCCTAATTCCACCTATTACTTGTCATTCCTCGGTATGACATAATTAAGTACCCAGTGGGGACTGCCCCCTTTGGGTACTTAGCTGTTATTTTTATCTTGTGAAGATATCTGCTGAACAGGAGGGACATCCTCATCAAGCGGCCTGCTTATAAGATACCCTTCCTTCTTAAGCTTAGTCAGCAAATCGTCCAACGCATCCACCATATTATGCTTATCACTGTGATCATGCATCAGAAGTATAGTTGCTCTTCCCGCCTCGTGATTGGATCTTATATACCCCATAGCATTTGCAATCAATTCCTTAGGCGGAATCGTCTCTGCAACCGCATCTCCCGTAAGGGCATTCCAATCGTAATAAGTGTACCCCTCCTCGTTAAGCCAATCAACAAGCTTATTAACCGAAACCCGGCTGACCGTATTACCACTTCCACCTGGAAAACGATAAAGCTTAGTTCTCACTCCGGTCGTCACAAATATCTTGTCAGACATAAGCTGAACGTCCTTCTTAAACGCCTTCTCGGTTGAATAAATCTTGGCATAATTGTGTGTAAATGAATGAACTCCGATAGTATGCCCATCCTTCACAATCCTCTGAAGTTCAGCGTCAAATCCTTCAGTCCCCACGACAAAAAAACACGCCTTTGCATCGTGCTTATCCAAAATATCAAGTATCTCATTAGTGTATAAAGAAGGTCCGTCGTCAAATGTCAGATAAACTCTGTTGCCATCAGGCACCAGATTCTCGTCCGCATCAGAGCTAACATTTATATAATCTGAAATGTTACTGATACCGTTAATTCCTGCACCGTCATTCAAAAGAATTGCATTCTCGCCGCGATTCGCCTTTATGTTGTTGATATCTCTCTCCATAAAAGCGACACTCTTCATCATATTTAAACTGAAAATCAACGGCAGAACCGCAATAACACATGGCAGAATAACCAACGCATACTTGATGATTGCTATCCTAATCCTTCTCTTACGGCTTAGTTGCTCCTTCCTGACCGCTTCAAGCCTAGCTTGCCGCTCGTCAAGAGTCTCTCTCTTATTCTCCATAATAGTCCCCGCTAATTCTTCATAGCTTTCTTACACTCATACATCTTCTTATCTGCTTCCTTCTGCGCATAGTTGATATTCTTCTTAGAACAATCATACGCCTCGCACCCATACGCTATCTGAAGAGGTACCGGATGAGTGTCATTGTCATTATAATCATCAACAAGATTAAGCATGTGAGAAAGCGCCATATTGAAAACATCCAAATCATCGCTGCCTTCAATGACAACAAAGAACTCGTCTCCACCGATTCTATAACACGTTCCAAACGGTGAAAAACTGTCATTTATAATCCTAGCTCCATTTATGATGTGCTTATCGCCCTCTTCGTGTCCATAACTATCATTGACAACCTTAAGATTATTGATGTCTAATAGAACGAAAAGTCCCTTGCCTTCAGCCGCCTCGGTTAACTCTTCCTCTTTCTCGGAAAATGCTGTTCTGTTATAAATACCTGTTAAAGAATCTGTGTGTGCGAGTCTGTACATAATCCTCGCTTCACTCTGGTACCTCGTGTATCGCATAAGTTCGTAAATCTCGTACATACCGACAGACAAAACGAACATAAGCATACCAAACCTGAAGAACATAGCTGTATCCGAGTTGCTCTTCATAAAAACATATCTAAACACATCAATAGCAGCCGTTGTCACGATTGAGATAAAAGCAAGCAACAGCACTCTATACTCTCCAACCTTGAATTGTTCTTTGGTAAATGAAGTCGCTATATAATAAACACACACTGATATCGAACCGGTCAGATATATATGAGTCAATGTAAGCAAGCTATGATAATCAATCGAAGCAACATAATTGACTACAATATTGACTACAAGCAAAATCGCTCCACAAACGATGACTATTATAACCGGCGGCTTATTAAGCCTGTCAGTAAGACTCGCAAGGAACATCACAGCAGGAATTGACAGAAAGATTAGCATCATATAATTAAGAAAATGCACACCCGAAGGATTGTCTGTGACAATCTGAAGCATCATAGTCTCTGTTACGGTCCAGCCTGCTGCCACCTGTGAAAACACTCCCATAGAAAGCATCTCAACCTGTCTCTTACCGGCGCCCCTTAACACTGCCGCACCAATTGTAAGACACAATCCAGCAAAAAACAGAATCACGCAGACCACAAAGCTAACCATGTTGCCTTTAATAACATTAACCATATAAATATCTGAACGCTCAAGGCGAATATTCCTAAGATAAACCTTAGAGTCTTTATAAATAGGCGATGTATCAATCCTTATTGTTCCATCTACACCTTCAGGAAAATCAACCACATGATAACTCATACCGTATGCATTGCCGTAAAGCTTCGGAACTTCCGGCTTGAAATTATATACCTCCTCGTCATTAAAGGATACTCTAACATTGACGTTCTTGCTCTTGAAACACAAAAACCTTCCGTAGACTTCCTCGGCAGTTACATTTTTAGAAAATGAATGCTCTGCGCCGTAGATAGCTGAAAGCTTAGCTTCCTTGCCACTCTCGTTAACCCAACCATCAGAAAAGCTCTCGCCGTTAGAAGGCCTAAAGTCTCTTGCATTATCCTTATAAGTGAATACTGCAACTACAACCAGCGCCATCATAACGGCTATGGTTATCAATATAAATATATATCTGTTAAGAGATTTATTGCTCATACCATAACCTCGTAAGTAATCAAACAGAACGCCACAATTTAAATCTACCACAATATAGCCTTATTTTCAATAAAAACAGCTACAGGTTATAATCCTGTAGCCTAATCTAATCATCATGTAAAATAAACAAGCTGTTCCTTCGGCGGCTCTGCTTTCTCAACTTTCTGAGCGTAAAGCATAGGACCTTTGTCCTTATATGCAGGCACATACTCCACCTTGACCTGAGCGGTAACATTTACCCAGTCTTGCTTCTTAAAGCCCTTAACCGCATCTCCCTTGCACATATATCCGATAAAAGCAATATCATCAGCACAGCAGGTCATAGCGTGGCGCCCCGGAACCATGGTATCTTTAGGGAACATCGGTCCCTTATATACTATAGCCTTAAACTTAACAGTCTTGCCCTTGTACTTATCAGGATTGTCCATTGCATCCATGTACCACAGACCATAATCGTCGTCCGCAATCTCTATCACTGGTGCATTTACGTCAAATGGTAAGTCATCCTCATCCTCGTCAAAATCTGAGTCCTCAGCGGCCTCGTACATAAGCTGCGCGCGTCGATTAACAGCCTTGACGTTGCTTCGCATAAAGGTCTTCTTGGTCTCGCCGTTACAACGATTAAACAAAACAAGATCTGCATCTCTGTACTGCTCAACAATCATAGCGCCCATATTACTCATATAGCTCTGATATGTTGACGCGTCAATCAAGCATATATTCTGAACGTACATCCATCTATCCGGAGACACAATCATTAACGTATCTCCAAGAGTCCATGTTCCGTTGTACTCAATCATTACGCGATCAGGATTGTACTTCTTGTCAAGTCCCTCTAAAAATGCTGCATTTAACTCGTCCTGCTCTTCAACAGTTACCATGACAGTATTCTTCTCAGCAAGCAAAGAAGGCTCGAACTCTTCCTCACCCTCCTCACACACAATAAGAAGTGTCTTCTCTCCGTTAAAAAAATAAGGATCCTCTAATGTATTCTTTATAAATGTAGTCTTACCGCTCTCTAAAAATCCTCGAAAAAGGTATACCGGAATCTCTTTAGCCTTTGGCATAATCATTCATCCTTTCATAAAACATATGAGGCAGATAACTCTGCCCCATATAATATATACTATAATATTAAAAATTACAATCCAAAAAGTTCTGCAAGCTTAGCTTCCTTAAGCTCAGTACCGATAACGCAGATACGTCCGGTAACATCAGCATCACCGTGTCTAATCTCATATTCTCCAGGCGTAAGATCAAAATGAATCCACTCGCCGTTGTTATTAGGAACGATACCTTTAGCTCTTAAGATTCCACCGTATACAACCGACTGTGAAAGTTCCTCAAGAATCTCGTCCATTTCTTCATCGTCATATTTCTTAGGTGTCTCTCTGCCCCAGCTTGTAAATACATCATCTGCGTGATGATGGTGATGATGCTCATGATCGTGATCATGGTCGTGATGATGGTGCTCGTGCTCATCGTGATCACGGTCGTGATGGTGATGCTCGTGCTCATCGTGGTCATGGTCGTGATGATGGTGCTCATGCTCATCGTGGTCATGGTCGTGATGACAACACTCTCCGTGCTCATGATGATGTCCACACTCAGGGCACACCTCAGCCTCCTTTAAAAGTTCGTCTGCAAATGAAGATGGCTCCTCCATTGCACTCATAATCTTAGAACCTGATATATCATCCCAAGGAGTAGTGATAATAGTAGCTTTATCATTGTGCTCCTTGATAAGAGCAACTGTCTTCTCTAACTTGTCTTGAGGCATATCCTGAGTACGAGAAAGAATAATAGTCTTAGCATACTCAATCTGATTATTAAAGAACTCACCAAAGTTCTTCATATACATCTTGGCTTTCTTGGCATCTACAACAGCAACAAAGTTGTTAACCTCGATACCGGCTTCATCAGCAACATCAGTAATAGCCTTGATAACATCTGATAACTTACCAACACCTGAAGGTTCAATAATAATTCTGTCAGGAGCATACTGCTTAACAACGTCCTTAAGCGCAACGCCGAAATCTCCAACCAAGGAACAGCAGATGCATCCTGAGTTCATCTCAGTAACTTCAATGCCTGCTTCCTTCATAAAACCACCGTCAATACCTATATCCCCGAACTCATTCTCAATAAGAACAAGCTTCTGATTATTCCATCCGTCCTTAATAAGCTTCTTGATAAGAGTAGTCTTACCGGCTCCTAAGAATCCCGAAACAATGTCAACCTTAGTCATAATAAACGCTTCCTTTCATGTATAGTAATTGTCTGATACTATTATATACATAAAAATGATAATGTCAATATGCGAATAGGGTGCAAAATCCATGTCGTTCTGACCTCCCCATGTCGCTCTGACCTCCCCATGTCATTCTGAGCGAAGCGAAGAATCTTAAAACCGGGAGCGATTACGCTCCCGGTTTTACTAACAATACATTTACTTTACAGTAACCTTAACCACAAGGTCCGAAGGTCCGTCCCCATGGTTCTTCCCATGGTTTCTTTTATTTTTCAGATTTCTTTTTTTCTATATCTTTGACCAATTTCGAACCCGGGTCAAATGCAACATGCACATGAATCCCGGAATCGTCCTTGCTCTCTATACGCTTCTTTAACTCAACCGCGATATTCTCAAGTTTCACCTTCTTCTTATGCAACAAAAGCTCAACAAGCGCATCATTATCAGTCAGAATAAGCCGCTCGTCTTGAACTAGCTTCATAATCCTGGCGTAAGAGATTCCGGTATCTCTGATAACCTGCTCAACCAATGCCTTATCAAAATCAAGATACTCTCTTAATATACGCATAAGCTCATCATCGCTCATGCGTCTTATGCAATATTTGCAAATGCCGACAGCATTTGTACCATATATAGGATTACCACACACCTTACAATCCATAGCAACCACCCCCAAAATGAAGCTCATCCACACGCTTATATTTTAACATATACGAGGACACATTTAAAGGGATTATGCTTATTGTCCTTGTCGTTCTGAGGAGCATAGCGACGAAGGATGACATACTTAATCCAATCCTTCTATATAGTTCTTGAACTCATCAACAGTCATTCCTGCTCTTTTGGCAGCTTCTTCAAGGGACAAGACCTTATCATTTACCAAATCCACAAATATGCGGATTTTTTCTTTTCTCCCTTGTTCCAGGCCTTGCTCTATTCCGCGATTCAATATCTCTTTCGCCTCAGTCATTATTACATGTCCACCCATAATATCAC
>CAMVPR010000023.1 GCA_947169385.1 uncultured Lachnospiraceae bacterium | reverse complement strand
CCTCCTAACGACTTAATTATATCATAAAAAACGGTATAATTCCAGTAAATACGCGGGCTTCAGTAAAAAAAGTCCATGCAAAACGCATGGACTTTGTCTACAGTCTGAGGAGAGGTTGTTACCTCTCCTATTTCTTTTTTATTTTAAGATTCTTCGTCGCTATGCTCCTCAGAATGACATATCTAGTATGGGTCACATAACTTTTCATCATTGAAAGTTAAAGATTCTTCGTCGCTATGCTCCTCAGAATGACATATCTAGTATGGGTTACTTAACTTTTAACTTGAATGTATCGTAGTAAGAACCGACTTTGGCCTTGATTGTGGTTGTACCCTTCTTTCTTCCTACTACTCTTCCGGTTGACTTGTTGATAGTAGCAACCTTCTTATTGCTTGAAGTCCATTTAATGCCGGCTGAAAGCCCGCTCTTAGACGCTTTAAACTTGTACTTCTGTTTAACCTTAATATACTTAGGTGTGGTGGTAATTATGACCTCCGGCTCATAAACAACTACCGTACAAGGAAGCTTGTATACTCTCATACCAGCATCAACAGTAGCGGTGATTGTACACTCTCCTATGCCTTTGGCTTTAATTACACCGGTCTGTTCATTGACAGAGGCAATTGAAGGATCATCTGATTCGAAGTAATAATCGTAATCATCTCTCAAATCATTGATATAAAGAGTGTATTTGTTGGTCTTGTACATTTCAAGCTCACTCATTACATAAGGGCCTTCTGTTACAACAACCGCACATTTATCTTTCATTCCGCTGACTGAAGTAGCTGTAATTACAGCATAGCCGGAGTTAATACCCTTTACAACACCATTGTCATCAACAGTACATATTGAGACATCTGAACTTGTATAAACTACATCCTGATTGATTGTATCAGCAGGTGTAAATGTAGTCTTAAGAGTAAAAGTATTGTTCTTAGCAAGCTCCTTAGAGTTGACATTTAACTTAATACCTCGACTTGCAGTACCTATAGGGATATTAAATGTAACCTTCTCACTTGCATTTCCTACATTATCTGTAGACCATGCAGTAACTTTATTGTATCCCGGACTCAAAGTAAATCCGGTAGATGTATAAGTTCTTACATCGTTATTGTTAAGTTCGTACTTAATCTGATCAAGTCCAGACTCTAAATCATAAGAATGAAGATAACATACATCATCAACAAGCGTATAAGTAACAAGAGATGGCTTATAAGAGTCAATCTTGTCTATATCTATAGTGATAGTCTTAGTCTGAGAATTACCGTTCTTATTGACATATCCGATTGTAAGGTCATAAGAGCCGCTCTCTTTAACTGTTATGGAATTCGAAGCGTATGACCCCTTCTCAAAAGTTACCTCACCATGCTTCTCCAAATAAAGGCTCTCAATAGTATAGAACGCATTAGAGGCCCAATAGAAGTTAAGATTGGCACTACCGGTCCAAACAAGCGGAATACCGGTTACTGTGACATTAGGCTCAACATAGATATCACAACCCTTAGCAAAGCTTCCTTCGGCACCTGAACTCTCAGTGAAAGGTGTAAAGCATGCCGTATTGTCTTGGTTATTGATATAATTGGTACTCTTGTTGTAAGTTGTCTCAGAGATTGTAACCTGAGATATACCGTCCCATTTGTTCATACCAATGAATCTATCATCTTTAGGATCCTGGTAAAACGCACCGTTTCCCATACTGATAGAACAATCCTGAGCAAATGTAACTGCAGTAAGTGAAGAATTATAAAAAGCTCGCTTACCTATGTTAGACACTGATGCAGGAATTATAACCTTACCGATCAAACACTCCTCAAAAGCATATTGGTAAATTGAACTAACGGTCTCAGGAATCGAGAAATTACCGTATCTAGCCGGTGGATAAAGAACTATCTCATTACACGTGTTGTTATATAAGACACCATCGACACTTTCATATGAGTCATTGGCCTTATCAATCTCAATCTTATACATTAAGGTATTGGCAAATACAGCCTCTCCAAGATAAGTAAGATTAGCCGGTAAATGAAGAGTTCCAAGCTGCTTAACACCCTGAGTTGTAGAAACAGACTCAATTGCAGTAGTTATGTACTTGTTGTTTGATTTATAAACAGACTGTGCAAGAATTGTACAATTCCTAAATGCCTGATTCTCAATAACCGTAAGCGAAGTAGCCTTGGCAAAGTTAACAGTCGCAAGATTATAGATGGCCTCAAACACTCCTGTATATACACCGTTCTCGGAGTATACGCCCTTACCGATTACTCTTACCTTGCTTGAAAACTCAAAAGTAACAGCCGTCGGAAGTGTTCTAACCTGCTTAACCAACTCGTTGAGCTGTGCGTTGGTACCGTCAACATTTACCATATCGAAAATGATATATGGCTGGTTGGCATATTCGTTAACATTAGTTCCGTCAAATGTAAACTTAGAAACCGCAGCATTAGTATCAACAAATGATATCGCCGGTAAGTAGGTGGCTATAAGAACCAGTGTTAAAGTTATAGCTATAATCTTCTTAAACATCTTCTTCATATTAACCACCTCCTTAAACTATTGATTTAACGGTTACATAACATCTTACCGTCTTGCCGTTATAAGTTGCATTGATAACTGTAGATCCAGGTTTAATACCCATAATCTTACCTGAGTTGGTAACAGTTACTATATTGGCATTATTACTTGTCCATGTGATAGGACCGTCAGCAGCGGTTACGCTGAGATTATATGTATCATACTGCTCTATCGCAATCGAAGTAGGATTCATCTGGATTACTCTGACTGTACATTGAGACTCCATACCTTCATCCTTACAATATGCTGTAATCGTTGTAACACCAGGTCCTTTGGCTTTGACAAGTCCGTTACTTGTAACTGTTGCAACTGATCTGTCATCACTCATCCACATTACGCTACTTGTAGTATCAGTAGGTAATACTCTCACCTCTAACTGATTGCTTGAGTTTGGTGTAAGTGTAATCTCACTCTTAGTTATGTTAAGACTCGTTACAGGGATAGGATCCATAACTTCTACCCTAACCTTCTTCTTAAGGTTACTTCCGTCTGTCGTCTTAACTGTTAAGAATACTGTTCCTGCACTCTCTGCAAACATCTTGGCACCTGTGATACTTACTATCTTAGAGTCTGCAGTAGTCCACTTGAGCTTCTTGTTGGTAGCATTATTAGGAAGTACCGTAACCTTAGGCATATTGTATTGATGTCCTGTAATAAGCTTGATATAAGTCTTAGCAAGCTTAAGTTTCTTACAATACCTTACAACATGTACCTTACATGTAGCCTTGACTCCACTTCCATCTTTTGCTTTAACAGTAATCGTACAATTGCCTACCTTCTTGCCTTTAATCTTACCTGCTTGAGTAACAGAGGCAATCTTCTTATTGCTTGTTATCCACTTAAGCTTCTTGTTGGTAGCTGTCTTTCTAAGTACTGAAGCCTTAAGCGTCTTGGTCTTGCCGACTGCAATTGTAATCTCCTTGTTATTCAAGGTTATACTTGTAACATACTCTTTAACTGTAACCTTACATCTTGCAAGATAACCGCCGTCTTCTGCCGTTACGGTAATCGTTGCGCTACCGCCCTGGTGCGGTGTAACTGTTCCGTCTGCACTTACAGTGGCTACATTCTCATTAGAACTCTTATAGAACACTGTCTTATTAAGCGACGGATTATTAAGCGGATACAGTGTAGTCTTTATCTTAAATGTATTACCGACATATATCGTCTTGGTCGTAGGACTTATCTTAATACCCGTCACGGGCTCCGTTACCGTAATATAACACACCGCGGAATTGCCATATACATCTGTAGCGGTAATAATAACCGGCTTGTCACTGACAGAAATACCTGTTACAACACCCTTATCAGATACGCTGGCTATAGTCTTATCACTACTTGTCCATGTAACGGTCTTGTCCGTTGTATCCTCAGGAAATACCGTCGCAATAAGTGTGAGCTTGTTACCCCTACTTACAGTAGCTTCTGACCTGTTAAGCGCAATACCCGACGCAACCTGCTTAACTTCAATCGTACAGCTATCGTACTTGGCTCCTGAATTGGTCTGAACTCGAACCGTTGTTGAACCCGGTCCCACAGCTGTTACCTTACCATCCTGATCAACCTTAACAATAGACTCGTTGGCAGATGTCCAGATAACGCTCTGATCTGTAGCGTTGGTAGGCAATATCTTAGTCTTCAAAGCAATGACATCACCTGTAACAATAGGTTCTGTCGGTTTATTGGTAATGACAATGCTCTCAACCGGCTGTTCAACTGTAATGGTACACTGTGCCCAAGGAGCGTATTGCTGGAAACCATTATGTTCAACCATAGATGTTGCTCTTACTACTATGGTACCCGGCCCTGTAAATGTAACTATACCGTTCTGGTCTACCGAACCTATAGATCCACCGGAGTTAATCTCCCACAAAAGATTCTGATCGACATAATCATCCTCAGCAGGCTTGTTATCATCATAGGCATCAAGGTCTGTGGTAACCTTAGCTAAAAGAGTTACCTGCTTAGATGTCGAATCACCAAGTTTCTCACTCAAAGTCGAATCCTTCATCGTTACCGATCTAGGATACGGTCTTACGATATAATGGATAGTCTGCATAAAGCTTCCATCTTCAGTAACCGCCTGAACTGTAGCTTCACCGGCACCAACCGCCTTGACATTACAGGTCGAATAATTGGTACCACTCTGCAATCCACCTATACTGATAACATTTGGATTACTCGTACTCCACTTAACCTTAGCATTATACGGAGTATAGTTGAATGAAAATGCATCAGATACGGTTTCTCCGTTAGTTCCCATGATGCTTCCGTTCTGGTCATCTCCTAAACCGGCAACCAAAGCAGTAAGCACATCGGTATCAGCACAGAAAGTCTCTTTAGCTTTAGGGATTGTAACATCGTTACCGTTAACAGTATATCCAATCTCTGTATATACTTCCTGTCTGTTATTGATAAGAAAACCGGTACCGGACTGATGAATCTCAATACCCATAGCAGGTCTTGTTACAGTTACAGTAGCAGAATCCTTATAGGTAGTACCTGATGAAGTATCATACTGCTCTGTATGAAGTGTAAATGTATATGAATTGGCGTTATCCATATTCTCGAAGAAATCGCTGTCTGTTGTAACAACAATCTCTTTATTGCCGTTGGTCTTAACTCTAAGACCATCTTTAAGTGTTACCTCTCCGTCACCGATATTTGTAGAATTGCCGTCCTCATCAATGTAAGTCCATATAATAGTGTTATTACTTGATGAATTAACAGTAAATGTCTCTTCGTGATTGACAGGTAAGTAATCATAATCCGAAATCTTCTGATAATCAACACAGTTATACTTGGCTGAACTTGGGAATAATCCGTATGTATCAACAACATAAACCCTTACAATATCCGACGTCAGCTCTCCACCGGTTGAATTCATGATTGTAACTTTAACGTTAATCTCTGCTTCCTGGTTAACATTCTTAGATGTTAAAGCAAGTGTGTAGTAAGTAGATCCTTTAATTGCCGACAACGACTGCACCATACCGTTACCACCTGTATATGTAGGTGCTACTCTGTTAGCAGGAACTGTAACAGGAATGTTAGTAGGCAAGTAAAGAGTATCATTAGGCTTCATAAATACCGACTTATTATCAATCGAAGGATTGATATTAGACTCAATGTTACCTGAAATAATAGATGCAGTCTTAGGCTCAACGTGGAATACATCTATAGGAGTGGTCGAGTATATAGGAGTTCCGTCACCACTTGTACCTATAATCTCATAAGTCTGCTCTATATAATATCTCTCGTAAGTATACTCCCAATGAATATTACCAAATCCGGGACCTACAACAGTGACCTTACATTGTCCCGGACCACCTGCGCTGACCCTTACAACGCTTGAGTCAGTAGATGAAAACTTAATATTGTTAACAACCAATCCCGGTCTGCTGGCAGATATAGTAAACTCATCACCAATCTCAAAGTTACCGATACCGTTAATTGTAGCGTCATTACCGTTGGCATTAATCGTTACGGTTGAATTGTTACCGTGATTGGATTTAACGTTGCTGATAGTAAATGTAGGAGGTGCAACTGATTTCTGATCATCTGCGCTATCTACCTTGATAGACTCGTACTTAGAGAAATCAGGATCTCCGACAGGCCAGGATGATGCACCTGTAACATTACCTGTAAATCTGGTATATATAAGTGCTGTTCCGAGGATAAATGCAATAACAGCAGATATAATAATTATTGTCTTCTTAGATGTTAACTTACGCTGTTTCATGTTATCCTCCTTCCTATGAAATCCTGTTAGCTGTAATCATATCTTTGGTAAGTGACTTCTTGACATATACCTTAATTGTCTTTTTGACTCCACTTCCATCCGTCGCCTTACAGGTTATCGTACAAGTACCAATCTTCTTGCCGGTTACGACACCCTTGTTTGTAACTGATGCAATCTTACTGTTAGAACTAGTCCATTTCAATGTCTTAACACTAGCATTGGACGGACTGACTGTTGCCTTGACTGTTGCTTTAGTCTTGACTTTAAGATATAGCTTAGATGGCTTAAGCTTAATGCTCTTAACATACCGCCTTACTATAATCTTGCACGACCTGGTAAGATTAGTGCCATCCATTGTATGAGCAGTCACATAACAACTTCCGTATCCTTTGGCTGTAACTACTCCGTTCTGATTAACAGTAGCAATACTGTCATTGGTGCTGCTCCAATATATATCCTTATTGGTTGCGGTCTTATTCTTAATCTTGGCAACCAATAGGAACTGACTGCCTTTAGATAATGTCTTGGTGTATTTATTAAGGGTTAAGCCCTCAACGCTCTCGTCAACGACTATATATGAACTCGTCATCATATCTCTGTTGCCGCTTGATCTTGCGGTTATATAACAATCTCCGCCTCCGACGGCAGTGACAAGTCCGTTAGCGTCAACTACGGCTACAGAAGGATCGGTACTACCGTAAACAACCGATTTAGTTGAAGCATTCTCAGGTGTTACGGAAGTTGTCAGAAACACTGTATCACCCTTCTTAAGGTTGTTGGTGGCCGGTGTAACTGTAATGGATGTGATAGGAACAACCACCGTAACTATACAGGTAGCCTTGACTGTCCTATCTTTATCGACAATGTATGCCGTAATAACAACAGGTGCTCCAAGCTGATTGGCAGTTACAACACCATCTTCAGTAACAGATACTATCTCCGGCTTGTTGGACTCCCATGAAACAGTCTGTTGTGATGCGGTTGTAGGATAGACAAATGCTTCAAGCACAGCTTCCTGACCTACATTAAGTTCCATTGATGTTGCAGAAAGATCAATTCTTGATACTGCCTGGTATACTTCTACCGTACAAGTTGCGGTAATCTGTCCTTCATCTGCTCTACAGAGTATAGTTGCGGTACCTCCGGATACACCTGTAACCTTACCGTCGTTGTCAACTACGGCAACCTGATCGTCTGAACTCTCCCAGGTAACTTCCTTGTTGGAAGGCTCGTAACCTGCATAGTTGGAAATCAACTGATAGTAAAGCGTAAAGCTCTCTCCGACACTTATCTTCTTAAAGTTATCCTGCAAGAATATCTGTGCAACAGGTACGTTAATCGTGATTATAATAGAATCTGAAATCTTGGTATCATCCGCCGAAGAACAGGTGATAGTAACCTTGCCGGCTGACAAAAGCGTAACCTTACCGGTGTACATATCAACCGTTGCGACACTCTTGTCGTTAGATGACCAAACAACATTCTTGTTAAGCGCACTTGCATATGCATCGTAGTCCGCTGTATCTACCGTTTCGTCAACTGCATTAGACTGAACATTGGCAAAAAGCTGAATATACTGCTCTGCCAAGTTGACTGTCATATCTTCAGCAGTAATATCAACGCTACTGACTTTAGGCGATACGGTTACATAGATAACATCTGTTGCTGACGGGTTCTGTTTAGAAGTTGCAACAACTACACAGCTGCCCGGAAGCTTAGCGTTAAGCGTACAAGCGGTTCCGTTAGATGTTATATCGACAATACTGTTATCTGTGGATTGCCAGATGATAGTTGTATCATTAGGCTCTAATCCATTGTCTCCTGTTAATGTAGCTGTGATTGTAACTCTTGAATTGGCAGGCTCATTGTTGCCGCCTAGGAATAGATTAGCTGTATGCTGTGAAAGAGTAAGTCCGGTAGCCGGCTGTAACACATGCACATGGCATATAGCATTGATTGATCTCTCGCCGTAAATCAACTGAGATACCAGGATTGTGTATGTATCATAAACAGATATGTCAAGATCCTTGTCTATAGAGACATTGGCCATATCGTTAAGCTGTCTGTTAACCGTAGCGTTAGCTTTGGTTGTAGATGTCTTAAGAGTAATTCCTGTTGGATTAACTCTGGTCGGGTCGGCTGTCTCTAAAGCAATACACGCATCTGCAGTAAGATCGCCACTATATACCTTCCATGAAATATTCTCTGTAAGATTGGTAACGGTTGCAATTACGTCAAACGTAGACGGTCCGTTCTCGCTTCCCTTATACACAGTCATATCGCTCTGCTGAGATAAAGAAATCGTATCTATAACGTGAATATCGAGCTTGATAGTGATATTGTGACTATAGCCCTCGTTATCGGTAAATGAATACTGACTCGAACAAACAACAGGGTTCTCAGGATTGGTTGTCGTGTCACTTGCCTGATTGCTGACAGTATAGCCACTGGTACCACTACCCTCATAGTATACATATCCTGTCGTGTTGGTAAAACTGATATCTTTAAGCTGGTTAGTACCGATAACAATACTACCATTGTAAGGAAGATCCACACTGCCTGAAGTAATTCTTGTGTGGTCAGGTCCTTGTGTAAACCAAAACATATTATTAGCCAATGCTTTTATGGTAATACTCTTGTATTGGTGAGTTGTATCGTTGATCGCGGTAATAGTTACATCTGCACCTTCAGTAGTACCACCAAGAACATCCATATAAAATGTATCTCCCTGATTGTTGTCTGCAGATGTATGAATAGATGTATAATGTCCTGGGTCATCGCAATACCATGTAACATTAGATCCGCTACCGCTAAGAAGTGTTAAAGTTATACTCTCGCCTGCATAAAGGCTTGGAGCTCCTTCGTAACTGAACATACCCGGATTCTCAGAATTGCCTTCTATAGGTGCTTTATCAGCCTTAGGAATAATATAATCCGATGTGATTGAAGAAGTAATAATCATAACACACACTAAAAGTGTAGCTATAATTCCTCTAAGATAATTATGTCTATATATATCAAAACCATTCTTATGTCTCATCATACCAACCTCCACGTTAAATATAACTATTATACACTAAATCTCGTTATATATCAACCAATACACACTATATATTGTAAACGTTGACTCTACGCCCTAAATTACAACTCATATACTATATCGGCATGTCCTGAAATTATAAAAAGCCACATCACAAATAACTCAAATAGGCTATATATAAAGCATTTCACTATAATAATTTACCATTTTACTGTTACATTTAAGTGAAGTATATAATTAAATATTCTTAAAATAAAAAAACCGCCCCTAAAGGGCGGCAATCTAATCATTTATTCTTCAAGAATACGTATATATATGTTTTATGTCATTCTGAGCGTAGCGAAGAATCTTAATCCCGAATGGTAATGAGGGATTACTCATCCCAGTTATGATATACCTGCTGTACATCATCATCCTCTTCCAATAAATCGAGAGTCTTGTTGAGGTTCTTGATTGCTTCCTCGTCATCAAGCTCAACATAGGTGTCAGGAATCTTGGTAACATCAGCCTCAGCCATCTTGATTCCTTCCTTCTCCAAAGCCTCTCTTACTGCAGTGAAGTCCTCAGGAGCAGTAAGGATCTCGAAGCTATCCTCTTCCTCGCTGAAATCTTCTGCACCAGCGTCAAGCGCAATCATCATAAGGTCGTCTGCTTCCATCTCGCACTCTTCCTTATCGATAAGAATCTGACCTTTCTCTTGGAACATATATGATACACAACCCTGTGTTCCTACGCTTCCCTTACCCTTGGTAAAAGCGCTTCTCACATTAGCTGCTGTTCTATTCTTATTATCTGTCAAAGCATCTACAATAATAGCAACTCCGTTAGGCCCGTATCCCTCATAGGTAACTGACTCGTAATTGGCAGCGTTGGCGTCACCTGCAGCCTTCTTGATACCTCTCTCAATTGTATCGTTAGGCATGTTGTTGGCCTTAGCCTTGGCGATAACATCACGAAGCTTTGAGTTGTTCTCAGGATCAGGGCCACCTGCCTTAACAGCAACTACAATCTCACGACCGATGACAGTAAAAATCTTACCCTTAGCTGCGTCATTTTTCTCCTTCTTGTGCTTAATGTTAGAAAACTTTGAATGTCCTGACATAACGTCCTCCTTAAAATATATTAAATCTTTGTAAGCATTTAACTTGGTTGCTCATCGAGCTTAATAACCCTGACTAAGATAATCATATTATCTCTAACCTCGATGGCTCTGAATCTGTATCCACCATATGTGATATCGTACTTCTCCTTCTCCTTTGGCAAATGACCAATCTGATTGATCAAAAATCCGTTCAAAGTATCGATATCTTCATCAGGGAACACCAAATCCTCAATCTCATCAGTTATGTGATCAAGTCGCATAGAGCCTCTTATTATGTACTCGTTAGGTCTCTGAAGTCTAACGAACTCTCTCTCTTCAACATCATGTTCATCGAAAATGTTACCGAGAATAACCTCTATAATATCTTCCATAGCAACGATACCTGAAGTCTGACCATACTCATCGACAACGACAGCCATGTGTTGCTTGGTCTTCTGCATAATGTTGAACATATCGGATATATCTTGAGCCTCATGGACAAAATACGCCTCTGTCGCTATGTCCTCTAAGGATACATCTTCGTGCTTAAAATATGCCTTCATGACATCCTTTAGATGCAATATTCCGATTACATTGTCAATATCCTCCTCATAAAGAGGAAATCTCGAATAATTCTGGTCAAGAATAAACTCAGCAGCTTCCTTGATGGACAAGGACTTCTCAACACCGACTACCTTCTTACGAATCGTCATAATGTCCTTGGCATCTTTATCCGTGAACTCGAAAACATTGCTTATAAGCTCTGCTTCCTGAATCTCTATCGCACCTTGTTCATGACCTTCATTTAAAATGTTAATAATCTCTTCTTCAAATTGGTTCTCTTCTTCGTTGTCTTTCTTAAATAATCCGAAGAACCGCTTGGGACCACCTTGAGACATAGTGCTAGTAAACACCCCTTCTTAAAAGTTATAGTAACATCCGCGATTGTAACACAATTACAAGTGTCCGTCAACATTGATTCCGGTATACCTCTATATCCTACTCAGTGTAATTCATCGTAGTATTTCATGACTTCAGGTATAAAATCAACTATATCGGATGCTGTAAGTGCAATGGTTCCTCTCTTGTTGACTGCAAAATCACCGGCAGCTCCATGTAAGCAACAAGCAACTGTTGCGAGCCTGATCCATAGATTCTCAAAATCAGGAAGCAGATTCTCTGAGGTGTGAGACTTATTGTCATCTGAGTCAGACGGTCTCGTAACTCCCTGTGCAATAATAGATGCCATCATACCTGCTAAGCAATCTCCGCTTCCTGCTGTTGCCATCCCGTGATTCCCCGTCATGTTGATGTAGGAAAGCCCTGCCCCGGTAGAAATAACTGTTCTTGCATCTTTTAGTACAACTGTGACATATCCTTTAAGTTCGCTGTCGTTAATATATGACTTAACCGCCTTGAACATGTCATCTCTTATTACTGACACCGGCATCTTACTTAAGTAAGACATCTCTTTAAGATGCGGAGTGAGGGTGAGATAACATCTTAAGTTAGGATCCAACTTCTTATATCTCTCTAATATATCCTTGTTGTTGCCTAGAATATATAACGAATCTCCATCTATAATAACCTGCTTCTTAGGTGAAGAAGCCGTAGCATAAGTAACTACTGCTCTGGTTATATCCACAGCTATATCCGACCTTGATAAACCGCATCCGATAAGCACCGCATCAGCCCACGCCCAGTTCTCATCTATGATTCTATATGCCTCATCTATATCATCATAAGTATATACAATCGCTTCAGGTATAAGGCTTAATATTATATCTCTGTTAGATGAAACTGTAAGAATCCTAACCAAGCCGCAGCCACTCTTATATGCGCACTTACAAGCCAAAACAGCAGCACCTGCCATACCTTCGCTTCCGACAATCATAAATACATGACCGTAATCGCCTTTATTGGTTCTGTTAGCTCTCTTAGGGAAATACTTCATAGAATTCATAACCGCAGCCTTACCTGAGCCGTAAGTTATGTATGTTGGTTTAGCGTAAATAAGCGCTTCTTCAGGGAAGCCTATATTCCTTACTACAACAAGTCCGGCGAGGTCAGCCCCCGGATACATTGTAAGACCAAGTTTCATGTAGCCAAATGTCACCGTAATATCTGCCTTAAAAGCACAACCCATAATCTCACCCGTAGTAGAATGAACACCACTTGGAGTATCTACGGCAATCTTAATAGCATCTAACCTGTTCATCCACTCGATAACCTTGGCGTGCTCGCCTTTTATCTGACGCTTTAACCCAATGCCGAATATCGAATCTATAACAATGTCAAATGACTCCGACGCCGGAATACTGTCATAGACAATAACACCGTGTTCATTGGCAAGTCTTAACTGTTCAGTAAATGAAGGCGATACCTTCTTAATCTGACCAACATTATAACAGCATACATCATATCCCTTATCTGTTAAAAGTCTTGCGATTGCAAGACCGTCACCACCGTTATTGCCACCTTCAACAACCACCAATACTCTGTGATCAACTGAGTATCTGTCGTCAATCTCTTCTACAACCGCAGACGCCGCCTGCTCCATAAGGTATATCTCTGAAATCTGAAGTTTCGTAACAGAGTGCTTATCAAGAGTCTTCATCTGCTTCTGGTCCAGAATGTATTTCATGACTTGCTCACCCCTAGCTCTTTGGCACTTTTGTGTGTCTCTTCGTAAATGTTAATGGGACTCATACCGACAATGTCTTTAATGGTACTAAATACACCGTGATTGTACTCTTCCTTGTCGTCCTTCTCCATAATTCTCTGATTAAGTTCAACTCTTAAATTGTCTATAACTCTCTCGAGTTCAGCTATCTCATTCTTATTGATGGAAATCTCATAGTAAACCTGTCTGAAAGTCTCTAAGAGCAACTGCTCATTCACTCGTTTGATTCTATCCGGTATCGTCTTAAGCTCATCTTCGTTGTTGACAGCCTGTTGGTTAATCTTCTCAATCATGCGCTTCTGCTTCGCCTTAAGATTGTTGTTGATATCATCATCTTCAGACATTGAGTGGATAATATTAGTCATAAGTTGCTTCTTCTTATCTGACATGTTCTGACTTGCTTCAGTCAACCTAGACTGTTCCTTTAATAAATCAGTAAGTCTCCTCTCAAGATTCTTGATTTCTAACGACTTGCCTCTCATTGCAAATAAAGCATGCCAATTGGGATCCAAAGTCAGAATAGGCAATTCCTTGCCCTGTATAGCTTTTAGAAATTGCCAATCACTCTGATTAATACTTACTGATTTCTTCTTGCCATTATTAAAAAGCCCCATTTTTTATGACTCCTTAACGCTTATATTGTATGCAAGATTCATAAGACTCTCTACTAAATGGACATTCTCAACAACGCAACTGTCCGGAGCCTTTAAATCAACCAAAGCAAAATTCCAAATTCCTGTAACCCCATACTCACATACCATATTAGCGACATCCTGTGCTGCATGCTTAGGTACAGCTATGACCGCTATCTTGATATCATCCTTCTTGATGTCCTCTTTAAGGGAAGGCATTGGTTTAACACTATACTCTCCAACACGGCTTCCAATAACAGAATCATCAGCATCGTATATACCGCTAAGTATAAATCCACGCTTTGAAAAGCCTTGATAATTGGCTAAAGCTTGACCAATGTGACCGGCTCCGATGATAACTAACTTACGCTTGGTGTCTAACCCGAGAATCTTGCCTATCTCAGTACAGAGATTGTCAACGTTGTATCCGTATCCCTGTTGACCGAAACCACCAAAATTGCTGAAATCCTGTCTAATCTGCGATGCGGTGACTTTCATCTTCTCGGATAACTCCTTGGATGAAATCCTCTCCACACCACTAGCCTTGAGATCAGAAAGATATCTATAATACCTTGGCAGTCTCTTAGTAACTGCACTGGAAATACCTTTATCTTTCAAAACCTCACTTCCTTCCGTACATAATCCTATATATTATAAAATTATGTGAAAAAAATGTCAAACTACACTTGAAGATATTAAAAAATTTATATATCATATTATAAATATTTAAATAAAGAGGTTTATTATGATACTTGACTGTCAAAACATCACCAAATCATTTGCTGATGTCACCATACTTAACAAGGTTAGTTTTATTATCGAAGAGCGAGAGAAAGTCGCCTTAGTCGGAATCAACGGTTCCGGCAAATCTACTCTCATCAAATGTATAGTCGGCGAATACGAATCAGACAGCGGTTCTGTTCACATCATGAACGGAGCAAGCATAGGTTATCTCTCACAGCACCCGGATACCAATTTAGATCTTACAATATATGAGGCTATGGAAGACGCCAAGAAAGAAGTTATCGAGCTTGAGAACAAGATCAGAGAAGCTGAGATTAAGATGAAGTCATTATCCGGTGATGAATTAGAGTCTTTGATGAACTCTTACACCAATTACACGACAAGATTCGAGCAGCTTAACGGATATCAGTACAAGAGCGATATTATCGGTGTCTTAAAGGGACTTAAGTTCACAGAGGAGGACTATGACAAGCCTATTAATGTTCTATCCGGTGGTTACAAGACCAGAGTTGAGCTTGCTAGGCTTCTTCTTATGAACCCTGACCTCATTATCCTTGATGAGCCGACCAACCACTTAGATATTGAATCTATAGCATGGCTTGAACAATTCTTATCATCTTATAACGGTGCTGTCTTAATCGTCAGCCACGACAGATACTTCTTAGACAAGGTTGTAACTAAGGTTGTTGATATAGATAATGGTGTATCCACAACATTTTCAGGTGGATACACAGACTACGCTCATAAGAAGGCTGAACTAAGAAAAGCAAGATTAAATGCTTACGAGAAACAGCAAGCCGAGATAAAACATCAAGAGGAAGTAATCGATAAGTTAAGACAGTTCAATCGCGAGAAGTCAATTAAGCGGGCCGAATCACGCGTGAAGATGCTTGATAAGATGGATAAGCTTGATAAACCTACCGAGGTTAAGTCCAAGATGACGCTTAAGCTTGAACCTTCAATTACAAGCGGTAACGATGTGATTGATATCACAGACTTAAGTATGGCATTTTCTGACAATGTACTTTTTGAAAATACCGATATTTTTATTAAACGTGGCGAGAAGGTTGCAATCATCGGAAGAAATGGTACAGGTAAGACTACTCTTCTCAAGATTATAACCAAGCAACTGCACCAGACTTCAGGCAAGGTAAGATTAGGAACCAAAGTCAAGATTGGTTATTACGACCAGGCGAGCGCTAACCTAACCGATACCAATACGATATTTGAAGAGATTTCAGATGCATATCCTGATCTCAATAACACCAAGATAAGAAATGTATTGGCAGCGTTTTTATTTACCGGTGAGGATGTTTTTAAGAAGATATCTTCACTCAGTGGTGGTGAGCGCGGACGTGTAAGCCTTGCGAAGCTTATGCTAGGCAGCTATAATTTCTTGATTCTTGACGAGCCTACCAACCACTTGGATATAGAGTCCAAGGAGATTTTGGAAGATGCTCTTTTAAATTACGAAGGAACAGTGCTTTATGTATCCCATGACAGATATTTTGTCAATCGTACAGCAAGCAGGATTTTGGAGCTTGAAGACAAGCATTTTACTGAATATAAAGGTAATTACGACTATTACATTGACAAGAAGAAAGAATTATCCATGGCAAATGATACTGTCAACTCCTCTTCTACCGTTAAAGAGACTACCAAGAGTAAAGATGACTGGAAGTCTATGAAGGAAGAACAGGCGAGACTCAGAAAGATCAAGAACGATCTTAAGAAGACCGAGGAAGAGATTGCCGAATTAGAAACATTAATCGAAGAAATCGATAATGAGATTGCTCTTCCGGAGAATATGTCCGATCACACCAAGCTTAATGAGTTGTCGATAAAGAGGCAGGAGGCCGAGGATAAACTCTCTAAGCTCTACGAAACCTGGGAATCATTAGCCGAAGAAAATGTTGAAGAGTAAAAAAGTGGCGAACAATGTTCGCCGCTACGGATTGAAAATTCTATTAACGAAAAAAAACATGTCATTCTGAGCGTAGCGAAGAATCTTTATGATCCTTCATCACGTTGTTCCTCAGGATGACATATTTTATTATTCCTTATAATCCCATATATCCTTAAGCGACTCTTTATTCTTAAGCTCTCCTTGATACAACGACAATGTAGCCTTCTCAAGCTTCATCATATCCTTGCTCATCTTGGTTATATCCTTGCCGTCTTTATCCTTGACGACTTTCTTATTGTTACACTGATACCAGTACTTCATAAGGTTATCGTTATAAATCAACGCCTTAGGAAGTGGAAAATCAAGATACTTAAAGAACTCGGTTGTCAGATAATTGGCATTAATCCTGTTAACCTCAAATCTATCAAGGCCATAGTTGTTATAGCATACAACCGGTGTCTCATATAGTTCCTCATCACTTAAGTCATTGACCGTAGCATCGGCATAAGTCTCATCAGTCAACGGTGGAGCGTGATCTCCGAACATCATAATAACTGTTGGCTCGCTGACATTTGCAAAATAATCACATAACTCTTTAAAGGCTTCGTCTGCCTCATAAACAGCATTATAGTATCTTCTCAAATCTCTTGAAGATGTGGAATCGAAGTTGCCTTCTTTAGGAAGAACGTTTAAATGCTCCTTATATTCATATGGCTTACCTTCGTCATAATCTAGACATGGTTTGTGTGATCCAACAGATATCGAGAAATTAAAAAACGGTGCATCAGATGATGCGTTGGCTTTCTCATATTTCTCTATAATCTCGTCCGTAAGCGCATAATCTGAAATGTTAACATCAAATAGTTCCTTAGTGTGAGTCATATTCTCTCTAAAATAACTCTCATCAAAGCCCATACTCTTATAAGTATCAATTCTGTTAAAGAACGATCCCTTATATGGATGTATAGACACCGTATGATAGCCTAACTCCTTCATGTATGAAACCATGGTCTTATGCTCTTCGCTTCCGTCCCCGTACTTGTAATACATAAGGTTAGACGAGAAATACTTATGTCCCATTCCGGTCAAGAACTCCCACTCGGTGTTGGCAGTTCCACCACCAAATATATCAACCTCAATGCTTCCGCCACCGTACTTGGATTGAATCTCATGAATGTTTTTAAGTGGATCGACATCAGCCTTCACATTGTCAAAATGATCTGTGTCATATAAAGACTCACTCATAATAACAATTACGTTAGGCTTGATAAATGCATTGGTCCTGCTCTTATCAATATTGTCCTCTATCTTATCGTGACCTTTTCTTACATAATCCTTGTTAAGCAAAGGCTTGTAATCCTTAGAAATTACCATATGTGGCATCGTATTAGACGGAATATAGCCTAATATCAAACCGTACTTGCCACCGATATATTCACTTCCTTCGATGAAGTCACGCATATCCTCCTGAAAATAAACCAAAAAGCAGGTTGAGGCAGTAAGCAAAACTCCCACAAACATGCCAATCGTCCTCATATACCAGCGGTACTTAAAGTCTCTGACACTGTTAAAGCCTTTATTGATAAACAGCGATATAATAGTTAGAACAATATACGCACCTAAGAAATAAAACAGATGCTTTGAATAATCTATATCAGAATTGGAGAATTCCAGATTACCGTGAAAGAAATTATATATATCGTCACCCGTTACAAAGTCTTTTCTCATGGAGTATTTAAAATAGTTAACCATTCCAAATATCCATGCCAATAGCCCTGTGAGCATCGAACCTATAAAAAAGTTGAATAACGCAGTAAAAGCAAAGAATAAAAACGATATAGCAACAGCGGTCAATGTAAAATACAGCGGATACTCCTTGAGCCATGTAATAACCGGCTCAATATCTTTAAATGCTGTATATTCAAGACCTACTAAGAATAAGAATGAATATATGAAAATGACAACAAATCTCAATACATTCCATTTGAAACAGCTCTTCATGAGTAATTACCTTTCTAAATTGGTTTCATTTGCCTCACTGCTAACAGCATTCTCTGAGGCTATAATCTGCTCAAAGACATCCTTATCAACCCCATGCCTTATAACATCATCAGTCTTCATCTTGATAACTCTGTCTATGCTTGGAAAAGAATAATATCTGTAAGCATACGCAGCAGATTCATATATTGAATACATGTCATCCCCATCAATAGTAACCTGTTCAAGCTTCTGTGGAAGCTCAATCACGCTTATGGCATTATCGTTAGTATATACCTGATTCTCAATATCATCTGTCAATATCGAGAATGTCGCCAACTTAGATTCGGTAACGCCATATGACTCAGTAACAAACATTCTGTATTTAGAAAATGCAACTCCCTGAGCCTTAGAGTTGATTATCGACACGTTAGACGGCATAACTACACTAGGTGGCAACTTACCGCCATAACTCTCCTGATATTTAGCACTGTTGACCTTGATAAGCTCTCCGGTACTGTTATCAATGTCGAATTTCTGCAATACACTCCTATCCTTCACCTGAAAATACCCAATGTAAAGGCTCGAATTATAATATGCAAGAAACGAGTTCCTCGGTATAGAATAAAGATCGTTGACCGAGTCAAATGATATAGGTTTCTTGTACCAATCATAATTGTACATCATAAGTCGATAGTAAGATATCGAATTAACCTGTGCCATCTTCTTGTGCGCTGATACCCAAAGCCTCTTATTAACCCTATCATACGCTAAACCACCAACATGGTATCTCGCCGGAAGAATGATAGTCTTAATATATTCGTTGGTATTCTTGTCAAGAACATAGATAACTGAATAATGCGTTCCTGTCTTACAGTAAGCACCGATCAGCAGATAATCTTCTGCTATGCAAATGCTTTGCGGAACCATATTGGTACATATATCCTTAACTCCGCTTCGCATAGTCTTAGCGCCGTAAAGACCGGGGATAACTACTGCATCCTTGGTATTCTCTTCCTTATACTTCTTGACGGACTTTCTGATAAACGAATATCCAAGTAGTGATGTGTGAAAAGAGAAATCATTATGAAGCGGCTTAACAACTGTGTCCTTATACGAAGTCTTAGGTTCCGTACTCTGCCAATGTTTTACAAAATGATATCCCATAAGTCCGGCAGAGCCACCAACCAATGCAAATATCACTATAACATATAACATTTTCAGTATAAACCATAAAAGCTTACGCATATACCAACACCTTTGCTCTTTATCAAGAAAATGAGGCCGACCATATGTCAGCCCCTATTATCCATAGAATCAGCCCTTGTTCTCCATTGCAACAAGATTCTCTGCTCCATAAAGCTTACGGAGAAGAGGTTTCTCAATCTTACCTGTAGCATTTCTAGGAACATCAGCAAGAATGAATTTCTTAGGCCTCTTATATCTTGGGAGTTCAAGGCAATACTCTTCAAGCTCTTCAATCGTACATTCCATGCCGTCCTTAACAGAAACTATAGCGCCTGTAATCTCTCCAAGTCTCTTATCAGGAAGACCGATAACAGCAACATCCTTAACCTTGTCATAAGCAGTAAGGAAGTTCTCAATCTGTACAGGATATATATTCTCACCACCACTGATGATAACGTCCTTCTTTCTGTCTACAAGGTAAATGAAACCGTCCTCGTCCTGCATCGCCATATCACCTGTGAAGAGCCAGCCATCCTTCAAGGCTTCCTTAGTAGCCTCAGGATCGTTGTAATAACACGTCATCACGCCAGGACCCTTAACACAAAGCTCTCCTACATCTCCTTGAGATACGGTTACGCCGTTCTCATCAACAATCTTGCATTTCCATCTGTAGCCCGGAACTCCGATAGCTCCAACCTTCTCGATATTCTCAACACCCAAGTGTACACAGCCAGGGCCTGTTGACTCAGAAAGACCATAGTTGGTATCATAGTCATGTTTAGGGAAGTATTCCTTCCATCTCTTGATAAGTGAAGGAGGTACAGGCTGTGCACCGATGTGCATAAGTCTCCACTGATCCAAATCGTAATCTTTAAGTTTAAGCTCACCCTTGTCCAAAGCATCAAGAATATCTTCTACCCAAGGAACAAGCAACCAAACCAAAGTACAATGCTCCTGAGATACAGCCTTTAATATAACATCAGGCTTGGTACCCTTAAGAAGTACCGCTTTACTTCCTGCACACAAGCTTCCCATCCAGTGGAATTTAGCACCGGTATGGTAAAGAGGTGGGATACATAAGAAACAGTCGTCTCTGCCTGTACTATGATGCTTCTGCTCCATCTGTGCAGCCTGCATCAAAGACTCGTGATTATGAAGAATCGCTTTAGGGAATCCAGTGGTTCCCGATGAGAAATAAATAGCAGCATCATCTTCATCTTCAATTCTTACCAAAGGAGCCTTACTAGAACAGTCAGCAACAAGGCTCAAGTAGCTCTCTGCAAATGTAGGGCAATGATCGCCAACATATATAAGTAAGCGTCCCTTAATGAATCTATCTGCAATAGACTCCAATCTTCCGATAAACTCAGGTCCAAAGAATAAAACACTAACTTCTGCCAAGTTAGCACAGTACTCAATCTCCTTAGCATCAAATCTAAAGTTAAATGGTACAGCTATAGCACCACTCTTAAGTATTCCAAAGTATATCGGTAGCCACTCTAACGAGTTGAACATCAGTATAGCGACCTTATCCCCTCTCTTAACGCCTCTCTCTAGTAACATATTGGCTACTCTGTTAGCCTTCTCATCAAATACACTCCATGTAATCTCTCTTCTGTATGGCTGAAACTCAGTAGCCTGAACGAGATCGTATTCCTTCCAGGTGGTACGTCTATTGTCCTCCATAGTAGGATTAAGCTCAACCAAAGCGACCTCTTCGCCGTAGAGTTTACAATTCCTTTCAAGATAATCAGTAACTGGCATAATAATCCTCCCATTATGTGTTAAATAACACTTTATCACTTTACTGCTTTTACGCACTAAACACTTATATTAAAATACCACAATTAAAGCTTTTAGTCAATTAAACAAAGCACTTTCAAAGTATTTTAGGGTACAAAAAAAGCGCGAGACGGGGATCGAACCCGCGACCTTCTCCTTGGCAAGGAGACGCTCCACCACTGAGCCACTCGCGCTAATAAATATGTTGTGCTCATCAGCACAAGATGTATAATAGCATAGGTAAAATATTATGTCAAGAGATTTTTTTCATTTTCTAAATATTTTATTATTTCTTCCATACCTTCCTCTGAATACGGGAAATCTTTGTACTTCTTCTCCTCCTCCGGAGTCTTGTCAAATATAAAAGGTCCGGGCCATGTGATTACTGTAAGATTCTTGATAGTCTTGTCTTCGTCACTGACAGGAACGCCAAATATTCTAAAGTAAAGAGGGCCGTCACTTCCCATAAAAGTATTCTTCTTATAATAATCAAGCACATATAAAGTCTTTCGCTCTAACATATATACCTCCAAATAACTAATAAGACATACATGACCACAATAAATGCAGCCATGTATGTCATAAGAAAGGAAAAATGATAATTATGAAAAGTAAATCGTCATATTAATAGTAAGCATTACAGGCTTCATTATTAAGCCATATCAAACTCAAGCTTCTTGATAACCTTCCAAGCCTTGCTTCTTAAGTCGTCAGCCTCGAAGATAGTAAGGAATGAATCCTTGTCGAAGTTAACATCCATAAGAGTACTGATAAGGTCATTGATATAGCTCTGAACATATTCTGTATGCTCTGGTGAGTTGACAACCAGATAATCTCCAATATTGTTAATATAGCTTATAACATTGTTCTCCGGCATAGATGAAGTATTACCACCTGTTTGTCCTGCACCGGTCTCGTCAGAAAGCTCTATAACCTTACCGGTCTTGGTAACGATAACTCTCTTGTTACTTGCACCGCCAGAAGGAGCTGAAGCTCTAGGCGCAGACTTGGTAAGAATGCTCTCTACTGCCTTGATAAGATAAGCTACAGAGTATGTGCGTTCTTCCTTGGATGCAGCATCCTGCCCTTTCTCCATGTATTGATACCAGAGCCACTCTGATTTATAAACGCAATCGGCAACCTTAGGATCAGAAAGAAGCTTTCTTAAGTCGTCGTTGCCACCGCCGCCTCCGAAGAAACCGCCTGACTTGGTGGTTGTCTGGTACTTGTTAGAAAGAACTACACTCTCATATGTCTTAGCAAGTTGCTTCTCAATCTTTCTAGGATCGTATGAACTGCTCATAACCTGAACTTTAGCGTGCTCAACGCCGTTCTGAATCATGTCATCTGCAGCCATAAATACGAGATGCTTCTGTCTATCTTCAAGCATACCCTTTATTTCGAGGTTAGTCTTGTTCTTCTCGATAATGGTATCCTTACGAATCTTAAATGCTTTAATCTTCTCTCTTACACTAAAGAGACCCTTAAGCAATGCAGGGTTACCGTTAATATAATTGCCAATCCAATTACACTCAACGAACTGATGCTCAATCTTGTTAGACAACTCGTAAACATTGTCACCGTTGAACAATACATTAAGAGTAGTATAAAGCATGTCAAGTATCTCGTACTTCTCTTCCCATGAATGATTAGATACATCCTGGTTAACAACAGCCTTGATACCACATTCGTAGAATACAAGGTTATACTCGTAAAGTCCCTCAAAGATGTTGCTCTTGTCAGATAATGAAGAACCGGTACCTAATATCTGGAGGTTACGCTTCATAGTAGGATCGTCTTCTATGTATCTGCACACCTTCTTGATAAATATTGAAACCTCAGCAATAAGGCCGTCAATACGTCTGTTATAAATCTCCTGCTTAGATATAGCAGTAACTACCGCTCTATTAAGAACGTTGGTATTCCTTGTATTGTCACAATTCCTGATAAGATCCTTGAAACTGTCATATACCTTAAGATTATCTACAGGTATATACTCTGCATTGAGTCCATAGAACTCAAAAGCCTTATCGTAGTTGAGATTCTTGATGTACTCATTAAACATACCCATCGAGAACTGAATCTTGTAGTCGTTGGCAACCTCATCATCCTCGATCAAGTAATCATAGAACACTTCAAGGTTATTGAGATAAACCTCAGAATTGTTGCGATTGGTAACATCCATATCCATAACAACGCTGATGAGATCAAGATATCCCATAACAGCCTTATCGAAATTCTTAGGACGATCCTCCTCCTCAACAGCCTGATAATAGCCATTGATGAGCTGTGGAGCAACCTTCTCTCCAATCAAACGCATAGCGTCTTCAAAACGCTCTGATTGATAAAGATAAATGAGCCATACACTGTAGCGATAAATACCACCAATAGAAATCTCAGAATCGATATCAGACGGATTGTGATCACCGTACACATGGCGGTAAAGTGGCTCGATCCAATCTTCAATCTCGAACTTGTCTCCCTGCTTGATATAAGTATTAACGAATTCCTGTAACGCAAATAATCTCTCAGACGAAGCCCTGACATCATCAGGCACATTCATCTGTGTCAAATCAAAATCATTGTCCTTAAGGTAATCTATAACAAGTGTATAGAAACCATCCTCCAACTGCTCATTAAGGAAATGTATAAACAAACCCTTATTACCTGATGCAGCAAGATTCATCAAACTGTGATCTGATTGTGACATGTTACTAACAGATAAACTATTCATTGATAAAACCTCCTTAAATATTGACAATACGAAATAATCATACCGTCAAGATATAGAGTCAATGTATAATATGACCCATTACGCCTAAGGATTATTGTATCACAATAAAAACATCGTTTCAAGAATTTTTGATAATTTTCAATAAAAAATATTGGATGGTTTATACAAAAATAACAAAAGATTTTGTACATCACCATCCAACTGTTTTTATTTTGTGATATATGTCTACATGAGATTAGTTATTTTGACATATGTTATCTCTTATTGGATCTTCTCCATATATTCTGCTTCTGCGCTTCTTTGATCAAATCATCCCTAAAATCAGGGTGCGCAATAGATACTAAATCCTCTGCCCTCTCCCAGGTTGAGCGACCTTCAAGATTGATAATACCGTATTCTGTAGTAAGGAAGTACACCTGACTTCGTGGAGATGTAATGATATCTCCGTGAAACTGCGGAACTATCCTAGAGTGAAGCTCGCCTTGCTTGTCCTTATAAGTAGAACTCATGCAAATGAATGCTTTACCGCCTTTTGAAGCAGACGCTCCTACCAAGAAGTCTAACTGACCTCCCGTTCCGCTTATCTGTCTTGCACCAGCGCTTTCAGCGGCAACCTGACCATATATATCAACCGCAAGACACGAATTAATAGAAACCATATTATCAATCTGCTGAATAATACTCGGTCTGTTGACATATTCTAAAGGATAAGCAGCAACACCATGATTCTCCCTAAGCCAATCAAAAAGCTCCTCAGAACCTATGGCACAACCAAATACACCCTTGCCTCTGTCTATATTCTTCACCCTATTGGTAAGCTTGCCTGACTTATAGAGAGTTAAAAACGCGTCAGAGCAAAGCTCTGTATGCATGCCAAGGTCTTTTAAATCAGACTCCGCAATGAGTTCACCTAAAGCATTTGGCATACTTCCTATACCAAGCTGCAATGTAGCACCGTCTACAAGGTAAGGCATAATCTTCTTGGATATCTCCCTGTCAATATCGGTAGGGACAATCCTCTTGCCGTAATTAAAAGGCTCGTGCTTACCTTCAACAATGTAATCAACCTGTGAAATATGGATGCATTCGTCGTATCCACCGTATATCTTAGGCATGTTCTCATTGACTTCAACTATTACAATATCAGCCATCCTGGTGATAGGTGCCGCAACACCTGTGTTGACCGAGAAATTGAAATATCCATGTCTGTCCATCGGCGCAACGCTGACCATGCAGACATTGACATTCAAAAAGAATTCGTAGTAAGCAGCGTTGTTATGGAAAACCATAGGAATATAGTAACACAAGCCTTTGTCGCAAAGCTTTCTCTCGTAAGAAGAACAATGCCAACTGTGATAAACAAAGTGCTCATTGCTCTCATCACACTCGGCAACACATATAGGTCCATCCATAAGGTTGCCTCTTACCTTAACATCCTTTAGTTCATCCTTACGCTTAGAAAGTGCCTGATCTAACAATACCGGCTTACCGAGCGAACTGGTATAATCAACCCAGTCTCCGCTCTTAACAACCGATACCGCATCTTCTACGGACACTAGCTTACTCTTATACTCAGCCTCAAAATTGTCAACCATGATACCACCTCACACCATAATGCAATCATCAAACTTAAAAGAATAAAGTATCTTAGCTTTAACTTCTCTGTTAGTGAGAGCTTTAAGTACTCTCTCATAGTAATTAAGCTGTGACTCATATAAAGAGCGTAATGTTTCTAGATCCTTGACGTTGTCTGTCTTGTAATCCATAATGGTAATCGTTTCGTCATCGTTAATATAATATCCGTCAACGATACCCTGAACCATAACAAGCTCATCATCCATATTATATATATCAATATCTAAATCTTTATATATGTCTACAGCCGGAAGCCCCGCAATAAACTGAGCCTCCTTATAGAGTTTACCACATTTTGAAGCGTTCGCCATCTCTTTTCCGAGATTATTTGAAAAGAATTTGGAAAGCTTAGTCTTTGGCATGAATTTATCAATATCTTCAACACCTATATCTTTCATTGATTTAATGGTTCTGTCATACTCTTCATCACTATACCCATTGTTAAAATCATAAATCTCCATAAACTTATGAATAGCCGTACCTCTAAGTGCACCTATATTCTCTTCTGCAACACCACCTAAGAATTCAGGTTTCATAATATTTATGTCTTTAGTATCCTCATCATCTTCAGTTTTGGGAACAAGCATAACAGGCTCTTCTTCATCTTTATCAACCTTATCCATAAAATGATGCTTAATCTCGCTAACCGAGAACTTGGTCTTAAGTCTGGTAGCATCACTATACGGATAATCTATCCTAAGCTGATTATCAAGATTTACCAAATCATCACTGCTTACATCATCAAGCTTTGACAATAGCTCATTAAGGACCTCTTCTCTGGTTGAAGAGTTAGTACTAACCTCTTCTTTGAAATCATCATTTGTCAAATGATAAATGTCGATAACAGCATCCTTGTAACGGGACGAATCATCCCGTTTAGGATTAAACTTATAATAAAGTGCCTTAACTATCCAATCAAGATAAGACTTGGAATTATAGATATCTACATAACCAATGGATTCTTTGCTGTCACTGATAAGCTTGTCGTAATCTTTGGTGACAGCAGTCAGTATGCATTTGTCTTTCGCTCTGGTCATTGCTACATAAAGGAGCCTTAGTTCCTCTCCGTATGTATCTTTCTTGCCG
Organism: uncultured Lachnospiraceae bacterium; assembly: GCA_947169385.1. GTDB lineage: Bacteria > Bacillota > Clostridia > Lachnospirales > Lachnospiraceae > NC2004. The sequence goes on along the minus strand of CAMVPR010000023.1, from coordinate 15,756 downwards.
GCTATCTTAAGAACATGACTCATAATTGATTTTCTTTTGATTCTCTTAATGTAGTCAACATATGGCAAAGACAGACCGTAATCCATCGAAAGAAGAATATCATTGTTAAAATCCATAAGATTAATCTGCTTATCAAGGCCGGCTACGAATACAACCGGGAACTCTAATCCTTTGGATTTATGAATAGACATAATTCTTACAACATTATCTCTGTCACTAAGAACGCTCGCTTCACCGAAATCAATATCATATTCTTTATTGGCTTTTATGTACTTGATAAAGCTATATAGATCTTTGTTGCCATTGGTCTCAAATACAGCCGCTTTAGTAAGAAGCATATTGAGATTAGCATGTCTCTTGATACCGTCGCTTAATGCAAGACAGTAATCCGGATAACCGCTCTCATTAAATATATGCCTTATAAGCTCACTGATATTCATGATTCTAGACAAGGAAATATATGAATCAATCTTGTCTAGAAATTCTCTAATCTTAGTCTGTAAAGGTTCCAAACCGCTATAATCATCAATAAGTTCCGTTAGATCAACCATATCACAGTCAGCAATAAACTTGAGTTTGTCATACAAATGATACCTTCCTATATCGTAGTCATATTCCACCATCTCTTCTTTTAGAGCCAGATCGAATATAACTTTAATGTAACCCAGTTCCTCCATGTCGAAGCCGCCAAAATAATGCCTCATCGTAGCTGTAAGAGGTATATCATCCGCAGGATTATAAAGAGTCTCTAATAGACTTAGAAACATTCTTATCTCAACAGTCTCAAAAAAACCTTTGCCGCTCTGTACAACAGTTGGAATACCGCTTGCTTCAAGGATATTCTGATAACTTGATGCAACGTTGTTGACAGACCTTAGTATAATGACAATATCCCTGTATTCAAGAGGTCTGTACATCGAAGCTTCATACCGGCTTACACTCTTATCTTTAACAAGATAGTGATGCTTAGGATCCATCATATTATGAATCTTAAGAGCTATAGTTCTAGCATCAAGCTCAGCTTTATCATATTCCTCGTTATCGGAAGCCTCATCATCATTTACTGAATCTGCTCCCTTATCGTATATAGCAATCTCTAAATCATTGTCATAGTAAAAGCAGTCTTCGTTGTCTTTAAGCCAAGGATGTGTATCAATCGAAAACATACCTTCAGGATACGAAGCTCCCGGTTTAAGGCTTGCAGCCTCATCATATTCGACATCTCCAATTGACTCGTGCATTATCTTATCAAAAATGTAGTTAATCGATTGAAGAACATTAGATGAACTTCTAAAGTTACAGTCAAGTTCAATAAGAGTATTCTTGTCATCCTGACCGTAAGTATTGTACTTGTAGTTAAACAACTCCGGCCTTGCCATACGGAATCTGTATATACTCTGCTTTCTGTCACCAACCATAAACATATTGTCAGACACTAAGGAAGTAAGAATCTCCTCCTGCAAGAAGTTACTGTCCTGATACTCATCAACCATGATTTCAGAATAACTCTTCTTAAGTTCATCCGCCACAGATGTATTAACATAAGCACCGTCATCACCCTTGGTCTTAAGAATCCTCAATGCCATATGCTCTATGTCAGAGAACTCAAATAGTAATTTATCTAACTTTTTAGCTTCAAACAGCTTACGATACTCAATAGATAACTCCAAAAGCAACTTAGCACGAGGCTTAATTGCATTCTTGTCATTAATCAAGCCCTCACTGCTATTAACAAACATAGATGCAAATGCTTTCTTGAAAAGATTGTCCCTATATTGAGCTCTCATTTCTTTTAATTTGGCTGCATCTATATCATCTAACTTCTTGTAATCCAAGCTCTTCGCTTTAGGTATATTCTTCAAGGCTTCACAAACACTGTCATATCTCTTAATATATGTGAGTTTCTCATTGTTAAGCTTACTGACATATTCATCAAGCATAATGATATCTTCGGTTATAGCAGCAGAATTCTTATCAGCCGACTCTAGTGTAAGAACGTATTCATTGGTCTGTTTAGCATATTCACAAGCTGACTCAATGTAAAACCTGGCATGTTCAACAATAACCTTAAAATAAAAATCATCATCATCAAGAATGTTAACACAATCCTTAACCCATTTATCAGCGTCAGGCATAGAGGTCTGGTAATCATATATGCTTTTAATCAATGATTCGATATTCTCATCCGTTCTTCCCTTCTTGTAGCATTTAACAAGATCAACGAAACCCTCATCTTCTTTATCATAAAGACTATCCATAAGTTCAGTCATAGCTTCATTAGAGAGATCATTAATCTCTGTCTCATCACCAATTCTATAAGAAGGGTCAATTCCGATCTCCATAAAATGCTCTTTGACCAGAGTATTACAAAATGCATCCGTTGTGGATATATCTGCAATGTTAACCAGAGCAGCCTGTCGACTCAAGAATGACACCAACTCCTCATCTTTACCGTCTATTGCTTTCTTTAATTCGTCATTTATCTCATCGGCTATCCTTGTCCTCATCTCATTAGCTGCTGCGTTGGTAAATGTAACTATCAGAAACGAAGTAATATCAATTCTCTCGCTGATAAGTCGGTCGATAATCCTCTTAACAAGTACCCAAGTCTTACCGGAACCGGCAGCAGCACTAACCAATATATTAGAGTCTCTCTTCTTAACGACTGCATTCTGCGCATCAGTAATCTTAACATCTTCTTTTTGGCATGACGCTATATAATCATTCCATTCGTCATCAGAAAGAATAGTATAACCATTACATTTCTTCATCGTTAAGCACCTCCTTTATATCGTCAATTGTCTTAGGGCCAAGCCTTCTAAATATACCTGCATCAGACTTCTTAACACCGCAGATATCTTTATAATTACAGTAATCACATGGAGTCTTCTTACTGAGAATATAAGGCGAAATCGAAATATCTCCCTTAAACATATCATCAGCAATCTTCTTAAGCTTATATTCTTGATACTTAAGCAATGATTCAATGTCATCCGCGCTATAAACTGCAGATTTAGAAGTGAATGTGCCGTCTTTCTTATAAGCAACATTGATAGTATCAAGAGTTCCTGAAGGCTCATGAATCTCAAGCTTAGATACAACATTTGACGAACCTTCACCAAATCCGTTGAGCTTAAACTTATCAAGATATGATTTGTAATAATCATGCCTCTTAAGTAAGATATCATAATTAATCTCATCATCTAAAGTTCCTTCAACAATTGGCTTATCTATATGATAATAATATGCAGCCTTAACATCACCCAAGCCATCCGACTTAAGAACATTTAAGTATGTAAGAAGCTGTAATTGTAATCCGTAATAGATTTTGGTTAAGTCAAATATAGTATGTCCGGATTTATAATCAATAACCCTAAGATACTTCTTATCTCCGTCTATACATTCATCTACTCTGTCAATAAAACCGGTAAGAGTAATATTTCTTCCACCATCAAGAGTTATAACAGGTGAATTTAAATCACCGTGCTTACTAAATGACATCTCAAATCCAATCGGAACAAATTCGCTTCTCTTGTTCTGCCAGGCTACAACGTCAATATTATCTTTAGCAATATCTCTTATAATATCTTCGTGAAAATGAAGTCTGCTGCTCTCATCAAAACTGTAATCAAGCTCTAAGAACGCTTGGTTAATAGCTTCATCAGATATCCTTATATGTTCCTCATAGCCCAGCTCACTATATGATATACCAAGATCCATAATCCTTGAACCATATATCTCAAGTATTCTATGGAACAGATTACCGTAATCATTACTCTGAAAGCTGTAATCATAAGGTTCTTTTACACTAAGTCCATAATTAATGAAATACTTAAAAGGACACTCTTCGTATTTCTCAAGTCTCGAAACAGAGAGGTATAAATCTTTACCAAAAAGCCTGTTAACAAGGTCTCTGCTTATAGGAGCCACGAAATTCTTGTAACTATACGCCTGATTCAGTTTGTATAACAGATCACTCTCATACTCCTTAATATACTTAAGCATTGTATTAAGAGGTGAAGAACTTACGTCACCATTCTCATATGATACAAGTTCTTCGACCGTACTTCTGTAAAGTGTGCTCTTAGAGCACAGATACACCTCTTTATCAACAACTTCTATTCTTACATCATTTAAAACCCTCTTAATCTCTTTGACAAAGTAGCAAGGAGACATTGATGAACCTTCACTGTTCATTCTTGAATAACTGAATATAAGCTTATCGGAAGGTTTGGTAGCCATAAGATAGAGATAGAATCTCTCCTGATAAATCTTGTCAATTCTATCCGGAGCAAGATTAAGCGATGTTGATTTAAAAGCATTTCTATCCTTGTCATTTAACAGATTGGTGGACGAATTGCTCATAGGAAGAACATTGTCATTAAGTCCAATCATAAACATAACTTTAACGTTATCAACCCTGGTTCTAAATAGGTCTCCCACTAATACCTGATCAAATGTAGAAGGCGTGCTTCCGATTGCAATCTCATCTAAGCCCTCACACATTATCTCATTAAGTTCATCACCGGAGATGCTGTTGTAATCTTTAATAAGATTATAAAGTTTATCTAACAGAGATATAATTGAAGGATATATCCTCATCCACAATGAATACTGATTAACATCTTTGTCCTTTATTGATTCAGCGTATTCCTCTAATCTCTGCTGATATGAAAGTGCAACAGTATAATTATATATCTCCTCGATTATGAGTTTGTTGTCTTTGCTCTTAACAGCGTTAATGATTGGATTCAGCGGAGAAACGAGCTTTAACCTAATATCGTTAACCCTGTTTAGAAGAATCTTCTTTCTCTCCTCTTTTAGCGCACGGTTTCTATCATCTTTATCATTGTTCCATAGATACTTAGGAACTCTCGTAAATCCGTTAATAAAGTAGTTATATCTGTAAGAATCTGTCTCAATCAGGTAATTTCTAAGATCATACACCTCGTCATCGGTAAGATTGGTAACCTTGGTCTGTAAAAGTCTCTCGACAGAATCTTTATTAAATCCACTGCGTCCTTTTAGAGCTATATCAATAGATACCTTTAAGCCTTCAATAAAGGGATTGTTAATTATATCCTCTTTTTTGTCGATAAAGCAAGGTATCTCATAATCGATAAAAGTCTCTTTAATTATATTCTTGTACTCATCAAGATCCGGACTGATAATCGCAATATCTCTATACCTTAGATTATGATTATCGATGTAATCTCTTATATCTCTTGCAACAGCGTTGACTTCTGCTCTGGTACTAACCGCCTCGTAACCTTTGACATTTGACACAATAATCCCTGAAGGAATAGGCATTCTTCTTCTGAAAAGAGTAGATTCCAGGGCGAGTAAATCAGGCTTACCGTACTGTCTATACGAACCTTCTCTGTAGTCTAAGTTGATTGTCTTAATCTCTTCACCGGGGCGAGATGAATTATATGTAGTCTTAAGCTTATCAATCATATCGACACTAAGCCTAAACATATCACTTGAACCCTCTTTGGTGAACGCATTATTAGAGATGGTTACAGAAAATGTAATATCTTTAACCACCTTCATAAGTTCACTTATAAATACATATTGATTAGGCGTGAATCCAGTGAATCCATCAAAATAGAATATAGAATCATGTAACAATTGAGATTTGGGTGTAAGCTTAGCCAAAAAGTCAGGAAGAGTCTCGGCAACCTGATATCTCCCTTCTATCTCTTTAACAAATGAATGATATAATAGTATAAGGTCATGAAGCTTATACTTTAGGTAATCGTCAATATCTTCATTAAGAACCGCTCTAAGATCGCCATCAAAAATCTCATATTGATAGAACTCTGATATTATAGACTTAAGCTGGTCAATAAAACCGGCTCTGTTATTCATTCTGTGATAAATCTTAAGCTCTGACTTGTTGTCGTACACTACTTTTCTTAGGAGCATAGCCTTGCCGATGTCATCAAGTACATCTTTTAAATCAACATTTAACTCATCTATAATCCTATACGCCAATCTGTTAAAGCTAAGAATCTCAATATTAAGAGCACCATGTCTAGGATGCCTCTTAATAAGCTCTTTTTCATAAAACGAAGAAGCCTGTTCAGGCACGATCAAGAAATACCTTCTATCCTCGTGCCTGACAGACTCACTAATTAATTCATCATAAATAAATGTAGTCTTACCCTGACCACTTCCGCCACATATTAAACGCATTGAATCACCCTCTCAAAAATATTCGTATATCGTTACACTGTTATCATCGTGAATTACTTTATTCTCCTCACTTTATAATATAGTATCACTACATCACATTCAGCGCAACACAAGCGCAAAAGAAGAAATATAAAAAACTTCGTGGCTATAAACCACGAAGTTTCACATAAGCGTACGAATAATTACGCATCCTGTCTGTCAATTGCAGCTCTTACAAGCCCCTTAAACAATGGATGTGCCTTGTTAGGTCTTGACTTGAACTCAGGATGAGCCTGAGTTCCGATAAAGTAAGGATGATCGGATAACTCAATCATCTCAACAATCTTATCATCAGGTGACTTACCGACAATCATCATCCCGGCATCACAAAGCTGCTCGCGATAGTCGTTATTAACTTCATATCTATGTCTGTGTCTCTCAGAGATATCCTCTTTATCATATAACATAAACGACTTAGAATCCTTAGACAAATGACAAGGATATGCGCCAAGTCTAAGCGTTCCGCCTCTGTTCTCAATACCTTCCTGATCCGGCATAAGATGTATAACAGGATTAGAACTGTCAGGATCAAACTCTGAGCTATTGGCATCAGATAGACCCAGCACATTTCTTGCGAAATCAACTATAGCCATCTGCATTCCTAAGCAGATTCCGAGATAAGGAATCTTATTCTCTCTAGCATACTTAGAAGCGAGTATCATACCTTCCGTTCCACGCTTACCGAATCCACCCGGCACAAGAATTCCGTCAACATTTGCAAATGTTTGAGCAAGATTGTCTTCATTGATATCCTCAGAATCAATCCACTTCATATCAACCTTGGCGTGACAGCTTATACCTCCGTGTTTAAGAGCCTCTGAAACACTTAAATACGCATCGTGTAAGGTAACGTATTTGCCGACTATTCCGATTGTAACCTCGTTCTTAGGGGATTTAAGAGCATCAACAAGTCCTGTCCAATCCTCTAAATCAGGCTCTCTCTTCTCAAGCTTAAGGACATCTAATATAACATCCGCAAGTTTCTCTTTCTCCATAGCAAGAGGAGCCTCATATAAATAATCAACATCAAGGTTTTGAAGAACGTGATTGACGGGAACGTTACAGAACAAAGCAATCTTATCTCTTACGTCATCAGAGATTGGATGCTCGGTTCTACACATAATAACATCCGGTCTTATACCCATGCCCTGAAGCTCACGAACGCTTGCCTGCGTAGGTTTAGTCTTCATCTCACCTGAAGCCTTAAGATAAGGGATTAACGTAACATGGATGAGAGCTGCATTTTCATGACCAATATCTGTCTGAAACTGTCTGATTGCTTCTAAGAAAGGCTGACTCTCAATATCTCCAACGGTACCGCCGACCTCAATAATAGCAATCGTGTCGTCCTCGTCATCCTTGCCTTTGTAGAATCTATCCTTGATTTCATTGGTGATGTGAGGAATAACCTGAACAGTACCACCCTTGAAATCACCATGTCTCTCTTTGTTAAGAACGGACCAGTATATCTTACCTGTTGTAACATTAGAGTTCTTGTCAAGATACTCATCAATAAATCTCTCATAATGCCCAAGATCAAGGTCAGTCTCAGTTCCGTCCTCGGTAACAAACACCTCACCATGCTGTATAGGATTCATTGTACCAGGGTCAATGTTGATATAAGGGTCGAATTTCTGCATGGTAACCTTATATCCTCTTGCCTTTAAAAGCCTTCCTAATGATGCTGCCGTTATACCTTTACCGAGTCCTGATACAACTCCACCTGTTACAAATACGTATTTAACACTCATAGTTATTCTCCTTTATATTTCGTTCGCCACCTATGGAGCACAATGTGCTCCGCTACGGTATATCATGTCATCCTGAGGAGCATAGCGACGAAGGATCTTAATAAGATTCTTCACTTCGCTCAGAATGACATAGTAATACTTTGTTATTTACTATATCTCTGCAATGTCTACAAGATTAATGTTCTTCTTCCTGTTCTCAAGCGAGGTAATCAAAGCCTCAGCAGTATCAATGGCAGTAATTACATTCACCCCGGTCTCAACCGCATTCCTCCTGATTATGAATCCATCACGCCTGTTAGAAGCACCATCCCTAGGAGTATCAATAACAATATCAAGCTCATGTCCAAGAACAAGATCAAGAATATTAGGCGACTCCTGCTCAACCTTTCTGGTTCTTATACAATCCACTCCGGCCTCTTTAAGAACATTATATGTACCTCTGGTCGAATAAATATTATATCCAACAGCCTCAAACCTCTTGGCGATAGGTATAATATCCTCCTTATCTTCATCCTTGACAGTGATAACCATGTTGTAGTACTTAGGAAGCTTAACACCTGCACCAAGGAAAGCCTTATGTAAAGCCTCATTAAAGTCCTTAGAAATACCAAGTGCCTCACCTGTTGACTTCATCTCAGGTCCAAGAGATATATCAGCACCTCTTATCTTCTCAAATGAGAATACAGGCATCTTAATTGCATAGTAACCTGAATCCTTCTGTAATCCTGGCATATATCCTAATTCCTTAATGGTATGTCCACATATAATCTTAGTAGCCAGTGAAACAATAGGAATACCGGTAACTTTCGAAATATAAGGAACAGTTCTAGATGATCTAGGATTAACCTCAATAATGTAAATGTCATCTCCATCAGCTATAAACTGAATATTAATCATTCCGATAACATGTAACGCCTTGGCCAGTCTCTTGGTATAATCAAGCAGAGTATTCTTAGCATTTTCTGAAATAGAACGAGCAGGATAAACTGATATAGAGTCTCCTGAGTGAATACCGGTTCTCTCAATATGCTCCATGATTCCAGGAATCAAAACATCCTCACCGTCACAGATAGCATCAATCTCAAGCTCGATTCCTTTAATGTACTTATCTACAAGAATAGGATGCTCCTGTTCAATCTTGTTAATCTCTCTTATGTATTCTCTTACATCGGAATCAGATATCGCAATCTGCATACCCTGACCGCCAAGAACATAAGAAGGTCTTACAAGAACAGGATATCCTAAAGACTCTGCAGCTTCAATTGCTTCATCCTCGGTAAATACAGTGCATCCCTCAGGTCTCTTAATACCCGTCTCATTAAGAATCTCATCAAAACGCTCTCTGTCCTCAGCAGCATCAACATCTTCAGGCTTGGTACCAAGGATTTCTACACCCATCTCTGTTAAGAATTGGCTGAGCTTAATCGCAGTCTGACCACCAAACTGAACAACAGCTCCATCAGGATGCTCTTTATCAACAACATTTCTTACATCCTCTTTGGTTAGAGGCTCAAAGTAAAGCTTATCAGCAGTATCAAAGTCAGTAGAAACAGTCTCAGGATTGTTGTTGATTATGATTGTCTCATACCCTTCTTTCTTGAAAGCCCAGGTTGAGTGAACCGAACAGAAATCAAACTCAATACCCTGGCCGATTCTTATTGGACCGGAACCTAATATCAGAACCTTCTTCTTACCTGATTCTGAAGGAATATCTTCATCATCAACATTGTAATCTGAATAAAAATATGGTGTCTCCGCTTCAAACTCCGCAGCACAGGTATCAACAATTCTGAAATTAGCAACTATTCCAAGTTTCTTTCTTAATTCATAAACCTCTTCCTCTGTGATACCCTGAAGCTTAGCAATTGTTCTGTCCGGGAATTCCATATGCTTAGCCTCTCTTAAGAGGTTCTCATCTAATGCCTCTGAAGAAAGACGTTTCTCCATATCCAAAAGATTGCTTATCTTCTTAATAAACCACTCATCAATCTTGGTTAACTGATGAATCTCATAAGCACTCATACCTCGTCTCATAGCCTCGGCAACAGTCCATATACGTCTGTCATCAGTGTCTGATATAAGCTTTCTTAAACCTTTATCATCAACATATGAATAATCGTATGACATCAACCCATGAACATGCTGCTCTAATGATCTTATAGCCTTCATCAACGCACCTTCAAAGCAACTAGATATCGCCATAACCTCACCGGTAGCTTTCATTTGCGTACTTAAGTGATGGTCTGCAGATATAAATTTGTCAAATGGTAACCTAGGCATCTTAACAACACAGTAGTCAAGCATAGGCTCAAAACATGCGTAAGTCTTACCCGTAATCTCATTCTTAATCTCGTCAAGGTTGTAACCTAAAGCAATCTTAGCAGCAACCCTTGCAATAGGATATCCTGTAGCCTTAGAAGCCAAAGCTGACGAACGAGAAACCCTAGGATTAACCTCTATTACGCAGTACTCAAAGCTCTCCGGATCAAGAGCGTACTGAACATTACATCCACCTTTGATATCAAGCTCTGTAATAATGTTAAGAGCTGAAGTTCTAAGCATCTGATATTCTTTGTCAGATAATGTCTGAGTAGGTGCAACAACCACCGAATCACCTGTGTGAACTCCAACAGGATCAAGGTTCTCCATAGAGCAGACTGTAATAACATTGCCTGCGCCATCTCTCATAACCTCATACTCTATTTCTTTCCATCCTGAGATACATCTCTCAACCAATACCTCATGAACCCTTGAAAGTCTGAGACCATTCTCGAGAATTGTTCTGCACTGTTCTTCATTTTCAGCGATACCACCACCGGCACCACCTAATGTATAAGCAGGTCTCAACACAATTGGATATCCAATCTCTGCCGCTACTTTAAGTCCGTCTTCTATACTCTTTACAACCTTAGAAGCTGCAACCGGCTCATGTATCTTATCCATCGTCTCCTTGAACATAAGTCTGTCCTCGGCTTTAGATATAGTCTCTGCAGATGTTCCGATAAGTTTAACATTGTGTTTCTCTAAGAACCCGCTCTCAGAAAGAGCCATAGCCATATTAAGTCCGGCCTGACCTCCAAGTGTAGGAAGAATAGAGTCAGGCTTCTCTTTTTCAATAATACTCTCTGCGACCTCAATCGTGAGAGGCTCAATATATACATGATCTGCGATATCTTTATCTGTCATAATTGTTGCAGGGTTGGAATTAAGAAGGATTACTTCAACTCCCTCTTCTCTTAAAGCCTTACACGCCTGAGTTCCTGCGTAGTCAAATTCTGCCGCCTGTCCAATTACAATAGGACCCGATCCGATAACTAATACTTTCTTTATATCCTTGTTAAGCATATTATCCCTCCATCATTTCAATAAATTTATCAAATAAGATTTCAGAGTCCTTTGGTCCCGGACTTGCCTCCGGATGAAATTGAACAGTGACTATGTTCTTACCGATGTATCTTAATCCTTCGTTTGTTCCATCATTTACGTTCTTATATGCTTCTACAGCAATCTCAGGATTAACGGTATTCATATCTACCGCGTATCCGTGATTCTGAGATGTTATATAGACCCTTCCTGTCTCGATATCCTTGACAGGATGATTACCGCCTCTGTGACCGAACTTGAGTTTATAAGTATCCGCTCCTGTTGCAAGCGCCATAAGCTGATGTCCTAAACATATTGCAAATATTGGAATATCAGTGTCATATAATTTCTTAATCTCTTTAATGATGTCCTCGTTGTCCTTAGGATCTCCAGGTCCGTTTGAAAGCATGATTCCATCTGGGTTATCAGCTATTATATCCTCCGCTTTGGCATCCGATGGGTAACATACAACATCAAGACCCTTGTTGTTAAGACTCCTAATAATATTTCTCTTAGCCCCAAGGTCAAGCAAAGCAACTTTCTTATGAGTCTTAAGGTTATCGTCATCATTTGCAGGGAACAACTCAACATTCTTCTCTGTTGCAATCTTAACAGCATCTTTGATCTTATAGTTCTTGATTCTCTCTAATGCTTCCTTAAGCTCGTCACCTTCGTAGTGCTTGTTGGTAAGCATTCCATTCATGGTTCCTTTATCTCTTAAATGCTTGGTAAGCGCTCTTGTATCAATTCCCGCAATACCCGGAATTGCGTATTGTTTTAAAAGATTCTGAATCGTATTCTCAGATCTCCAGTTACTTGGGATTTCTGACAACTCTCTTACTATAAACGCATCAAGCCATAAGCCTCTTGATTCCATATCCTCGAAGCATATTCCATAGTTACCTATAAGCGGGTATGTCATACATATTGCCTGACCAACATAAGAAGGGTCAGTCATAACTTCTAAATATCCCGTCATAGAAGTGTTAAATACAATCTCAGATATTACCTCCTTAGGCGCTCCGATTGAAGTACCTTCATAAATTGTTCCATCCTCCAGGATTAAATATGAATTCATAACTTCCTCCTTATATCTCAAATCTAAGTTTATCAGTTTGCTTTGGAATGTCTGTAGGATACTTGCCGTCAAAACATGCCGTACAATAGCCTCTATCCACTTTCATTCCATCATGTTCTAAGTAATCATTCTTACTTAAATTATGTAAAATGCTTAATGCAGCATCAACACTCAAATATCCTAAACTGTCAGCACCGATATAATCTCTTATCTCTTCTAATGTGTACTTGCACGCTATCAAGTTCTCCTTGGAATCAATATCTGTACCATAGTAGCAAGGATTAAGAAACGGTGGAGAAGATATTCTCATATGAATCTCTTTAGCTCCGGCGTCTCTTACCATCTTAACAATCTGCTTCGATGTTGTTCCTCTTACTATTGAATCATCTATCAGTACAACTCTCTTATCCTTAATAACAGAGCTTACAGCCGACAACTTCATGTGAACCTTGTCTACTCTCATGCCTTGATCAGGTGCTATAAAGCTTCTGCCGATGTACTTATTCTTGATAAGCCCAATCTCATACGGTATATCTGCTTCTTTGGCAAAGCCTCTGGCCGCCTCTAATCCTGAATCAGGAACACCGATAACTATATCCGCATCTGCAGGATGCTCTAATGATAAGCTACGTCCTGCATTTTCTCTAAAATCATGAGCGGAAATGCCATCAAGTATTGAATCCGGTCTTGAAAAGTAGATATACTCAAAAAGACACATAGACGAGTGAGATACTCTACCTATGTGTTCCTTTATAGTTCTTATATTACCTTTTTCAATTACTACGATTTCTCCAGGGAGAATATCCCTAACGAATGTTGCACCGACAGTTGATAATGCACAACTTTCAGAAGCGAAGACAATACTGCCGTCAGTCATCTCACCCATACAAAGTGGCTTGAATCCCATAGGGTCTCTTGCTGCGATTAATTTAGCCGGTGACATTAAAATAAGGGAGTATGCTCCCTTAATCTTGTACATTGCTTTAGTCACTGCCTCTTCAATCGAAGGGGAATTAAGTCTCTCACCTGTAATGATGTATGAGATAACTTCAGTGTCACTTGTAGTATGGAAGATACATCCCTTTTGTTCTAATTCTTCTCTTAATTCTAATGAGTTAGTTAAGTTACCGTTGTGAGCAAGAGCCATCTGACCTTTAATATGCTTGATAAGCATCGGTTGAGCATTGGTCTTGGTGGAATTGCCACTGGTAGAATATCTGACATGACCTATAGCCATGTTGCCGTCACCTAAAGTGTCGAAAACACCGTCATCAAATACATCACTCACTAACCCAAGATCTTTAACGCATTTGATGATACGATCTTTATTGACAGCTATTCCTGCCGCTTCTTCGCCTCGATGTTGAAGAGAGTTCAACCCGTAGTAGACAGTTTTAGCGACATCTGCATTATGTGGTTTATAAATACCAAATACACCGCATTCTTCATGAATGTTGTTATACATAGTTAGTCTCCTATTTGACTTAATTTTACCATCGTGAAGTATAATATAACAATTCTTTCATTTTTGCAAGTGTTTTTTTAGATTTTATTCAGATTTTGCAATTAAATATATTTAATCCTGCATTTTTGCTGTGTTCATCATATCTTCTACTATATTATCCCTCATTTCATTCGGGATAAAGATTCTTCGCTGCGCTCAGAATGACAGGATAATCCCGATGGATCAGCCACCTTGAGGATTATTAAGAGCATAATGTGTTATTTCGTTGGGCGTTGGCGCGTCTCGTTACTTAATGAGTGCAAGCGTAAGCTTAGCACGAATTTAGTAACGTGAGCAACGCGTCTTCGAGCTGAGAGGCGTCCCGAGAAATAATACATTATGCTCCATTTATATCCGCATTATTCAACTTCATAATCACGTCTTACAAGAACTACTATATATCCTCCAAGAACAATAAGTCCTAGCGCAAGCACAATATACCCAATATATTCTCCGAGTTTAGGCTTATACGCGAATTGGTCAGGAGAAGCAGGATTATATGCAATCGTAACTTCCTTGCCAACTCTCATTCCCGATACAAAATTATCATAAGGAAGAAGATACTCTCTTCCATTAACTGCATAACTCAAAAGCACAGTCCTAACACGCTTAACCCCTTTAGCTCTAATACTAAACCCTGTAGACTCAACATCCTTATCCTGAATCTTGGCAATCAAAGCCTCTTTCTTAACCCAATCAGAGCTTTTGGTCTTATAATATCCCCTGATACTCTTGGTTCCTATTATAAAAACCGCAATCCCAAGTGCTATAAAAATTATCGATAATACTAATCTTCTATCCATCATTTCTTCCTCGTAATCATACTCTTAATAAGCTCTCTTAAAAATTCGTTCGTAACCGAAAACGAATCAAGTGTTTCAATAGCCTTATTAGAAATCTCTTCCACTTCTCTCTTAGCCTCTTCTAAGCCTTTATACTTAACATAAGTGTTCTTGTTATTCTTATCGTCACTTCCAACCGGCTTACCGAGTTCCTCGGTCGTGCTTGTTACATCAAGGATGTCATCCTGAATCTGAAATGCAAGTCCAACATTAGTACCGATTGACTCAACCTTCGCTATTTCGTCTTCATTTGCACCTGCAAGAATCGCGCCAATCATCAGAGAAGCTTCAATAAGAGCCGCAGTCTTATTCTTATGAATAAACATCATGGTATCTGCGTCAATTTCACGTCCCTCTGTCTCAACATCAACAACCTGTCCACCTATCATTCCTGTAATACCTGCTTTAGTTGACAACACCTTAAAAGCCTTGGCTACTCTCTCGTTGCATTCTATGTCAAATGCTTTCGCCACAGTCTCAAACGCATAATTTAAAAGAGCGTCCCCACAAAGTATACCCATAGCTTCACCATATTTCGCATGAGTGCTTAATGCGCCTCTTCTGTATTCGTCGTTATCAAGTGCAGGAAGATCATCATGAACCAAAGAATATGCGTGAATCATCTCAATCGCTGCTACAAAAGGGTTTATAACATCACCATCACCGTTAAACATCTTGTATGTCTCAAGCATCATAATGGCTCTGATTCTCTTACCGTTAGACAAGGTGCTGTATTTCATTGCGTCCGTTATGGTAAAAGTGAGTTTCTCGTCTGTAGGGAGGTAGTTTTTAAGAATATCCTCAACATCATTAACCCTCTTTGTCATCATTTGTTTAAAATCCATGTTAATCTCCTTAAATAATCCTGTCATTCTAGGCGCAGCGAAGAATCTATTATATATGACTCATAATGAATTCATATAATACCTCAGCCCTATCGCTCCACAAATGCCCATTAACCGTCTTATGATACGCGTTAAC